>PLYS01000227.1:0-3627 GCA_003153455.1 Betaproteobacteria bacterium | reverse complement strand
TCAGCGATCCCTTCTCCACCGGCAGGCTTGCCTCCGCCCAGCCGCCGATGCCGCCGCGCAGCGAGAATACTTCGCCGAAGCCGTTTTTCCTGAGCATGCTGCACACAGTCGCCGAGCGCATGCCGGACTGGCAGTTGATGACGATCGGGCGCGCTTTGAATCTCTCGATTTCGCGCAGGCGCCCGCTCAATTCCGGCAGCGGAATATTGCGCGCGTTCGGTATATGGCCCGCGGCAAAATCCGCCTTGTCGCGCACATCGAGCACCAAGGCGTCGCGGCGGTTGATGAGTCGCACCACCTCGGTCGCGCCGACCTGCGGCGCGCTGCCGACGAGCAGGCGGTTGACCAGCGGCCACAGCAGCATGCCACCGGTCACCACGGCGGTGCCGAACAATATCATGTGCCACGGGTTTTTCTGCAAAAACACTAAAAACGAGGCGTCCAAAGCTGGTTCCTATAGGGGCCAATTCAAGCCAAAGCCGCGGATTCTAGCAAAACGGCAGGGCTGACAAAAGCGGCAAGCGACTGTGATGGAAACGCACGGGTCAGTCGGTAATGCCGCAAAACACCTCGCGCATCATACCCAGCAGCGTCAGCGTACGCGTGTCGCCGACTCGGTAATAGACGCCGGTTGGCGGCCTTGCGCGTGCGCAGCACGCCCCACGCAGGATCGCGACATGCTGGGAAATGTTGCTTTGCGAAGTGCCTACGCTGTCAACGATGCCCTGCACACTGACTTCCTGATTGCCGAGCACGCACAGAATCTTGAGCCGTAACGGGTGCGACATGGCCTTCATCGCGCGCGCGGCCTGCTCAATATGCTCTTCCTTGTCGATCAGGAACGCGCGCATGTCGATTTTTTTGGGCATCTAATTCCCGCTCAAAAGGCGTTTATCAACAAAATAGAATAAAATGATACAGCATTTTATACGGGCACAGAAAGCATTAAAAATCATGAAAGTAACGCCAGCGCTGCTGATCATCCTCGATGGCTTCGGCTACCGCGAGGCGTGCGACCACAATGCGATCTGCCAGGCGCGCAAGCCACACTGGGATTTCTTCTGGCAAACCTGCCCGCATACCACCATCGACGCCTCCGAAAAATGGGTCGGCCTGCCCGCCGCCCAGATGGGCAATTCGGAAGTCGGCCACCTCAACATCGGCTCCGGTCGCGTCGTCTACCAGGATTTCACGCGCATCGAAGCCGCGATCCAAAGCGGTGAGTTTTTCGCCAACCCGGTGCTGAGCCAGGCTGCAGGCACCGCGCGCGACAATAATTCGGCACTGCACGTCCTCGGCCTGCTCTCGCCGGGCGGGGTGCACAGCCATGAGTCGCAAATCGCGGCGATGGTCGAGATGGCGGCTACAGCCGGTGTCACGAATGTATGCGTCCATGCGTTCCTCGACGGGCGCGACACGCCGCCCAAAAGCGCAGCCGCATCGCTAGAACGGCTGCAGAATAAATGCGCACAACTCAAAGCAGGACGCATTGCTTCCATCGTCGGGCGCTACTACGCGATGGACCGCGACCAGCGCTGGGAGCGCGTCCAAGCCGCCTACGACCTGCTCACGCAAGGCAAGGCGCCCTACCGGGCAGTCGATGCGTTGGCCGCGCTTGATCAGGCCTATGCGCGCGGCGAAAGCGACGAGTTCGTGACGGCAACCGCGATCGTGCCGCCGGGCGCGGAACCATCGCGCATGCGCGACGGCGACGCGGTGGTGTTCATGAATTTCCGCGCCGACCGCGCCCGCCAGTTGACGCGGGCGCTCACCCATCCCGGGTTCTGCAGCTTTGCGCGCGCTTGCGTCCCCAAATTCGGTTACTACTGCACGTTGACCAGCTACGGCGAGGACTCAAAGCTGCCGGCGGCGTTCCTGCCGCAGAACATTCGTAATGGTTTCGGCGAATACATCTCCGGGCAGGGGCTCAAGCAGTTGCGCATCGCCGAGACTGAGAAGTATGCGCACGTCACTTATTTCTTCAACGGCGGCGTCGAGACACCCTATCCCGGCGAGGAGCGCGTGCTGGTGCCCTCGCCCAAGGTTGCGACCTACGATCTGAAGCCCGAGATGAGTGCGTACGAGCTAACCGACAAGCTGGTGGCGTCGATCAAGAGCCGCCAATACGACGTCATTATCTGCAACTACGCCAACGGCGACATGGTCGGCCACACCGGCAATCTCGCGGCGGCGACGCGGGCAATCGAAGTGCTCGACGAATGCCTCGGGCGCGTAATCGAGGCGATGCAGAATAGCGGCGGCGAAGTGCTGATCACCGCCGATCACGGCAACGCCGAGACCATGCTCGACGAGACCACCCATCAGGCGCACACGGCGCACACGCTGAACGTGGTGCCGCTGCTCTATGTCGGGCGCAAGGCGAAAATCAGCGACGGCGGCGCGCTGCAGGACGTGGCGCCGACGCTGCTCAGGATGATGGGCCTGCCGCAGCCGCCGGAAATGACGGGCAAGCCGCTGATCAGTTTTGTCTAGTCGCTTTTTCCTCGCGTTACTGATACTGCCGGCGGTTTGCGCCAACGCGACCGCTACCGCTCCGGCAAGCAGCGCGCAAAAAGAAGAACTCGGGCAGCTGCGCGGCCGCATCGACGCGCTGCAGAAACGGCTCGCTGCATCTGAAGAAACCAAAAGCGAGGCGGCCGATGCACTGCGCGAATCGGAGCGCGCGATATCCGAAACGAACCGCACGCTGCACGAACTCGCCGCACAGCAACGCGCGGTAAACGCGCGGCTCGCCGAGTTGCAGGGTCAGAGCCGCCCCACTGCGGCCGAGATCGACGTGCAGCAGGCGCGGCTCGCGCGGCTTTTGTACCTGCAGTATATCGGGGTGCAGCCGGACGCATTGCAGCTGCTTTTGAACCGCGAAGATCCGAACCGGATTGCGCGTGAGCTGCATTACCTGACGCACTTGTCGCGCGCGCGCGCCGAGTTGATCCGCGGTCTGCGCTCGAATCTAGTCCGGCTCAACGAGCTGGCGCGCACAACCCGGCAGGAAAGCGCCGAGCTCGCCGCGATCGATGCCGAACAGCAGGCGCAGCGCAAGCGCCTCGAGACCGAAAAACACGCGCGCAAGGTAGTGCTGGTAGGTGTGTCGCGCCAGATCGAGAAACAGCGGCGCGAGATCTCGACCCTGAAACGCGACGAAAACCGGCTTGCCAAGCTGGTCGAACAATTGCGCCAGGTGCTGGCGCGCTCGCGGCCGGAGACGCTGCGTAACGAGCACCTGCCGGATGCCTCGGACGACGGCCGCCCGTTTACCCAGCTCAAAGGCCGGCTCAATTTGCCGGTGCGCGGGGAACTAAGGAACCGCTTTGGCAGTCCACGTGAAGGCGGCGGTCTCTTGTGGAAGGGGCTATTCATCGCCGCCCCCGCCGGGCACGAGGTCAAAGCGATTGCCGTCGGCCGGGTGGTGTTCGCCGACTGGCTGCGCGGCTTTGGCAACCTGCTGATCATCGACCACGGCGACGGCTACATGAGCCTGTATGGCAACAACGAGTCGCTTTACAAGCAGGTCGGCGCGGCGACACGCGGAGGCGAAACTGTCGCCGTCGTCGGTAATAGCGGCGGGAACACGGATTCCGGTTTATACTTCGAAATTCGGCATCAAGG
>PLYS01000086.1 GCA_003153455.1 Betaproteobacteria bacterium | reverse complement strand
GCAAGCACGCAGGCCGCAACGCGAGTGGAAGCCTGAGCAGGTCCCGAGAGAATTGCTGCAGACGCCGACCCTACAGGAATTTGGGGAAGGCCGCCGCGCTGGACGGGAGCAATCGACCGAAGAACGTCCAGTGGTCTGTCGGGGTATTTGGCGCAGCATGCGTGCAAGGCGAAGTGCGCAACACGGGAGACCTGGTCGAGCGGGATCGCAACCCGAACACGCTGTCAGGGGTGGCTCGACTGGGAGTCGGAGGGGCTTATGGTACCGATGAAGCGGGTAACGACCGTGGAGGGACGGAGCCCTGGTTCAGGGTGCTTCGCAAGGAATGGACGAGCGGGAGATTGGTGATGAGCCTAACAGCCCAAATAAAACTCGAAGAGTTCCGAGAGAAGCTGTACGTGAAGGCCAAGACGGAGCAGAGGAGGCGGCACAAGCTGCCGCGCGCGACGAGCCGCTTCGGGTACAATGAGGTGCATGGTAGTCTCGGCGTAATCGAAGTCAGACGCCTCCTTTCGCCGCATGCTTGCACGTGAAACCTGTCCGAGAGCTGGATGCGGGAAATCCGCACGTCCAGTTCGATGAGGGCGTGGAGGAAACGGATCGTGGGTACGACTCGGTGAGATCGACACCGTGAAAGCGGGTCATCGCAGCAGGCGCCGCCAAACCCTAGCGATACCGCGTCTCCACGCCGCCTCTACATTTCTTTTACGTATTGCTTCGATTGAGAGAGGGGAAATATACACATTTCTCATATTGAGATAGCCAACTTCCGCGCACTAGAAGCAGTCTCGGTTCGCCGTGCTTATAAGACCCCGCCCGTCCATAACGTTACTTACTACTAAAATGACTATTAAAATGACTTTTCGCTTGCTCGTTCTCATAATTCATTTCTTTGCATTGAGTTCGACTTGTGTGTTTGCTGCTGGCTCAGGTGAACATGCTCGACTCCCAGAGGGAATGACAATTATAAAGAATGGTAGTGGTACGCAGCGGGTTCTTTTTGTATTAGAGGGCAACGATGGGATACCGATCGCAGGGTACAACAATTCTATCTATCGAATCCGAAAAGCTGGCGAGGTACTTATCAAAGCATGGTCGTCCCAAGTACGGATTGAGTTGCTACTGCAATCAGAATTTGGGCCGAATAATGACGTGTTATTGCTAGAGGATGGTCGAACTGTATGGCGCGTGACAAAAGAAGGGGAGATTAAACGGCTAGGATCGATTGATCGCATAGACTCGGCAGATTTCGTCGTTGCCACGTTCAAAGACCGAAATGGAGAACATTGGGCTATCACTTCTTCGGGCATGATTTGGCTTGTACCCATTGCCGCCGACACAATTATAAAGGTTACTCAAGCCCCTTTGAATCTTCCGAAATGGAACGGTACGGTAGCCAGTTTTTTGTTGTCAAATTCCGGGGTCATGCATATCGCTCTTTGGGATGGCGGATTGGTAACCGTGTCCAAAGACTCATCCCGGACTGTGTCCCACGTCGAAGCCGCGAAACTTGGAATTTCTGAGTGTGCAGCAATTGCCCAGGATCCTACAGGTCAAGTATGGGTGAGTGACGGAAATCGTATTGTCCAAATTTCATCCCAAGGCACCGAAGTGCATGCACTGGGAAAGCCTATCTTAGAAGAGCCACATTCGATAGTTGAACGAGGGAAAAGCGGCACATTAATCGCTACAAATCAAGAATTACTATTACTTGAATCGTCTCGGGAAAAACTTCACTCTATCACTGCGGCTAATGCAGCTCCGACTGCTGAGGAGCTCCGGCTCGGGCCAGTAACAACATCATGGGGTTCAGACTCTGGATTGGCAGCGCTTCTACACGATGATGGTACGTTAGAAAGTGTTTCCCCGGCTGGTAATAGGAAGATATACGGTCAGGCTGGACGGGGTATACGTGGGGTCCGCCTAAAAGATACCAGTATTCTTCTATTCGATCGCCAAAAATTGATTCGTGTCACGGTATCCGATGGATTCCGTGAGGTCTATTGGCCGACAGATTCGCCAGATGATGAACTAGTTGACATATTCGCAAAACAGAGTGGAGGGTTTTATTTAACCTCTCTAGAAGGCCGAATACTCGACTATTCACCAACTAAGATCAATGTGGAACTCCCTAAGACTTTGAGTGGGAATGTCATTGAAATAGCGATACGTCAGCAGACTGTATTAGATGATCCTGAATGGAAGTTCTGGGTCTCAATAGAAGAGAATTCAAACATCAAACGGGTCATCACGTCCTCTTTTCGAGGCCAGGGAAAGATTGGCTTCTTTGTGCCAGACGATTTACATGGTGAAATTAAATATAGATTTTTCACGACAAGCCCTTTAGGCGACGTCTCGACATATCCCTCGGCCACAACCAATCCGAAAACAGCGACACGCTCGGCATCGATGCAGAAGATTTTGGCGAATACGGCTGGAATTATTTTCGCCGTCGAGGTGGCTTTTTGGCTGGTTCTACTTTCTTTGTATGAAAGTAAAGCGACAGTTAGAGCGATCTTTTTTTGGAACCCAAGGGTTAGAAAGATCTTAAGTTTCGGTGTCTTTGATTTGTTAGTTTTGGCATCCAGGAAGCTCCAAATGAGATTATTATCGCCTTTGCGGCAAGCTCTTGGGCACCAGAATTTGCGAGATGACGCTCAACAATATTGGCCCGGCATGGAGATACGTAAATACGTAACTTCATCGTTATCAAGTGCAGCCGCAGTGCAGACCCTTGCAAATTTTCTGAGGACTTGTCCAGCTCGAGCGGTCGTTATCGGTCTATCAGGGAGCGGGAAGAGCACGATCGCGGCACTTTTAACTTCCGATTCGAGTCACCCTACCGCATTGATCGAAGCCCGCGATTGTGATAAGGGAGTGGTTGGCGCCATTGCTAAACGATTGCCGCAGCAGGCGCAAGATTCGGGTCTGCTTGAAGCTCTAATCTATTCCGGTGGCCTTCGCGTTGTAATTGATGCGTTGAACGAATCGACAGAAACATGTAGAGATGAGGTTCGTACTTTTCTTGCCAAATTCTCAGGTGCGAATGTGGTGATTCTTACTCAGCCTATTATTTTGGACTTCGGCAGATTTGGATTAGAGCAGCTTGAACTTGTTGCAATGGGGCGTAATGCTGCTGAGGACTTTTTACGATTTGAGCGAGACCAATATGGTCTGCAAGATAAGCTGTCGGAGGAGAAACTTGGGGAAATTCTGCGATTGGTCGAGGATGAACGTGCGGCCGCTGACAGGGCGTTTTTGTCGACTCCGTTTGATTTGCAACTTATCCTCGAACTTGCTATTGCGGGGAGGTCATTCCACACAAATCGACTCATGGAAACTATGTTCGAGTTTTGGGACGTCGAGCACAAGAATAGAATAGGCACCCCTCTTCCGATTCCGATGCTTTCTGATCTTGCATATAAGTTGAAGACCGGCGCGGCTCAAACAATTGCTGCTTCAAGTCTTCGAAAAGAGACTGTGGAATTCCTTGTTTCTCGTCGAATATTGGTACGTGGATTTGGTACGCCAGAAAGCCTAGTCTTTCGGCATGCCCGCATTCAGGACTTTCTCATCGCGGTGCTGTTTGTCGCGAAATCTGAATTGACAGTAAAACATGCCGCAGACGTTGAATTGATTGGCGTCTATGAAGAACTTGCAGCGCTTATGCCAGCTTCCAACGCCAGTATTACCGTCTCAAAACTGGCTTTAAGGGCAGCAGACGCAAGCCAGCATGCTGTACTTGATGCTTTTGTCAGGCGAATTGCACTGTATGGAGGGATCTAATGAAGTATTTGACAATTGGGACATACAGTCTTTTGACAGTAATTTCTGCTGGCTGCTGCTTTTTGTTTGCAGACAAAGCTGAATCGGCAATGACCGAACATAGTTCAATCGTTTTTGCCGGAGCCGACCCTAAAAATCTTAATTTTTACTTCACTATTCGAGATATTCCCAGCCAAATTCTACCGAAGGAATTAAATGATAGTTTGAGCGACAAGGGATTTGATACAACGCGCACATATAATAGTAAAAGCACTTATTCAGGTATTTTTGGATTTGGGTGGTGCAGCGCGCTTGAAACCGCCGCCGAAGATGATGGTGGTGCGGAAATTCGCGTCAAACATTGCGGGGCCGGCCAGGAAATGCTATTTCGACATAGTGCTATCGACTTTACCGCGAAAGTGGATCAAATATTCAAACAAATTATCAATCACCCGAAGTTCCCAAGAGATAAAGCCGAAGCCAAAGAGGAAAATGCAATAGAGCGACTTCACGACGATATCTCCGCAGATTTCGATTTGCGTAAAAGTTTTATTGCATCCTATAAACTTGTTGCAATGCTCCCGGAGGGCACGTATCTATCGAGCGATCGTCAATGGCGTGGCCAACTGACAAAACACGGTTTTTCGATCCAAAACATCTCGTCCGGTGAAGGATATACGTTTGCGCGGAATGGGCGGCTAACTTCTTATTTTATGCCGGTTGGGCGCAGCATCTATGTGTTACAGGGGCCAACTGGACCGGTGTCAGTTCGAATGTTCGGCGGCTCCGAAATGCTCCTCCACTACAATGCCTCTGCGAAAGTCGATGTTGTTACGGTGAGGACTCCAAAAGGGCGAACGGAAATTAGCTACGAATACGAAACGGTAAATGAAGGGAATGAACACTTGGCGGTATTAAAGGCTATAAATGTCAACGCAAAAAATCTTTTGCGCTACAAATATTCTGACAAACTTAACTTAATTGAAGCCTGGGAAAATGAGCGGCTTATTTTCTCCGTTAGCTATGATGAAAAGAAAGACAATTATGAAAAAAAGGACTGGGTAACAAAAGTAACCTATCAAGACGGTTGCGTTAGTTCTTATACAGTAGCTTTCAGTTCTACCAAACCCAACGCTTCTTACGTTACGCGAGAAAAGCTAGCCTGCCCAGGGAAGCGTGAAGCCATTATTGATCATCAATATTCTGAACAGGATAACCGGCGCCAGAAGGCTGTTTCAATTCCTAACGGGCTAATTAGGCTAGATTATGACGAATATGGCGTCGCTGCGATTAAGGTCGATTCGGACGAAGTATTACGCATTCGATCAAAATCTGGTTTACCTTTGGCGTTACATGAGAATGACCGTAAAGTTATCTATTCTAGGAGCTTAGGGTGCCGCAAACCAACCGTTCTTCGCGATACACTAGGGGTGCGTACTGTTCTCTATGATGCTGACTGTAATGCCATAGCGATCTTTGATTCTTATGGCCTTTTGGCGCGCATTAAATACGTCTCCACTCCAACTTCAAAAATCACGCGGCTATTGATCGCCACGGGGCCTTATGCTGGCTCGCAATTCGAGTTTGATGGCCGTAGCACTCTTCGGTATGTGTCCCCCGAACCGGAGAAGCTAGTGACAACCATGAAAAGTGATTCAGGGGGAATGCTTCCCGTGCCTTATCGAATCGATGCAGTGCACGGATATAAAAGAAAGAGTAACCAATTTAGTTCAATCGATCCAAAGTTGATAAATTGGCTCGAGGCAGCGACATTCGGTACGGAACTCTACGACAAAATATTGATGTGGACCTACGCAGGTCGATTTATGGGGCTTACGTGTGTTTGTGAGATTGATGCATTTCCTTGAACCGTACACCCCATAGAAAGCGAGAATGCGCCTGTGCGCCTGTGGCAGTGAGGTATAATTTTGGGATGGGGAGGACGGGGACGTGGTCAAGTCTCCCGTATTGCATGAATCATCTTAACATCTCAATGATGTATTCTCGCACCATGGTTAGGCGCTTAAGAGTCCGATACGAAAGCGCGGTGCAACTTCTCAAGGACAGACCACTAAGCCAAGCCAATCTGTCAGCGTGTGGCTCGATATCCTCAGTCCAGCTATCGAGCAAACGGCGACCTCAGCGCGTTTACCGTCGTGACGCCACAAGACAGTTATATCGCGCTCGGACAGACACCCGAACAGTGGGCCGCGGCATACCCCGCTTGTTTAAAGTCGAACTGGACGAAGAGGATTTGAAAGAAATCCGAAGCGCAGCTAATGGCGGCTTCGCGCTCGGTAACCAGCGATCCAAAGACGAGATTTACGCGATGCTGGGCAGGCGCGTCGAGCGGCTGAGACAACGACTCCGTCAGCGCGCTTTGCAATCGGGTTAGTGGTCCGTCCCCTCGGTTCGATCATGGCGGGTGTGATCAGTTTGCCATCGCGTCAACTCTTCTCGCCTATCCCGACGGCAAGTTGACAGTAGCGCAACAGGGGAGGGAAGATGCGCAACGTCCTGAAGCTAAACTTCAACACCCCATCGCAGGAGTTACCGCATGAAGTTGCAATATGGCTATCGCCTGCTGCTGCCTGTTGCCGCCGCTGTGACGGCGTTGGCATTATCAGGCCAAGCAGCCGCGCAGGCGGGGAATTATCCGTCCAAGCCGATCAGGATCATCGTACCGTTCGCGCCGGGCGGGCCCAACGACATCCTCGGCCGCATTGTCGGCCAGCAATTGAACGAACTGTGGGGCCGTCCGGCAGTGATCGAGAACCGCGGCGGTGCGGGTGGCACCATCGGTGTCGACGCGGGCGCCAAATCAGCGCCCGACGGCTACACCATCGTCATGGGCGGCTCGAGCAATCTGGCGGTTGCGCCCGGCCTTTACGCCAAGCTGCCGTATGACCCGCTGCGCGATTTGGCGCCGGTTGCCAATGTCGCGATCGTGCCGTACGTGCTTGCCGTCAATCCTCACGTGCCGGCCAGGAGCGTCAAGGAGTTGGTGGCAGTTGCGAGGTCGAAGAGGGGACTGTTGAGCTACGGTTCGTCTGGCACCGGCGCCATGTCGCATCTGGCGGCCGAATTGTTCAAGGCGGCCAGCGGCGCCGATATAGTGCATGTACCGTACAAGGGCACTTCGCCATCGGTGACCGACATGATCGCAGGCCAGATCGATATGATGTTCGCCGACCTGGCGGCGGTCGCACCGCACGCGAAAGTGGGCAAGCTGCGCCTGCTCGCGACCGCCGGCAGCAAGCGCTCGGCCGCGGCCCCGGAGTTGCCGACGATGGCGCAGGCGGGGGTCAAAGGCTACGCGGTGGATGCGTGGTTCGGCATCGTCGCGCCGGTTGCCACGCCGAAAGACATCGTCGCCAAGCTCAACGCCGCGATCGTCAATGCGTTGAAGGCGCACGACGTGAAGCAGCGCTTCGAAGAACTCGGCTACGAGGCGATCGGCGACACGCCCGAACAGTTCGGTGCGACGATCAAGGCCGACATCGAGAAGTTTTCGCGCTTGATCAAAAACGCCGGCATCAAAGCCGAACTCTAATCATATTGTCATCCTATTCTTAGTATCATACAATCACTTCGAGAATGAAAGGCGAATGATGACGATATCGGTAAACCTTAATGCAGATATGGGCGAAGGGTTCGGCGCCTATGACATCGGCGACGACGACGCGATTCTCAAAATCATCCGTTCGGCGAGCATCGCCTGCGGCNNTCGCCTATCAGATCGGCGCGCTGCAGGCGATGGCGGCTTATGTGGGCGAGAAAGTCACGCACCTGAAGCCGCACGGCGCCCTCAACAACATGGCGGCGGAGAACGCCGATTATGCCATGGCCATCGGCCGCGCCATCAAGGCCGTCGATCGCGACATTATCTATGTCACCAATGTAGGCTCGGAGATGGAAAAAGCGGGCCGCAAGCTCGGCCTCAAGGTCGCGCGCGAAGGCTACTGCGACCGTCTCTACGATGACGATGGCAACCTGACCTCTAGGAAAATTCCGGGAGCAGTGATCCATGACCCGGTGGTCGCGACGCAGAATGTCGTTCGCATGGTGGTCGATGGCGAGATCATTTCGCGCAACGGCAAGACGATCTCCCGGCGCGTCGACACGCTGTGCGTTCATGGCGACGAGCCGACTGCGATTGCGCTCGCGCGCGCCGTGCGCGCGGGCCTCGAGGCCGCCGGCGTGAAGATAGTGCCGCTCACGGAGATGGCGCTTGGCTGAGACCGNNAGTTACGGTAACGCAAGATCGTCCTACTCTGGCGGTCATCGGCGGCACAGGCGCGCTGGGCTCGGGCCTCGCCATGCGCTGGGCTGCCGCGGGCTATCCGGTGGTAATCGGTTCGCGCTCGCGCGAGAAGGCCGAAGCCGCTGCCCGCGAGATCAAACCGGGGAACGGCGCGCCGCCGGTCCGCGGCGATGACAACGCGGGCGCGGCGCGCGCGGGCGACATCGTCGTGATCGCGGTGCCATTTTCGAACCACGATACGATTCTCGGCGAGATCATAGATGCCGTCGCCGGCAAGATCGTGATTGATGCTGTCGTGCCGCTCGTACCGCCCAAAGTGTCGCTCGTGCAACTGCCCGCGCAAGGCTCGGCCGCACAGATTGCGCAAGCGCGTCTCGGCGGCAGCGCACGCGTCGTGTCGGCATTCCACAATGTCGGAGCCGCCAAACTGCGGGCCGGCGGTGCGGTTGACTGCGACGTGCTCGTTTTCGGGAATGATCGGGAAGCGCGCGACACCGTTATCGCACTCGCCGACGCCATCGGCACGCGCGGCATCGATGGCGGCCCCATCGCCAACTCGGTGGCGGCAGAAGCGTTGACGTCGGTCCTCATCGGCATCAACAGGCGGTACAAGATCGATGGCGCCGGCATCCGGATCACCGGATCCTTCGGCGCTACCGGCGCGTAGACGTGGCGATGAAGGGCAACACCGTCACCTTGACCATTATTCCGCGCGTGGCGTTGGTCAAACCGGGGGATCATCCTGGCGCCATTCTCATCGCATGAGCGCGAGCCGCGGGCTCTGGGCCGTTGTTCCGGTCAAACGGTTCGCCCAGACGAAACGGCGGCTGATGCCGCTCCTCGCACGCCATGAACGTGGAGCATTGGCTCGCGCCATGTTTGCGGACGTCTTGTCTGCGCTGATGCGCACGCACGCTCTCGCCGGCATCATGGTGATCACAGGCGACGCCGATGCGGCGGCGATGGCGCATGCGGCCGGTGCGCTCGTCATGGCTGACGTCGAGAACGCGGGGACAACTGCAGCGGTGACGCAGGCGGCACGGCACCTCGCCAGCGTCGGGCGGGATGGCATGCTCATGGTTCCGGCCGACGTGCCATTGATCACGCCTGCGGATATCGAGACGATCGTCGTGGCGCATCACGCCGCTCCGTCGGTCACGCTGGTGCCCGCCAGCGTTGATGGAGGAACGAACGCACTCGCCTGTTCCCCGCCCGGTGCTGTCTCGTGTTGTTTTGGCGACAACAGCTTTCACCTGCACCGGGAGGCGGCGCGGGCCTGTGGAATCGAGCCGCAGATCCTGCAGTTGGAGCATGTCGGGCATGACATCGACCGGCCCAATGATCTCGCTACGTTTCTGCTGCGGCCATCGCCAACGCAAAGCTACGCCTATCTGACCGCGAATGGGATCGCGGAACGGTTGCGTTGCGAGCACCGCGATCGATGCGACGAATCCCGCGCCGGGTAATTGCCGCGATGATGGAAGGGACCGTGAGCCCATGACAACCTGCGCCTCCAAGAGCTTTGCGCCGGACCACCGGCTATCGCGAGACGAGGGTTTCGCGCTCACGGACCATGCCGATCTCAACGCGCTCATGCGGGCGGCCGCCGCGCGGCGAGACGCTGCGCACGGCGCTGTTGTAACTTATTCCCGCAAGGTTTTTATCCCGCTGACCCAGCTCTGTAGGGACGTGTGCCACTACTGCACGTTCGCCCACCCCCCGCGAAAGGAAGAAGCAGCCTACCTGACGCTCGATCAGGTCCTCGCCCTCGCGCGGGCCGGCGCCGCGGCGGATTGCAAGGAAGCGTTGTTCACGCTCGGGGATAAGCCGGAACTGCGCTACCGCGCGGCGCGCGAGGAGCTTTGCCAACTCGGGCACGAAACAACCTTGTCCTATCTCGCCGCGGCGGCGCGCGCGGTATTTGAAGAGACGGGGCTGCTGCCGCACGTTAATCCCGGGATTCTCGATGCTTCCGACATCGCAGTGCTGCGCAAGGTTTCCGTTTCGCAGGGGATCATGCTCGAAAGCGCGGCAGAGCGTCTGTGCAAGCGCGGCGGACCTCATCATGGGTCGCCCGACAAGAGGCCCGCGGCGCGCCTCGAGACCATCAGGCTCGCGGGCGAAGCGGGCGTGCCCTTCACCACTGGTGTGCTGATCGGCATCGGCGAGACGCGCGCCGAGCGCATCGAGGCGCTCCTGGCCCTGCGGGAACTCAACGACCGCTATGGTCACATTCAGGAGATTATCGTCCAGAACTTCCGGCCGAAGCCCGGAACGCGCATGGCCGGGGCGCCCGCGCCCTCGCTCGAAGATCATCTGTGGACCATTGCGGCCGCGCGGCTGCTGTTCGAACCCGCGATGAATATCCAGGCGCCGCCGAATCTCAGTCCCGGGTCCCTGCGTCAGCTCGTCGACGCGGGTATCAACGATTGGGGCGGCGTGTCGCCGGTGACTCCCGACCANNGTCAATCCGGAAGCGCCCTGGCCGCATCTGGATATTCTGGCGCGTGCGACGAAGACCGCGGGCAAGGAGCTCGTCGAGCGTCTGGCGATTTATCCGGCCTATGTGCGGGAGGCGGACCGCTGGATCGATCCGGGATTGCGCACGGCACTGCTTCACCGCATCGACAGCGACGGCTTTCCCCGCACCGACGGCTGGTCGCCGGGCATGAAGGATCGTCTCCCAGCGTCGGATCTCGCGTTGACCGTCGCGTCCCGGCGCGCTGTCCCGCGCGGTGAAGTCGACGCTATCCTGACTAAGGCAAGTCGAGGCGAGACACTCGGCGAGGGGGAGATCGTGCGGTTGTTCCGCGCGCGCGGGGAGGAGTTTTCCGCCATCTGCACCGCGGCCGACGAGCTGAGGGCAAGGATGAACGGGGACACTGTCAGCTACGTCGTCAATCGCAACATCAACTACACCAACATCTGCGGCTACCGCTGCCAGTTCTGCGCCTTCGCGAAAGGCAAGGCAGCCGAGAACTTGCGGGGCAAGCCCTACGATCTGCCGCTTGAAGAGATCCAGCGCCGCGCGCGTGAAGCCTGGGAGCGCGGCGCTACCGAAGTCTGCATGCAGGGAGGGATCCACCCGGCCTATACCGGCGCGACCTATCTCGGGATTTGCCGGGCGGTGAAGGCCGTTGTTCCCGGCATGCACGTCCATGCCTTTTCGCCACTCGAAGTGTGGCAGGGTGCACGCACGCTGGGTGTCTCGCTCGGGGAGTTCCTTGCCGAGTTGAAGCGGGCCGGCCTCGGGACGCTGCCGGGGACTGCCGCGGAGATCCTGGACGATGAGGTCCGTGCCATCCTATGTTCCGACAAGATCAAGACCGGCGAATGGCTCGAGGTGATGAGAACCGCCCATAAGATTGGGTTGCGCAGCACGGCGACGATCATGTTCGGCCATATGGAAAGGCTCGTACACTGGGCGCGCCACCTGCTGCGACTTCGCACGCTGCAAGCCGAGACCGGCGGCTTCACGGAGTTCGTGCCGCTTCCCTTTGTGCACATGGAGGCGCCGATCTATCTCAAGGGCAGGGCGCGCCGCGGGCCGACGTTCCGTGAGGCCGTGCTCATGCACGCGGTGGGACGCCTTGCTCTGCACCCGCTCATTCCGAACATTCAGACGTCATGGGTGAAGATGGGGCCGGAAGGCGTGAAGGCCTGCCTGCGCGCGGGCGCGAACGATCTTGGCGGAACGCTCATGGACGAGACGATTTCCCGCGCGGCAGGTGCATCGCACGGGCCGGAGATGGCGCCCGCGATGATGGAAGATCTGATCCGCCCGCTCGGCCGCAGGCCGCGCGAGCGCACAACGCTCTACGCCCCGAGCACGCGAGGCGCTGCAGAAATGAATGGTCAGCCGGTTTTGCTATCGGCAGCCTGCACGAACTGTTAACTCCGTGCAGGCTGCTGGCCGTATGCGGCATCCGGTCAGCGTGCGTACCTGCGCATTTCGTAAGCGTCTTGGAGTTTCTTTTCCGCAGCGGCTACCGCCGCCTCGAGCGACCTGATTCTCTCGAAATAATTCTCGGACAGGCGCGAGTTGCCGCCGATCATGCCGACGCGCTCGCCTTCCCTCGCATCGCGTCCTGCCTCGAGTGCCGCCTGCGCGGCCCTTAGCTCCTCCTCCGCGCGCACAACCTGGGCGTCGGCAATTTCCACTGGCGACTTCTTGGCCTCGGGAGCAGGAGTGGGCTTCGACGCCGGCGCGGTTGGCCGCGGCGTCGTCACAATATTGGATGGCGGCAGCGTGATTTTCTTCGCTTCTTTCGCGCCGGGAGCCGGTTTATCGCCATAGACGACGCTGCCGTCCGGCATGTCCGAGCGGAATACAGTTTGCGCGTGGGCCAAGCTCGCCGCGAGCGCGAGCGCGGTTAAGAGTGGAATTTGTCGCATGACCCTTAAATCTGGCCGCGATCGGGCCGGTTGTCAAGTCGCAATCCCGGAAAAAATCGTTCGCGTCCAGATGCAAGGCTGCTGTTAAAAATTCGGGTGCGCGGCGTAAAATGTCCGTCATGTCCCAGCTGCCGTTCGTCCACCTCAGGCTGCACAGCGAATACTCGGTGACCGACGGCATCGTGCGCCTTGACGACGCGGTCGCGGCCGCCGTCGCCGACGGCATGCCGGCGCTGGCGCTGACCGACCTCGCCAATGTATTCGGCATAATCAAGTTCTACCAGGCCGCACGGAGCCGGGGCTTGAAGCCGATCATCGGCTGCGACGTCTGGATCGAGAACAAAGCCGACCGCGATAAGCCCGGCCGGCTGCTGTTGTTGTGCCAATCGCGCGCCGGCTACCGCAATCTGTGCGAGTTGCTGACGCGCGCCTACCGCTCCAAC
The DNA here is from genome assembly GCA_003153455.1 of Betaproteobacteria bacterium. Lineage (GTDB taxonomy): Bacteria > Pseudomonadota > Gammaproteobacteria > Burkholderiales > SG8-41 > PALSA-1004. The sequence continues at coordinate 10,408 of PLYS01000086.1, read as the reverse complement.
CAGTACCGCGGACGCGCCGAGCTCAAAAGGGAATGGTTTGCGGCGCCTGCGTGCGACGGCCTGATCGCATTGTCGGGAGCCCATTGCGGCGACGTCGGTCTGGCGCTGCTCGCCGGCAATCGCAGGCATGCGCTCAAGCTGGCGCGGGAATGGGCGGCGCTGTTTCCGCGGCGCTATTACCTCGAGCTGCAGCGGCTGCCGCACATCGCCGCGGTGCAGGTCGAGAACTGCGTGCAGCAATCGCTGCAACTCGCCTCAGAACTCACGCTGCCGGTGGTGGCGACGCATCCGGTGCAGTTCGTGCTGCCCGACGATTTCAGGGCGCACGAAGCACGCGTTTGCATCGCCGAAGGCCATGTGCTCTCTGACCAGCGCCGGCCGAAGCGTTTCAGCCCCGACCAGTATTTCAAGACGCAGGCCGAGATGGCGCAGCTGTTTGCCGACGTTCCGCAGGCGCTCGCCAACACGGTCGAGATCGCCAAGCGCTGCAATCTGACCATCGAGCTCGGCAAGAGCCAACTGCCGCGCTTTCCAACGCCGCACAACGAGAGCCTCGACGATTATCTGCATGCCCGCGCGCAGGCCGGTCTTGAGCTACGCATGCAGCGGCTGTATCCGGACACAGCGCCGCGCGCGCAAAAAATGCCGCAATATCAGCAACGGCTCGAATTCGAGATCAAGACCATCCTGCAAATGGGCTTCGCCGGCTACTTTCTGATCGTGGCGGACTTCATCAATTGGGCAAAATCGAACGGCGTGCCGGTCGGGCCCGGCCGCGGCTCGGGCGCGGGCTCGCTCGTCGCTTACTCGCTGGGCATCACCGATCTCGACCCGCTGCGCTACGACCTNNTCGACATCGACTTCTGCCAGGACGGGCGCGACCGCGTGATCGAGTACGTGCGGCAGAAGTACGGCGAAGACAGCGTGTCGCAGATCGTGACTTTCGGCACCCTGGCGGCAAAGGCGGTAGTGCGCGACGTGGGGCGCGTGCTCGATCTCGGCTACAACTTCTGCGACCAGCTTGCCAAGCTGATCCCGTTTCAGCCTGGGAAGCATGTCACGCTGCGCCGGCGCACCGATCCGAAGGACAGGGAGACGGTATATGCGCGAGAGGTCGAGCCGCTGATCGGTAGCCGGGAGGAGCAGGAAGAAGAAGTGCGCGAGCTGCTCACGCTGGCAGAACAGCTTGAAGGCCTGCCGCGCAATGTCGGCACGCACGCGGGTGGCGTGCTGATCGCGCCCGGCAAGCTCACTGATTTCTGCCCGCTGTATGCGGCCGAAGGTTCCAACAGCGTAGTGAGCCAGTTCGACATGAAGGACGTCGAGGCGGCCGGCCTGGTCAAGTTCGATTTCCTTGGGCTCACCACGCTGACCATACTCGACTGGACGCTGCGCTACATCAGGATGCACGATCGAGGATCGAGGATCGAGGAAAATCAGGGCGCTTCGCTTCAATCCGCAATCCTCAATCCGCAATCCTTCTCGCTCGATGCGATTCCGCTCGACGACAATGCGGCCTACAACGTGTTCAGGGGAGCGCGCACCGTCGGCATCTTCCAGTTTGAATCGCGCGGGATGCGCGAGCTGCTGAAGCAGGCGCCTCCTGTCCGGTTCGAGGACATCATCGCGCTGGTCGCGCTCTATCGGCCCGGACCGATGGAGCTGATACCGGATTACGTCGCCCGCAAGACCGGCCGCGAGCGTGTCGAGTACCTCGACCCGCGTCTTGAAGCTATCCTCGGTCCGACCTACGGCGTGATGGTGTACCAGGAACAGGTGATGCAGATCGCCCAGGTGATCGGCGGTTATTCGCTCGGCACTGCGGATCTGCTGCGGCGCGCGATGGGCAAGAAGCTGCCCGAGGAAATGGCGCAGCACCGCGGCATCTTCGTCGAGGGCGCCGCGAAGAACGGCGTATCCGAGCGCAAAGCAAACGAGCTGTTCGGTTTGATGGAGAAGTTCGCTGGCTACGGTTTCAACAAGTCGCACGCCGCGGCCTACGCGTTGGTTGCCTATCAGACCGCGTATCTGAAAGCCAACTATACCGCGGCATTTCTTGCGGCCAACATGGCGGCGGTGATGGGCGACACCGACAAGGTGCAAACGTTCGCCGACGATGCGCGGGCGCACGGCATTCAGCTTCTTGCGCCCGACATCAATCAGTCAGGCTACCGCTTCGAGCCGGTCGACATCAAAACCATCCGCTACGGCCTGGGCGCGATCAAGGGTACCGGCGAGTCCGCCATCGCCGCGATCGTGCGTGCACGCAAGGCCGACGGGCCGTTCAGGGACCTGTTCGACTTTTGCGTGCGCATTGACAAGCGCATCGTCAACCGCCGCGTGGTGGAAGCGCTGGTGCGGGCAGGCAGCTTCGACTCGGTCACCGATCACCGCGCGAGCCTGCTCGCATCGGTCGGCATCGCGCTCGAAAGCGCGGAGCAGGCGAGCCGCAGCGCGCAGCAGGTGAGCCTGTTCGGTGACGCCGGGCCGGGCGGGGAGTTGAAGCTCGTCGAGTGCGCGCGCTGGCCGGACCGCGACCGGCTCGCCAACGAGAAGCTCGCGCTCGGGTTTTACCTCTCCGGCCATCCGTTCCAATCGTATGCCGGCGAAGTGCAGGAATTCGTGCGCACGCGGCTCGACCAGCTCTCGCCGCAGAACCAGCCGGTGCTGCTCGCCGGGCTGATCCACAGCTTCCGCATCCAGATGACGCGGCGCGGCAAGATGGCGGTGATCGTGCTCGACGACGGCAACGCGCGCATCGAGATGACGGTATTCAACGAGCTCTTCGAGCAGCATCGCCATTGGCTCAAGGAAGACCTGCTCCTGATCGTCGAAGGCAAGGTCACGCACGACGAGTTCTCGGGCGGCCTGCGCGTCTCCGCCGACAAGCTCTACGACTTGAACGCCGCGCGTAACCGCTTCGCGCGCGGCGTGCGGCTGACCTGCAACGGCCAGTCATCGGCGCAGAAACTGAAGGAACTGCTCGCGCCGTACTGCAACGGCCCGTGCCCGGTGTCGGTCGTCTATCACAACCATCGCGCGAGTTGCGAAATCGAGCTCGGCGACGCGTGGCGCGTCAATCTGAATGACAATCTGCTGCAATCGCTCACGGCGTGGTTGAGCGAGGACAATGTCAAGGTTGTTTACAACGAACAGCGCAACGGCGCTTAGCAGACAACCTTTACCCTGCTACTCCGTAGGCAGCGTATCGAAGCGCTCGAAGCTGCCGTTACCCTCGCTGATCTCGACAGCGGTGACCACCGCGTGACCCGGGCCGCGCCGCGTCCATGCGATGATTTTCCCAACGGCATCCGGCGCTCCCGCCACCATCGCTTCGACACTGCCATCGCGGCGGTTGCGTACCCAGCCGGTGATGCCAAGCTCGCGCGCGACGCGGATCATGTGGTAGCGAAAGCCGACGCCCTGCACGCGGCCGCAAATCTTCAAGTGCTTCACCATGATCGCTTCATGGGTGTTCCAGCCCGGATTGTAGGACCCTGTGCCGCGATTGATGACCTCATAAAAAAGATTTTGCGCAGGTTCCGGTTGCGGAGCGGCGGCGATTCGCTTACCTTTATGCGGCTGTTTACCGCGTCCACGGCCGGCACAGGGGGGAGATTATGCGAAGTATCGGAGTTTTTGTATATGGCGCGCTTGCGGCTTGCGTTGCATTCCTGTCGGCGCCGGGAGCGGGTGTCGCCGCGGACACCGCGGCCCGGCCTGCCGCGATATCCGGCGCCAGGCACAAAGTGATTTTCCAGGTCAGCGACAACGATCCGCGCAAATGGAATCTCGCGCTCAACAACGTGAAGAACGTGCAGGAGGATCTTGGCAAGAGCAACGTCGAAATTGAACTCGTGGCCTACGGTCCGGGCCTTCCGATGCTGAAGCTCGACTCCGAAGTCGCCAGCCGGGTAAGCGATGCCCTTGCCCAGGGGGTGAAGATTTTGGCGTGCGAAAACACCATGACAAACACCAAAACCACGCGCGCCGATATGCTGCCCAATATCGGTTACGTCAAGGCGGGGGTGGTCGAGTTGATGGAAAAGCAGCAGCAGGGTTGGGCTTACATCCGGCCGTGACACCGGGGCGCGGCGTTGCGCGAGCTAGCGAAACATGCGCCCGGCGCCGGCGAAGCACGTGAACGAGTCCCCGGCGTTAGATTCCCCTGTGATCGCCAACACCAGGGAGCAGTTTACGGGCCGGGCCGGGGCCGAGAACGCGAGGGCCAACAAGAGTGCTGACATCAAGGCTTAGGAAAGGAACGAAGTGAACACCGAAGCAAGCCACAAAAGCAACGCATTGGTCGATCCGGCGTGGGTCGCAGCGCACCGGGATGACCCCAACGTCTGCCTGATCGATGTCGCGGGCCTTGGTCAGGACGACTTCCAGGCTTATAAAGCGGGGCACGTGCCGGGAGCGCATCCGTGGAAATGGAAAGAGACGCTATGGGATACGCATATGCGCGACTTCCCTGCACCGCAGGAGTTCGCACGACGCCTCGGCGCTGCCGGCATCGGCAACGACACTACGGTCGTGTTTTATGGCGAGGGCGTGCAGTTCGGAATATACGCGTGGTGGGTGTTCCGCTACTGCGGCCACGAAAACGTGCGCGTGCTTGATGGGGCGCGCTATCGGTGGGCCGAAGAGGGGCGGCCACTCGTTACCGATGTGCCGCCACAGCGTCCGTCCAAGGAGTACAGACCGGTGGCGCGGGTCGAGCGCATGCGCGTGTTGCGCGACGAGGTGTTGCGCGCGCTGGGGCAGAGTCGCACTTTGATCCTGGATGGGCGCTCGCCCGAAGAGTATAAGGGCGAACGGGTGGGAGCCGCCCCCGGCCCTGACGTCGGGGCAATGCGTTATGGGCGAATTCCCGGTGCGCGTCATCTGTTCTTCAATGACCTGTTGAATGCCGACAAGAGCTTCAGATCACGCGAGGAACTGCGCGCCATCGTGGACGCGCATGGAGTGGCGCCGGACAAGGACATCATCGCCTATTGCCGCTTGAGCCACCGCGCTACGGTTCTCTATTTCACACTTACCGAGCTGCTCGGCCTCGACAAGGTGCGGGTGTATGACGGCTCATGGACGGAATGGGGAAACCTGGTCGGCGTTCCCATCGAGCGCTGATTCAGGACGTCTGAACCGCCATGCAGCGCAAAGTCAATGTGCGCCGGCTTGCCGGCAAGCAACTGCTTGGCACGACACGCCATCATGCGGTGGTGACCGACCGGACCTTGGAGGAAGGCGGGACTGACATCGGTTGCACTTCAGGCGAGCTGTTGTTGCTCGCGATCGGCTCGTGCAGTATGGGTGGGTTACGCCGCTTGTTCGAGGAGCGCGGCGTGCCCTGCCAGAATCTCAGTGTGGATGTTTTTTTTGAACCCCACCAGGACTTGCGCCAGCGCGATCGCATCGTGATTTCGATCAACGTGGATCACGATCCAATTGGTGTCGATACAGAGACGATCAAGGCGGCGGCGACGTCAGGTGGTGTCACCAGCCGCATGACGCTCGGGTCCGAAGTTGACGTTCGAATCGCCAACGCGCGGGCGTGTTAGGTAGCGAAAATAATTAAACGCGGCACTTTCTCGAAGGGCGTGGTGACACAAGCGACAATAACGCAAGCGGGCGATCAATCCGCGGTGGCGAACGTGCCGGTCGAGCGCCGAATCAGCGACGGAGCGCGCGCGATGAAGGTTCAGATTAGACGCGGGTCCCGGTATCGCAGGCGGATAACCGGCGGGTTGTGTGGGCCGGCGCGCTGGGCGGTGTGCGGATTGCTCGTGAGCTACGGGACGGGCTTGTGCGCCCAGGCCCAGCCGCAAGCTCCGGCAGCCTACCCGGTCAAGGCGACCCGTCTCGTGGTCCCGACGTCGCCAGGTGGCGGAGTGGACACGTTAGCGCGCATCATCGGCCAGAAACTCGCCGAATCCTGGGGACAGCAAGTCGTTGTGGATAACCGCGGCGGCGCCTCCGGCATGATTGGCACGGAGATGGTGGCCCGCGCGCCCGCCGACGGTTACACGCTGCTGATGGTACGGACGACCTTCGCCACCACCAACAGTCTGTTCGCCAAGCTGCCCTATGATGAGGTGAAAGACTTCGCGCCGGTCACCCTGATCTCGTCGGAACCCAACTTTCTAATGGTCCATTCCTCGCTTCCGGTGAAGACGGTAAAGGAACTTATTGCGCTGGCGAAGCGCCGCTCGGGCCAGCTTAATTACGGGTTTGGCGGCCTTGGCAGCACTTCCAATTTATCGGGGTTACTTTTCAATCAGAAAACAGGCGTAACGATCGTTGGCATCTCCTACAAGAGCAACGGGCCCGCCATGGTTGCGCTGCTCTCGGGTGAGGTGTCGCTGATGTTCAGCGGCCTTCCCGCCGCGCTGTTGCCACTCAAGAGCGGAAAACTTCTCGCGCTCGTGGTGACCGGCGCCGCGCGTTCGCCGTTTCTACCCGATGTGCCGACGATGGACGAAGCCGGCGTACGGGGCTACGAGGTCACCAACTGGATTGGGATGCTGGTGCCGCGAGGAGTGTCAGAGGCCATCGTAACAAAGCTCAACTCGGAAACCGTGAAACTGCTTGCGCCGGGCGCGGTGGGGCAAGTTTTCCCGGTGAAGCCGGTCCGCTTGATCGTGTCGTTTCCGCCGGGAGCCGGTCCGGACATCGTCGCGCGGACCGTCGGGCAAAAACTTACAGAGCGTTGGGGGCAGCAAGTGATCGTGGACAACCGGCCCGGCGCGGGCGGCAATATCGCGACCGAACTGGGAATGAAAGCGGCGCCGGCTGGCTATACGCTGATGGCGGTGTCGAACTATTTCACCGTCAACCCGAGCCTGTTCAAGAAAGCCGGCTACGATCCGCTGCGCGATTTCGCGCCGGTCATCCTGGCGGCAGTGATGCCGAACGTTCTGGTGGTACATCCTTCGCTGCCGGTCAAGTCGGTGCAAGAGGTGGTGGCGCTGGCCAAATCCAAACCGGGGCAGCTCAACTTCTCTTCCGGCGGCAACGGCAGCGTCGGCCATCTGGCCGGGGAGTTATTCAAGAGCGTTGCGAAGGTCGACATGCTGCACGTTCCGTACAAAGGGCCGATTGAAGCGGTCACCGCGCTGATTTCGGGCGAGGTCTCGCTCGCGTTTCTGATCTCTGCGGTGGCACTGCCGCAGGCGAAATCGGGTAAGTTGAGAGCGCTGGCGGTCACCAGTACAACGCGCTCCCCAGCCGCGCCCGATTTGCCGCCGTTGGCAGAATCCGGGCTGCCCGGCTATGACGTCGTGTCCTGGATCGGAGTGGTGGCGCCAGCGGCGACACCGAGCGCAATTGTAATCAAGCTCAACCACGACATCGGCGTGATTCTCGGCACGCCGGCAGTTAACGATGGGCTGCGTGCGCAGGGACTCGAGACGATCGGCGGCACCCAGCAGGAGTTCGCCGCGTATATGCGGGCGGATGTCGCCAAATGGGCGAAGGTAGTCAAGGACGCGCACATGCATGTCGACTGAGCGGACTGGCTGCAACCACATGGGATTTGGAAAATACGCGATGTCGCTGCGACGCGATAGTGAGGTGTGGCGTGAACGAGCCTTGCTCGTCGCGCTGTGCGTTGTGTGCTTCGCGTACTCGATTGCGGCAGTTACCGTGAAGGCGCAGACCTATCCGGCGAAACTGGTGCGCCTGGTCGTGCCCACCGCCCCCGGCGGTGGCGTGGATATTCTGTCGCGGCTCGTCGGGCAGAAGCTGAGCGAAACTCTGGGCCAGCAGTTCGTGATCGACAATCGTCCCGGCGCGGGCGCGAACATCGGCACGGCGTTGGTCGCCAAATCCCCGGCCGACGGTTACACGTTGTTGATGGTGCCGAGTTCCATCAGCATTAGCGCGAGCCTGTACATGAAGCTCCCGTATGACGCCGTGAAGGATCTTGCGCCGATCGCGCTGGTGGCCTCCACCCCGTATTTCGTCGTGCTGCACCCTTCGGTTCCTGCCGCCTCGGTGCGCGAACTGGTCAATCTCGCCAAATCCAAGCCGGGTGAGCTCACCTACGCCTCCGGTGGCAGTGGCACCGCGTCGCATCTTGCCGGCGAGATGCTGAAAAAAATGGCGGGCATCGACCTGGTCCACGTCCCGTACAAAGGAGTGGGACCGGCGGTGACCGACGTGCTGGCTGGTCACGTATCGCTGATTTTTGCCGGTCTCCCTGCTTCCGGGTCGCACATCAAGGCCGGCAAGCTGAAGGCGATCGCGGTAGCCGACGCCAAGCGCTCGTCGCTGATGCCGCAATTGCCGACGATCGCGGAAGCGGGCTACCCGGGCTACGCGGTGGAGAACTGGCTCGGCATGCTGGCGCCGGCGGGAACGCCGGCGGACATCATCTCCCGCCTCAACGGCGACATCGTGCGGATGCTCGACACCGCAGAGGTGCGTGAGCGGCTCGCCGTCCAAGGTTTCGAGCCGGTGGGCAGCACGCCCGGGCAATTCGCGGCCCAACTCAAGTCGGAAATCGCAAAGTGGGCAAAAGTCATCCAGGAAACTGGTGTTCGAGCGGATTGATTAATTTGCGCTGCGCGAAATGCGTGTCGCCGCTCGGGTTTTCGTTGCCGGCTGTTTCATCGTTGGCTCGGCACGCCGCCCAACAAGTCCGCGCGCTTGACTTTCGGCATCGCAATCGTGCGTCTGCCTGTTGCCAGCAAAAAAATGGCCCCTGCGAGGAGCTTACGCAGGGGCCGAGTCAGCTTGGGGCTCTTATCGCTTACCGCTCGTTGATGGCCTGGGCCTCTTAAACTCTTGTCCTCCTCCTTCGATATGACGTAATTAACAGTGTATACTTACTAAACTATATTGCAATGTTAATGTAATTAACATATCTAATGATATTCAAGAGCCAGTATGTTCAATCGCGAGTTGATCTCTTGGTAGCGGCCTTCAGGAGCCATGCGGGTAACTCGCGGCCGTCGGCATGCTCGATGATGTACTCGCGTATCAGTTGACGCACGACCTGGGAGGGCGTTAGGTCATGCGCGGCGCAGATTTCTTCGAACATCCGCTTTTTGCGCGGATCAATCAGCAGGGTAAATCGGGCGGTTTTGTTTTCCATGGTATTTATCAGTCCAGCCGCTAAAGAATTATATGACAATCATATGATAATTGAAATTTAATCCAGTGCATATATAATTTCGATGTGGAATTAATTCTCCCGCGAGATTGAATATGAACAATGCCATTCGATCATGAACTGTGTCGACGTCTGCCCGAAGGGTCTCAACCCAACGCGGGCAATCGGCAAGATCAAGAAGTTGCTGGTCAAGCGCATGGTGTAACGCCAATCTGGCGTGGCCGGCGGTAGAGGCGTAGTGCGTGTTAGATGATCGGACTGAGGCGAATCAAGGATTGCGGAAATCTGGCCTGACCTATTTTCAGTGTAAAAAAGAGTAAAATTGTTGCGCCAAAACCTGCAAATAACGAATCGTTGAACCTGAGCCATAGCGGACAAGACCTCTGAAAAACACTTTTGCCACAGAGATCACAGGCGACACAGAGAAGAATCTGAATATGACGAATTTTGAATTTTGTTTTTACTCTGTGCTCTCTGTGTCCAGAGGTTGAGATTTCATGTTTCAAATACTCAAACAGATCGCAGGAACAGGCATCAAGACCGAGGCACCTCCGCCGCCTGACGAGGCGCTACGCGTTGGCGGGGAGTGCTGAATGACTCCGCATGCCCGGCGTCGAAGGTGCTTTAAGAGGAGCCTGTCGTCGCGGCAGCGAGGGGCCGTTCCCGGTGCTTGATACCCTCCGACGCGTCACCCAGGAGCTCAATAACGCGACCAATCTGGATGAGGGGCTCACTCTTGTCGTGCGCGGCGTCAAAGAGCATCTGGCCACGGATGACATGACGCGATTCCCGTCTGGTCCGTCAGGGCATTTCAACGGAGGGGCCGCCCGCCCATGCTCGACCGCGGAGGAAGGCAAGTGCACAGGCTGATCCTGGGGCTGGACAGGATGACAAATCCCACCAAGTGGCTCTCCGTGCAGGGCGCGGTGAAATACTATGCGATCGACAAGGTTATCGAGGATTTCGGCGATTCTTTCGTGATCGTCCGTGGCGGGATATCGAGGCTGACCGGCCGCCGATCTGAGATCCGGGCCTGCAGCATCATCATGATCGACGGCGCCGATCCGTCCGCAAAGCATCACAGCGAGCCGTTGTTGACCAACCGGCGCCTGTTCGTCCGGGACCGCTTGCTGTGTGCCTATTGCGGTCGCGTGGCCGAAGACAGGGCATTGACCCGGGATCACATCCAGCCGGTTTCGCGAGGTGGTGAGGACACCTGGATGAACTGCGTCGCGTGCTGTGTCCGGTGCAATCAGAGGAAGGGTAATCGGAGGCCGGAGGAAGCGGGGATGG
>PLYS01000016.1 GCA_003153455.1 Betaproteobacteria bacterium | reverse complement strand
TGATTCTGTCCCGGACGTCGCTCATGACCCGCTCCTCGATCCCGCCGTCCAGCACATCAGACGGTCAGACGAAAAAGCGAAGGGTGTTTGGTTTGAGCAGCCTGCGGTGTCCCACCGCTGCAACCAGAAAGTCCTGCGGCCGAGGGTGATCGATGCGTAAAGGGTACGACGGCCATTGACCGGGTTGAACTCTAAATGCCTGACGTTCACACCGGCACTNNGGGGCTTTGGGCCTTAATTCATCATAGCACATTACCTATATTAAACAAGGTGTTACACAACAAATAAGCAAAATAAAGTTTCGCCGAGTCCTCGCGATTCGGCGACGCTAGATCAGTAACTGCTGCTTCGGAGCCGGTGCGTTGCGGCGGTGCCAAGCGGCCAGCGCGACACGGGCTTGATCATCCAACGCCGCCTTGTGGTCGTTGAACCGATCTCCGCAAAGCCACATCGCGGCAACACAATTAGATAGGAGGTCCGCTAGCTGCTGCGCGTGCTGCTCGGCGGTCATGATTTTGCTCCTGTGACGTTTCGATCATGGGCCAGTGCGGCCGGATAGTGCTTCGCGAGAATCGCGTTCATCTTCGTGACCAGTTCGGGCCGCTTGAATAGCAGGTGCGCGTTGCCGTTGCGGTGCAGGCGCGCCGAATAGTATTCGTGGTCAATTATTGGCGGCGACTCGCGGCTCGCGCGCGCAACGCGCGACCAGGTGCCGTTGCGATGGTCCGGCTCCGGCTTCCCGTCGAGAACCGACAGCACGCGCACCAAGTCGTCGACCTGATCGCACTTGCCGCTGTTGGCATAGCCGATCGTGCCTCCGCTGCCGCCCGAGCATGGACTGGTGATCCATTCCAGAATGACGCGCTTGCCAAAGGCGAACGGCTGATTCGTCTTGTATTCCCAGGACAGCGCTCGGAACACGTTGATCACGCCGCGCTCGAACATTTCACCGCGCGAATCGTGCAGGCGCGAAAAGGTGGACGTCAGATTGTCGCGCGTGAAATCGGGGAATTTGCCTTCGTTGATATCGCGGTCCCACTGCTCGCGCGCCTTGGAATCCATCAGCGAGCGTAAGCCCGATTCGTTCATGAGGTACTGCCAGCCGCCGGAGTCGACCACTCTGCGGATTTTCTGCTCGGCATCGCACCGGCTTTGCGGGTCGAGCAGGTTATGGACCGAATAACGGCTCTCGTCGAGCTTGAAGCGCGGGAAGCCCACGCCGGCAGACTGGCCGAGCGTTTGCGCTTCTGTCAGGAGATCGAGCGCCTGACTGATTTTTGAGATCACGGCGTCGCGCTGATTGAGCATATTGTCGATGCTCACGCTCTTGACGAGCGAGCCCTCGAAAACGCCCATCACGCCGCCTCGTAGGCAACCAGGGCCGCGCGCAGCGTGTCGCGCGCGAAGCTGGCCGGATCAGCCAACTCACCGGCCGGGTGCGTGCCGTCGAGTGCGGCGAGGGCTTCTGCTACCTGATCGCGAAGCGCCTGGGCGCGGTTGAGTCCGGTGGTGATTTCCTCTAGCTCCGCGTCGGTCGCGTCGACCGTACTCAGAATCAGCTCGTGATCGCCGCCGACCAGGAACCGGATGCTGCCCGAACCGCGGTCAACTCGAACGGGGTGTTTGATCTTGTCCATTTGCTCTCCTAGAAAGAATACTTGTTTGACGGCCGGCGGCACTTCACCTGCCATATCGCATTGGCAGTCTGCGTGACGCACGGCGCGAGCTTCGCGGCAGGGTCTTTGAACACGATCCCCTCGTCGTACAAGGCCAGCCCGTTCCAGACGCCTTGAAAGTCGGACGTGTAACACCGGGCGCGCGACACATCATCGGTCACGCGGATCGCGCCGACGCCGGCGCGGCTCCCACCGCCGACTTCGCAATGCTGGCTTGGCCAGCGGCGCTCAAGGATCGCTTGCCGCGCCTCGAACGTCGCGCCGGCCAGATCCTCGCCGTCGCTCACGAGAATGTCGAACAGGTACAGGTGGTTTTTCACGCCGACGCCCTTGCTGTGCAGTAGCTCGGCCACGTACACGTTCCAGCCGGGCCGGCCCTTGAAAAGCGCAGCATCTTCCGGGCGCGGCGCCCAGGCTTTGTGATCGTCATCGTGCCGGGTCTTGAAAATTACCTCGTCGCCGTGCGAGAAAATCACGGTGCAGGTGCCGTTTTTCTTCACCTGCCCCGACCAACCGCGCTTCTCGTAGAACCCGATCAGCGCGGGCGGGATTTTCGTTTCGGGGCGCGGCGGCCACAGGTAGCGATAGGCGTCGTATTTCACGGTTTTTTCCGGGAAGGGCGCTCGTTGCGCATCTGCTCGGCCTCCTCGGCGGCGCTCATTACCTCGTCGACGCACGCGCCACCGTCGCGCGTGCTGCAATCAAGGTGGCCGTATTGGCAGGGGTGCGCGCGGTCGGTCGCGGATACCCTATCCGCGTAGCTCCAGTTCCGGGCGCGCTCGATTGCTTGAAAGTAGCTCATTACGCAGCCTTGACCAAAGTCAGCTTCGCGGCTTTCGCTTCATCGGCCGCTTTGCCGAACACCGGAGCGTCGATCAGCTCGGTCACGAATTTCAGGATCGCGCCGATATCGGTATTGAGCAGCTTCGGGCTGCAGGACAGCGACGTCATGGTCTGGATCACTTCGACCGGCGATTTCTGGCTGATCGCCTGATTCAGCGTGTCCTCGGTCACGACCAGTTTCGATTTTTCTTCCTGCAGCATGATGAAGTCCGCCGGCACGATCTTGGCCAGCGCCTTCTCGACTTTGCCGAGGAGCGCCTTGTCACCGGCATAAGCCGGGTTGATCGCGAACAATTCAGGCGTCACGACCAGTTTGACGGGCTCGAGTCCGTTGCTGCGGAGCAGGTCGGCGTGTGCGTCGCTGATGGCGGTGGTGCTGCCCTTGCGGCTCATGGTCAGCGTCGCGCTCGCGCCGCCCTCGATGCCCTTGAAACTCTCGGGCCGCTGGCCGGTCGCTGCAATGTGTTCCATGAAGCG
>PLYS01000522.1 GCA_003153455.1 Betaproteobacteria bacterium | reverse complement strand
CAAACGTGAAGCGCAGAAGCTGAGCTGGCATTCAGCGGCGGCCTCGTTACCATCGTCCCGCAGCGCAATGGGGATGTCAACATGAGGCCGTGCTGCGGCGCAGGACCGTGCGTCACTTGCTGCGGCGGGCAAATGCTAAAATTCAAACACGCTTTCGCAGCGACCTGTCGCCGCGCTCGCCCGCACGCAGTGGACGAAGTTTTATCTCGAACCGGGCGATCGGGGTCTGCGACGCGAGCCGCCACGCGCGGAAACAAGCATCACGTACGAGACGACAGGTGACGGCGTCACATTTTTGACGCCACCGCTGATTGAACCGCTGGAGATCACTGGGCCTGTCGCCTGCAAGTTGTTCCTCTCTTCGGCGACGGACGATGCGGACGTATTTCTAGTTCTGCGGGTATTCGACCCGAACGTAAAAGAAGTGACATTTCAGGGAGCGCTCGATCCACGCACGCCCATCGGTCAGGGATGGCTCCGGGCTTCACACCGCAAACTGGATCCGAAACTTACCCAGGCCTATCGGCCGTATCACACTCACGATGAGGTTCAGCCGCTTGCGCCCGGCGAAGTTTATGAACTCGACATCGAGATCTGGCCCACCTGCATCGTGGTGCCGCCTGGATACCGGATCGGGCTCACGGTTCGCGGCAAGGACTACGACTTCGGCGGACCACCGATTGTGATTCCGCACGCGTTTTATACGTTCTCAGGCGTCGGGCCGTTTTTCCACACGCACCCGCAAGACCGCCCGGCGGGGATTTTCGAGACTGTTAACACGCTGCATTTCGGGGCAACGCGGCAACCCTACGTGCTCTTGCCGATCATTCCACCAAAATAGAAAACTGCGAATTCGCCGCCGACAGCTTTCGTAGTTCTGTAGGGTGGGCAGCTTGCTGCCCACGCGTCACGCTACAGTTCAATCGACGTGGGCACCCGAATCCTTGATCACTTTGGCCCATTTGACGACTTCGGTTTTGACGTACTCCGTAAATTCATCCGGCGTATTGGAGATCGGATCGAATCCGATAGCTTCCAACCGCGTACTCGTATCTGGAAGGTGCTCGATCGCCGCGATTTCACGATTGAGCTTGTCGACAAGGACTCTTGACGTGCCGGCGGGCGCGAAAAATCCGATCCACGTGTAATCTTCGTAGCCCGGGAATCCCGATTCGGCCACAGTCGCCACCTCGGGCAACTGTGCCATACGCTGCGAACTCGTCACGGCGATGCCGCGAAGTTTGCCGGCCTTGATGAAAGGCACCGTGGGCGGCATGGCAATCACTCCCAGGCGAAGTTGACCCGCAATGACGGCGTTCATGGCATTTGCTGCACCATTGAATGGGACGGTAGTAATGTCGAGGTGGGCCATCGTTCGCAGCAGTCGCTCGCCGGTAAGGTGCGGCGTGCTGCCCATGCTGGGGGAGCCGTAGGTGAGTTTTGTAGTCCGGCCCAGTGCGAGAAGCTCCTGCAGGTTGTTCACCGGCAGCGACGGGTGAACGAACAATATGTTCGGGCTGACGCCGGCATTGATGATGGGCGCGAAATCTTTGAACGGATCGTAGCCCGGATTCTTGTACAGACTNNCCGAGGCGTTCGGACAACTTCTGCCCGATCAGGCGCCCCATGATGTCGATCGGCCCGCCCGCCGCGCCTCCGGCAAGAACGCGAATCGGTCTGACGGGATAGATTTCTGCGGCAAAGCCAGACGTGCAAACCAACGACGCAGCGGCGAAAGTGACAAGCATCCATTTCGGATTCATCATTTCCTCCCCCCCTGACAGATGATGTGATTATCCTACGCCAGTACAGCGGCATAGCAAATGCCGCGGAACGAGCGCTATGTATTGTCAGAGGTCAGCTGTGGGCAACTTCATCGTCCACCCAATGGTATGGAAGACAACTTGTTGCCCCCGCGCGCCCCTGCATGCTGCGCAACTCGTTGCCGAAGCGTGACTGCTTTGAACCCGGCAAATGAAAAATCGTCGGGCTACCCCCCGATGATTTTCTACGATTGAATATTTCGAAGCAGCGACTGGACTACAGCTCCCTCACTAGCACCTTGCGCCACTTGATTAGGCCCGCGTTTTGCTGGAGCCCGATCGCTCCACTGGGGTACCTGCTGTCCTGGACATGTACCGTGACCACGCCGTTCAGTTTGACGGTAATCTGCGAACCTTTGGCATAGATCTCGTAGGTGTTCCACCGGCCGCCGGCCTTGTATATGGGCGGTACCGGTACTGTGGCGACCGGGAGAAGTGCACCCGTGCTGAATGAAGGGTTCGGGTTCTTGTCCCAGATCTGGGTTTCGTAGGCAGAGGCGCTGCTCACATTGTCTGGCTTGGTACAACGTATATAGAGGCCGCTGTTGGTGTCCTCGTCGGCCCAGAATTCCGCATAGACTTCGAAGTCTTTGAACGTTCTCTTCGAGACCAGGACGCTGCTGCCCTTGGTTGTGCTTTTGTCCGCCTGGATAGATCCGTCCTGCGCGTGCCAGTTGGCGCCGCCGAGGCGGTTGAAATTATCCAGGCCGGTGTTCCCGTCGATCAACGTCGCCCACCCCTCACTCGGCAAGTTGTGCCCGCAGCCGAAAACGGTGAGCGTGACGACTAACGATGCCGCGACGATTGCAATCATTCGTTTCATTGCGGTCTCCTCTATAGATGATGCGATTATGTTACGCCAGTACAGCGGCATGCGGAACCGTGAAAAGTGAAACGTGAAATGTGCCGGGTCGCGCGGCGACCTGCGCCGTGGGTTACTGCCGCTCCATTCCCGATGCCTTGACGATCTTGCCGTACTTTACGATCTCCTTTTTTACGAATGCCTGAAATTCTTCGGCGGTACCGCCGGCAACCTCGAGGCCGAGGTCAGTCATCCGACTACGCAGATCGCTGCTTAGCAGGGCCTTGTTCACCGTTGCATTGAGCTTGACAATGACATCTTTCGGAGTTCCCGCTGGCGCCACCAGCCCAAGCCAGCTCAGGAAGTCGAAGCCTGCGAGCCCGCTCTCCTGCATGGTGGGAACGTCAGGCAGCATGCTTGAGCGCTGGACCGACGTCACCGCGAGGACGCGCAGCCTGCCCGCCCGAATGAATGGGGTCGCTTCGGCGATGTTCGGAAACATGAGGTCGACCTGGCCGCCGACGAGGTCGTTGAGCGCCGGCGCCCCGCCCTTGTAAGGCACCTGCACCATGCTGATTCCCGGCGTCATCATGATGAACAACTCCGCCGCCAGGTGCTGCGAGCCGCCCGGGCCGCCTGACGCATAATTGAGCTTACCCGCGCGCGATCGGGCAAGCGCGATGAATTCCTTGACGCTTCTTGCCGGCACCGACGGGTGCAACACCAGCACGTGGGGCTGGCGGATAAGCATGGTGATGTACGCAAAGTCGCGCAGCGGATCGTACGGCAGCTTGGCGTAGACGTGCACGCTCGCAGCAACGGGTCCGACGCTGCCCACCAGCAGCGTATAGCCGTCCGGCGGCGCCTTAGCCACATAGTCGTGGCCGATGTTGCCGGCCGCACCCGGGCGGCTCTCGATTATGAACGGCTGTTTCAGCGCTTCACTGAGCTTCTGCCCGACCAAGCGCCCGACGATGTCGGTGGCGCCGCCGGGCGGATAAGAAACGATAATGCGCACCGGTTTCTCCGGCCAATTCCCGGTCTGAGCCTGTGCCGCCGGTAAGGATGCGCCGAGCGCCAGGAACAGCAATGCGATTCTTGGTTTCATTACCGCCTCCTCCCTCGGTTCGCGGGGCAATCGCTGAAATCAGGATAGCACGGAAGCCGGTCCTCCAGTGGTGCAAAGTCCGGGAGAAAGAATGCGGTCTTGTGAATGCGAAATCGTGGTTCGTCGGGCAGTTGCTGAAAGCTTTTTGCTCCGACTGCGCAACTCGCGCACCGTCTTCGCAGGCGTGTATTAAATTGGGCGGGTGAGCTTGGTGGGATGGTGGACGTACACGAAGCTCAACCAGTGCAGCTGCGACAGGTTATCGGTACGCGCATTTTCGCGCGTCGACCACATGCGCGCACGGCGCGATGGCGACCAGCACGCATTCGGCGATCGGCTGAAAGTCGGCGCGGAAATGGCAGGTGCTCGAATTCGATGTTTTCCTTCAAAACTGAGCCATAAATTGCGCTGGCTCGACTGTTGCGCCGATTACTGTTGGCTTGTCGGCGGGCGGGCTGCCGGAACTTCAGTTCCGGGCGGCCGTCACAAGTGGAATAGTACCGAGATTCAGGCTGTTAACGCAGGTGACGGCCGGCGCACCGTCGCCGGTCAAGTTGTTCGGCACGGGACGGGATTTTTGCCATGGAGGATTACCATGCCCGAATCCAGACACCCACTGGCAGTCGCTCAGATGTTAGCGCTGGGTATCCGCCTTCTCCTTGCCGCGGCTGCGCTGGCGTGCGCCGCGTGCACGACCGCTCCGGTTGGAACGCCGCTGGAGTCGAAAGCGACGGCAACGGTGCCCATCATCACGCCGGGAGACACCTGGACCTACCAGGTGCGCGACGGCTTTACCGGCCTGGAACGCGGGACTCAGATCTTCCGCGTGACGGAAGCAGGCCAGGACAGCATCAAAGTGACGGTTTCGTTGGAGGGTGGGCTGGAGGAGTCCCACGTCTACGATCATGACTGGAACTGGCTGAGGCGCCCGGGCACCAATCTTCCCTACCCGTTCACCTACGAACCCGCCTATCAGGCCTTCGTCTTCCCGCTCGTTCCCGGCAAGACTTGGCGCGAGCGACTGGTTGCGACCGACTCCAGGAACGGACGGCGATTCCCGGTGTGGGTGGACGGCGCCGTGCTCGGTTGGGAGCGAATAAAGGTGCCGGCCGGAGAGTTCGACGCGATCAGGGTTAAGCGATTCGTGGTCTTCGATTACTTGGATTTCCCTGTGCGGGGCCGTGCCGAAACCGTCGAGCAGGAATGGTACGCACCGGCGGTGAAGCAGGTAGTCAGGCGCGAGACCTCTGGCATGTATGCGCGTTACTCCAGTGCACATGATGGGCCCTTCCTGCGCACCGGCGGCCACGGTGACGGCCCCCCCCTGATGGTGCCCGATGACTGGCTAATCTCGGAGTTGGTAAGCTACAGCGTCCGCTGAGGCCGTTTGCCATGCGCGCCGTTCCCGGCGCCGTGACGGTTCGAGAAACCTGACCGTAAATTCCCGCGATTTTCCGCGGCCCGCGTAGCGACCTCGCTCAAGGATACGCCGGTCGTCATGATTAGGGCATTCGCGATCTTGCGCTCTCACGCCCTTATGTCCTGACGCTCTCACACGAAAACGCCGGGCATGCATTCTTCGCCGTCGACCGTCCGCAGTATCGCATGCGCGCGGCGGTAGACCGGTGGGAGCGGGTCTTCGCCTGATTCGGGAAATATCTGCGCTGACGGTCAAAGCCCGGCTCAACCCAGTCGGTCCGGTGTTTACGTTTGACCGACGGCACACCGATCTCCATACTTCCCGGTGTTGAGCACCAGGGGCGAAATGATGGCGGGGAAACTGCAAGACAAAGTCGCGTTTATTACGGGAGCGAGCCAGGGACAGGGCGCCGCGGTGGCGCGGTTGTTCGCCGAAGAAGGCGCCAAGGTGATTCTGACGGATATCGCGGACGCAGCCGGAGAGAAGGTGACCGCCGAGATCGCGGGCCGCGGCGCCGATGCGGCCTACTTCCATCTGGATGTCGCGGAGGAGACTCAGTGGCGCGAGGTTCTGAATCAGGTACAGAAGCGTCATGGCGCACTGCACGTTCTGATCAATAATGCAGGCATCGTCAGTCGCAAGAAGATCGAGACGATGTCGTCGGCCGAGTGGCATCGGGTCATGAACGTGAATTTGACGGGCGCCTTTTACGGAATGAAGTACGGCGCGCCGATGATGCGGGATTCGGGCGGCGGGTCGATCGTCAATGTCTCGTCCGTCGGCGGACTGACGGCCCATTACGATGCGGTATATGCCGCGAGCAAGTGGGGCCTTCGCGGGCTCACCAAAACGGCGGCGATGGAATTTGTCGACTGGAAAATCCGGGTCAACTCGATCCATCCGGGGCAGTTGTCGGACACGAGTTTTATGACCAATGCCGTGCCGGGACATAACGCGGCGTCGAAGATTGCGATACCCATGGGACGGCAGGGCACGCCTCAAGAGACGGCGAAGCTGATGCTGTTCCTCGCCTGTGACGATTCATCGTTCATTACGGGCGCCGAGATCGCCATCGACGGTGGCTACACCGCGGGCGGTGCCGTGCGGATGAGGGCCATGCTGACGAAGCAGTTCGCCGAAGCTGACGCCGCAGCCGCGGCCGAAGCTGCCAAGAGCGCCTGACAAAATTGTTTTCTGCGGCCCCCTCACCCTGGCCCTCTTCTCCGTGAACGGGGGAGAGGGGATTTATTTTGGCAGGCGCTTCAAATTTAAAGCTTGAGATCGCGGTTGTATCTCGGCTTTAATACTTCGCAAGGAGAAAACCAATGCAACGATTGCAGAAAATAATGTGGCACATGGGCGCGGTGGTGGTTGCCGCTGGCGGATTGGCCGACACGAGCGCGGCGCAGGATGCGTACCCGAATCAGAATATCAAGATCATCGTTCCCTTCTCCGCCGGCGGCGGCAACGACATCACAGCGCGGCTGCTCGGCGAGCACATGCGCAGGCTGATGGGGCAATCCGTGATCGTCGACAACCGGCCCGGCGCCAATGCCATGATCGGCACGCAGGTTGTCGCGAAGGCGGCGCCCGATGGGTACACGCTGCTGGTGGCCTCCGGCGAGATCGCGGTCAACCCGCACCTCTACAAGAACATGGCCTACGACTGGGACCGCGACCTCGCGCCGATCACCATGCTCGTGACGGTGCCCAACGTTCTGGTCGTCAATCTCGACGTGCCGGCGAAAAACGTCCAGGAGCTCATTGCCTATGCCAAGACCAATCCCAAGGTGACGTTCTCGTCGGCCGGTATCGGCAATCCGACCCAGCTTGCGGCGGAATTGTTCAACAAGATGGCGGGCGTGAAGTTTCTTCACGTGCCCTATAAGGGCGTGGCCCCGGCACTGGCCGACGTGATGGGCAAGAGCATCACCATGACGTTCTCCAGCATCGGCGCGGCGCTGCCCTTGATCGAAGGCGGCAAGCTGAGGGCGATTGCCGTCACATCGCTCAAGCGCGTGCCGATGATGCCGAACGTTCCCGCCGTAGCGGAATATCCGCCGCTCGCGGGGTACGAGCTCGTCAACTTCTTCGGTTTCTATGCGCCCGCTAATACGTCTGAGAATATCGTCAGGAAGCTCAACACCACCGCGGGACAGATCTTGCGGGAAGCGGAGGTAGTGGCGCGATTGCGGGATCTCGGATTCGAGCCCGCCCCGAACACACCGGAGCAGTTCCGCGCATTCATCAGAGCCGAGTCGAAAAAGTATGCGAGGATTATCGTTGACGCGAATGTGAAGCTCGATACCAACTGATCGAAATCAGTTGATCCTGATGCCTGCGCGCGTCACGACCTGCCGCCACTGTTCGATTTCCTTGCGGATCTGTTCGTACAATTGCTCGGGCGTGCCGCCGGCGGGCGACATGCCGTCCCCCTGCAGCCGGTCCTTCATCTCCTTGAGCTGGATGATTTTGCCGAGTTCCGCGTTGAGGCGCTCCACGACCGCGCGCGGCAGACCTTTCGGGCCGATCAGACCGTGCCAGTTGGTGACGACGTAGCCGGGCACGCCTGACTCGTTGACGGTGGGGATCTCGGGCTCGGCGGCCATGCGTTCCGGCGTCGTCACGGCAAGCGCGCGCAGCCGCCCGGCCTTCACCTGCGGCATGCCCACTTGCGTCGTCGCGAATACGAGCTGGATATGGCCCGCAATGAGGTCCCCCATCGCCGGCCCGCCGCCTTTGTACGGAACGTGCGTCATCTGCACGCCCGCCATGTACAGGAAGTACTCGGTCGTCAGGTGCACGATGGCGCCCGTCCCGCTGCTGCCGTAAGTGATTTGCCCGGGCCGCGCTTTCGCCAGCGCGACCAGTTCGCGCGTGGTCTTCACCGGCAGCGACGGGTGCACGACGATCACGTAGGGGCCGCGCGCGACCGGGATCACCGGCGTGAAATCGTTGAGCGCGTCGTACTTGAGCGTGTAGAGGCTGGGCACGACCGCGTAGCTCGGCGACACCATCAGCAGCGTATAGCCGTCGGGGGCCGCGCGCAGTCCGAACTCGAAGCCGAGCGTGCTGCCCGCGCCGGGCCGGTTGTCGACGACGATCTGC
Organism: Betaproteobacteria bacterium; assembly: GCA_003153455.1. Classification (GTDB taxonomy): domain Bacteria; phylum Pseudomonadota; class Gammaproteobacteria; order Burkholderiales; family SG8-41; genus PALSA-1004. The sequence continues at coordinate 11,195 of PLYS01000522.1, read as the reverse complement.
TGCCCGAGCGCTTCGGTGAGTTTCTGCCCCATGAGCCGGGCCACGAAGTCGGTGCCGCCGCCCGCGGCGACCGCGACGACGAGGCGGATCGGCTTGGTGGGATAAACCGGCTGCGCGGCCACCTGCGATGCAAAGCCAAGCCCGAGAGCGAACGTAATCGTGTGCAGCAATCGACCGTTCATGGCACTCCTCCGCTGGTTGTGAATCGATGCCCGCGCCGCCAGTGTTCACCATGCCGCGCCGCTTGGCAATGTCCGCGCGGATTACCTCGGGCCTGTGTAGTGAACTCTCCCTAACCAGCGCCCTCAAAGAGGCGCGTCAAAAACGCCGCCTCTCCCAAATCGATCTGGCGCAGCGGCTCGGTTCCAGCCAGTCGCGCGTGGCGAAGATCGAAGCGGGCGACCCTTCGGTATCGCTCGATCTGATCGTACGGGCATTGTTCGCGGCGGGCGCGACCCGTAAGGAATTGCAACGCGCATTCTTGGCGAAAGAGAAAATTTCTGCCTGAATCCTGAAATACGAGTCTTGGCCTGGCTCGGGAAGTTTCTGCGCTGACGGCTTTGGGGTTCACCATGTGCCTGTGCGCTCACGCGGCCCTCTTCCAATCCCGCGCTCGCGATTTCCGGCTCCCGCAAATGCCGCACTGGGATTGGATTTCAGGGCGATCATGCTATGAAACCGTGGTCTATCCCAAATCGCTGAAGTAGCGTCTCCGCTTCCGAACTCACTGCTCGCCAGTATCTTCTTGATTGATTACGCCGCGTTCGCAGAGATGGTCCCAAAGACTCAAGAGATCATCGTCTGACTGGAACTCGCCATTTCGAAAAGCCACCCCCGAGGCAATTTCACCATGGCCGGTAAATACCTCCTTGATGCGCCGTCGGATTTCCGAGATTGGCGGGCGTACCCGATTTGCACGTGCTCTGCGAATCGCCATGGCGGCGTCGTAATTCGCTCGTGCTTGTGCAAGCCGTTCCCGCCGCGCCTTGGTTGCCCGCTCTTCCAAGAGTCGCCGCAGTTTGTCAACGTTCGAAGGCGCGGATTCAATAGTATCCAGCGCTTCGTCGAGGATATAGGAACATGTATATCGCTCCTGACACCCTGGCGAAATCCGCAGGATACCATTCCGTTCATCGAATATGACGGCAATCGCAATGAACTGCGTCCGAGCAATTGTTTGAGTGTCATTGAGGGGCGCACATGCATCCACTATCCGATGAATTCGATTGGTGATCCGTTCTGGACGCCAGGACGTGATCCCAAATGACGTAGGGCGGCGCGGCGGCAATTTCGAGCGCGCGCGTTGCCTTTGACATCGGTGAGATCGGGATAGGGCTCGTGCTGCGGGATAGGCTTGTCGCGGCACAGCGCAAGCTGTTCGCGGCCGCAAAGGTGCGAAGTGGGGACAATTGGGTCAGGCTTGCCTATTGCATAACTATGTCGATCGACTGCCCCGGGGAACTCTCTGGAATTTCGCGAGCGTTCGTGACATAGCGACAATTTCCGTCGCGCCGCTGAAACAAATTGGCGCTGCCCGTTTTTGTGTAGTATCTCGTTTACGTCATCCCTCAACGCAGAGGCCCGCCATGCAAGACGAACTGCCGCCATTTCATCTGTCCATCCCGGTGTCCGATCTCGCGAAGGCGCGCGAGTTTTATCTGAACGTCGTGGGATGCAAGGAAGGCCGGTCCAAGGCGAACCGGGTGGATTTTAGCCTCTTCGGCCATCACAATTGTGGCAACGTGCTCGAGTTCAAGGGCCAGCCGCACGAGCGGATTTTCGCAACCGAGGAGCTGCGGTCCTCGACCAGCAAATGAGACCAGACGCCACTACTCGCATGTTCGCACCGGCCGCCGCGCTGATTGCCGCGCTTGCAATCGGCATCGACGCAACCGCGGTCGATGCCGCGGAACGTGTCAGCGCGCCGGCCCCCTATCCAGCCAAACCCATACGGCTGATTGCCGCACAGCCGGCGGGCGGCAACACGGATATCGTGGCCCGCCTGCAGCGCGAGATCGCGCAGATCGCGAAGCTCGATGTCGTGCGCGAGCGGCTCATCGTCGATGGATTGGAACCGTCGGAGGCGACGCCGAAAGAATTCGACGAGCATCTCGTGCGCGAAATCACGAAGTGGACTAGGCTGGCAAAGGCCGCCAGGATCAGCATCAATTGAAGGGCCACGTGCACCAGACTCTCTCTCACCGCGCCAGCGGATCGGGCCTGAACTGGATGTGCACGGCGCGCGGCTTGCTGCCCTTGCCGCCTTCCATCAGCCACGGCGTGCGATCGCCGTTCGTGCTCCATAGCCCACGGCCTTTCCAGCCGGCGTTCGGATCGTCGATGCGCCCGTCGAAGCCCTTGGCGTAAAAGCCCATCGGGTACGGGATGCGGATCGTGATCATCTTGCCGTCCTTGAGCGCAACGAAGCCGTCATTGAGATTGGCTGTGGACATCGGGATGTTCTCGCCAAGCCCGAAGGTGTTGTGCTGATCGACCCAGGAGTAGTAGCTCGACTCGGCGCTGTTCTTGCCTAGCCCTTCGAAGCCGGGACCCGGGTATTGGTAGAACGACCAGCCCTCGGAGCAATGATCGCCGGTCGCCTTGGGCCCATTGAGCGGACCCTTGCACTTCCTCCGGTCGAAGCTGGCGAGATGGCCGCTCGACAGCGACGCCCACACCACACCGTTCTTGTCGATATCGCCGCCGCGTATGCCGAAAGCGGGCGCGGGCACGTTGTAGATTTCCGACAGTCCCGTTTCAGGCACAAAGCGCAGGACCGCCGGCGTACCGCCGAAGACGCCGACGGTGTACCAGATCGATCCGTCCACCGGGCTCGGCATCACGGCATAAGGTCCGGAACCGGGCACGATACGCTTGTCCTTCGCCGGATCGACCGGCTGGTTGGGTTCGACGTATTCGTCACGCTTGCCGTTGCCATTGGTATCCAGGATGAACGGCGACCAACCCTGCGACTTCGCCGCGTCGCCAGTCTCGTCGAACATCTTCGTGTTGACCCAACCCGCCACCGGGCCGGTGCCGCTGAGCCACAGCGTGTCGTTAGCGTCATAGCCGAACTGCGGGTGATGGGTCCCGAAGCAGGTGTCGATGAACGTGTACTTCATGGTCTTGGGATCGAGCATCGCCACCTGACGCGGCGACCGATCCAGCGGGAACACCTTGGCTGACGGATGGTCCGAGCCCTTCTTGCAGAAAGCCGGATTGTCCATGCCGCGCACCGTCGCCGCAATCCACACGCGGCCCTGCTTGTCGAACATGGCGTTGTGGTTGTTGGCCCTGGTGTCCCAGACCTTTTCCTCGCCCCAATAGGCCGAAGGTTGCAGCGGTTTGATGCTGCCGGCATGTCCGGGTCCAAGCGATTCCGGCATGCCCGGATCGCGCACCGGCATCTTGAAAGTCGTCACCGTGTTCGTCTTGGCATCGAGAATCGGCATCACGTCGGTGCTGTATTCGGGTGAGCCGTAGAGCGGGCCGTAGGCATTGACCGTCGGATTGCGCCGGTCCGAGGCGATCAGGTCGTGCAGATATTGCTTTTCGGTGTGCCATTCCCACGAGGTGACGACGATGTTGCGCTCGACACCCTGCGGCCGCGGCGGCTTGGCTTTTGGCAGTTCGCCCCTGGCGATACCGTCCGTCCACTCCCCAAGGTACTTGAGCGGCGCGCCGCCGAAATTCCCGGCGAACTGGGTAGTCATCTGCTCGCCGGACTGGCCGGACTGAATGCGGCGCATCCAGGCATCTCGGCCCGACTCGAACGGACCAAACTGCGCCGGAATCGTGCGGGTAGACTCCTGGCCGAGCTGGTGACAGCCGATGCAGCCGATGTTCTTCATCTGCTTGAGCCAATCGGTCTGCGTGAGCTTTTCCGGAATGCCGCCCTTGCCGCCGAACTCGCTCGCCGGCGGGATCTTCATCATCGCGTACCAGTAGATCGCAGGATAATAGTGCGCCGCCGCCGCCTCGTTCGGCGCCGGCACCGCCCTATGATTGAGAATTTGCCCCGGCTTCGCACGCAGTTTGGGCGAATCCACCAACCCGTAGCCGCGCACCCAGACGCTGTAGTTCGCCGTCGGCAGATCGGGGATGACATAGCGTCCGCGGTCGTCGGTGACCACGATCCGGGCGAACTTGGTCGGTAGGTCCGTCGTCTCGGCGATCACCCAGACGCCGGCCTCGGGCCCGCCCGGCCCGGTGACGACGCCGCCAAGATCGGTCTTGCCGATCTCGACGGGAGCGTTCTGCTGGGCGTTCAGCAGGCCGGGCAATGCGGCAAGGAGCAGGCCGATGGCGAGCGCGGCAGTGGAGAGCTGGAGAATACGGGCGGATTGCGACATGGTGTGCCTCCCTTGGTGACGAGCTTCATTGGGTTTTCTTCTTCTTATACGCCGACGCTGCCATTATGCTACCAACTTCTGGTGCTGCCGAGTACTGGGCCGGTTCGCCGGGGCACTGCCCGGTAGCAAGCCGCGGGAGGCCGCGGGTCGGACGGCGACGAGAAGTACTGCGATGGGCAGGTCGTGCAGGGCGAAAAACGCTGCGAGAACCGCACGGTAGAGGCATCGAACGGCTCAGACCCGGACTTATCTGTAGGCAAATGGTGGGGAAATGTATCATTGCAAGACCCGTTTTTCCGGGTTTTTCTGCGCGTCCCCTGAACCACCCCCGCTTGGCGACGGGTCAACGAGAGGAGAGAGAGCAGTGAGCTACGAATCCCTGTTTGCCGAGACCATCTACCTGCGCGGCCACCAAGGCGACCAGATCGACGCCTACCTGGCGCGGCCGTTCGGCGCCGGGCCGTATCCCGGCGTGGTCGTCATCCACCACATGCCGGGCTGGGACGGACCGCACAAGGAAATCGCGCGCCGCTTCGCCCATCACGGCTACGTGGCGATCGTGCCTAACCTGCAATTCCGCGAGGGCAAGGCGACGCCGGAAGAGAACAGCGCCAGCATCCGCGCGGCCGGCGGCATGCCGGACGATCGCACGATGGGCGACGTGCAGGGCGCCATCGACTACCTGCGCGCCCTGCCTTATGTCAGCCGCAAGGTAGGAGTAATCGGCTATTGCTCCGGCGGGCGCCAGGCGTACCTTGCCGCGTGCACGCTGCGCGGCATCGATGCCGTGATCGCCTGCTACGGCGGCGGAGTCGTCGCCAAACCCGAAGAGTTGTCGCCGCGGCAACCAGTCGCCCCGATTGAGTTCACCAAAAACCTGCAGTGTCCGCTGCTCGGCCTGTTCGGCATCGAGGACACGCGCCCCTCGCCGGCCGATGCGGCCAAGACCGAAGAAGCGCTCAAGAAATTCGGCAAGACCTACGAGTTTCACACCTACGAAAACGCCGGGCATGCATTCTTCGCCGTCGACCGTCCGCAGTATCGCGTGCACGCGGCGGTAGACGGGTGGAAGCGGGTCTTCGCCTGGTTCGGGAAGTATCTGCGCTGACGGCTTCGGTGTTCAGCATGCAGCTGTGCGCGCACGCCGCCCTCTTCCGATCTCACGCCCTCGCGACTGCCGGTTCCCGCAAATGCCGCACGGGGATTAGGTTTGCGACAGATCGCGTATCAGGCAAATTGATATTTCAAGACTTCAGCTTCAACGGTACCCGTACCCACGACCGTAGCCACGCCTTCCTCCGTAGATCCCGATCCCGATGGACGGCCCATAATAGACCGGTGGGGCGTAATACGCGGGCGCCGGCGCGTCATAGCCGGGCGGCCCCGCGTAGTAGCCCGGATTGACCGGAACCATCACGCATCCGCCCAGCACCGCCAGCGCCGACACGACAAACGTCACTCTGATAAGTTTCATATTCGCGGTCTCCTTGTCATTTTTGGACACTCACCCGTTCGCGGGTATCCCGGCGAACATGTAAGAGTTTGTTACCGGCAGGTGCTACGATTCGAACAGGAGGAATTACAATGAAAAGATACGTACTCATAGTGTGGCTGGCGTTGATCGGCATCAGCGCCGAATGCGTCTTCGCGCAGAATTACCCCACCCGGCCCATCCGGCTGGTGGTTGCCTCGTCGCCTGGCGGCGCGAGCGATATTCTCGCGCGCATGCTCGCACAGAAGCTCTCCGAGGAGCTCGGGCAGCACGTGGTGGTCGACAACCGCGGCGGCGCGAGCGGCGTCATCGGGACGGATATCGTGGCGAAAGCCGTGCCGGACGGTTACACGCTGCTGATCATCCAGCCTACGCTCACCATCAATCCGAGCATGATCAGCAAGGTGCCCTACGACGCAGTCCGCGATTTCGCGCCGGTATCGCTGGTCGTCGACGCCGCGCAGATCATGACCGTGAACCCTTCAGTGCCGGCGAAGAACGTGAAGGACCTGATCGCCCTCGCCAAGGCGAAGCCGGGGGAACTCATGTTCGGCTCGCCTGGCGTCGGGACGAGTCCGCACCTGGCCGCAGAGCTCTTCAAGCTCACGGCCGGTGTCGACATGCCGCAAGTGCTCTTCAAAGGCTCCGGGATGGCTTACATCAGCCTGATCTCGGGCGAAGTTTCGGTCGCGTTCTCCACGGTCCTGTCAGCCATACCTCACGTCAAGAGCGGCAAGATCCGCGCGCTTGGCGTGACGACACCGAAGCGCGTTGCGGTTGTGCCGGACGTGCCGACGATCGCGGAATCGGGGTTGCCGGGGTTCGAGACTTCGCAGTGGTTCGGCATACTCGCGCCGGCGCACACGCCACGTCCGATCATCGACCGTTTGTACCAGGCTCTCCTGCGCGGATCCAACAGTCCGGAAGTGAAAGCGCGCCTGATGGCTCAGGGCGTGGACGTCGTCAACCAGAAGCCGGAGGAATTCGCAGCCGTGATCAAACGCGAATTAGTGCAATGGGCCAAGGTCATCAAGGCTGCGGGGATCAAGCCGCAGTGACGAAGTGCGGCCCGCGGTATCTCAATCGCCTTTGATGCCCGCGGACTTGATAATCCGCGCCCCTTCTTTCAGGTCGGACCTCGCCAAGTCTCGATAGCTTCTGCGTTTTTCTGCCATGTATGTTACTGCACCGCCGACAGGGCTCGTCCGATTTGTTGTGCTTCTGTCTTCAGCAACGAAAGAACTTCCGCGCATCGCGCTTTCCCGAGGCGGCTCGAAATAGCGACGACGCTTAGGGCGGTAGTGGGATAACCAAAGCGGCTCGGGACAGGCACACCTATCCCGGTCACCCCCGGCAGGATCACGTCCGCATTCAATGCATAATCGAGGCGCTTGGCGAGCTTGATCAAACCGAGCAACTTCTGCTTGTTGAGCTCGCCATAGCGTGTCAGCTTGTTCTCGTTGGCTCGAACGATACGCGCTATCTCATCGTCCGGGAGCGGGTAGAGCAGGGCGAGACTTCCAGCAGCGGTGCCGAGGGGGCGACGAGAGCCGACTTCCACCGTCAAGGCTTTGATGGGAAACGCTCCTTCCTTGCGGTCTACGCACACGGCTTCCACGCCGCTGCGGATCGTGAGAAACGAGGTGTCTCCGGTCGCGCGGGAGATGCGCTTGAGCGCGGGCGCCACCAGCTCGCGCAGGTCGAACTGCACGCTCGCGGCTAGTCCGATTTCAAATGCGAGCGGGCCCAACAGGTAGCGCTTGTCTTGCTTGCGTTGCTGCAGCAGCCCTTCCGCGACGAGCCGGCGCAGTATTCGGTGCGCCGTGGCAGGCTGCAAGCTCGTTTGTGCGACGAGATCGACATAGCGGGCGCCATGCGCGCTCGCCGCAACGAGTTTCAGTGTTTCTACCGCGCGTTGAATGCTTTGACTACGCGGCATCGGTGCCGATCCCGTGGGCAATTCACCTCGCGAGTTCAGCGAGTTTCAGCGTGCCGAGATGGAGCGTTGGGCCAAGGTGATTCGGGCCGCCAATATTCACGTTGATTGATCGGTCGCGGTTGCGGCTTCCTCCTGCCCGCAACCGCGAATCCGCTTGGGCTCAGAAGAATAATTTCCGCAAAGGCCGCCACCTCCGCCGCGGGCAAGCCGAGGATGAAGGCCGGAAGGTGACGGTTCAATCGGCGGTTATGCCCGCATCCTTGATCACCTTGCCCCATTTCGTGCGCTCGGCCCGAATGTACTCGGCGAACTCACCGGCCGAGCTGCCCGCCGGCTCCATGCCTAACGTCGTCAGTCTGGCGCGGACTTCTTCCATCCGCAGAATTCGGTTGATTTCCTGGTTCAACCTCGCGACGATCGCCGGTGGCGCACCCGCACGCGTCATCATGCCGAACCACGTCGATACCTCGAAATCAGGCACGCCCGATTCTTCGAACGTCGGCACTTCCGGAAACAGTGGAGAACGATGTGGGGCGGCAATTGCGAGCGGCCTGAGCCGGCCGCTCTTGATATACGGTCCTGGCGCAACCGGCAGCGAGAACATGAGCTGCGTCTCGCCGCCGATCAGACCGGTCAAGGCGGGCATGTCGCCTTTGTATGGGACATGCACGATGTTCACGTGCGCCACTCGCTTCAACATCTCGCCGGCAAAATGTCCGGTGGAACCGGCGCCCACCGAGGCGAAGCTGAATTGACCGGGTCTGGATGTGAGCAGGCTCAGCAGCTCCTTGAGATTGTTTGCAGGGACGCCGGGGTTGATCAGCAGCAAATATCGCGATCGCACCAGCAGCACGATCGGCGCAAAGTCCTTCTCAGGGTCGTAAGGCAACTGTCGATAAAGGGAAGGGAGCACTGCGGGCGTGCCCTGCGCGCCGAGAAATATGGTATACCCATCGGCACTCGATTTCGCGGCAATCTCCAGACCCACTCTGCCGCTCGCGCCAGACCGGAAGTCCACGACGACTTGCTGCCCCAGGGCTCTCGTCAGTGGGTCGGTAATCAACCGCACGAGCGTATCGCTGATGCCGCCTGGCGTGAACGGCACGATAAAACGTATCGGGCGCGCCGGGTACTCGGTCTGGGCTCTCGAGTAGTCTGGGATCAGCGCGGCGAGGCATAAGCACCAGATGCCGGGGAATGATCGAATGGCGAACATCGCTATGTCTCCCACGTCCTAATGACCGCGCAAGCTTCCGCCTGCGCGGCGCGTGCGTCAAGGCGTGCAGCACCGTAATGTTGCAGGCAAATGATCGGCCAGGTTTGTATCACGTAGGGATAGTTGAATAATAGGGTCAGCATGAATTCCCTCCCCTGGCGCATCCATTTTGCTCCAGAAAAGTTGCCGACAAGCGCATGGATCGTCCCTATGTTACGCGAGTATTTCTCTGGATCAAGGTGTTGCGTGGATCCGACGCCAGACTCGATTCTGATCTCAGCAGAAATGCATGATTACAAGACCCGCTTGGCTTTCTGTTCTCAGTCGACCTTGGCACCCGACCGCCGCACGATATCTCCCCACTTAACGCGCTCTTTCTTGACGAACTCAACGAATTGCTCCGGCGAGCCTGAAGCGCAGGTCTGCCCTGTCGCCGCCAGCCTCTCACGCAGCAACGCGCATGCGCGCTGTATCCCCGCATTCAATTGCGCAACGATAGGCTTGGGCACGCCCGCGGGCGCTACCATCGCGGTCCATGTGGTGATCTCGTAGCCCGGCACGCCCGCTTCAGACAACGTGGGAAGTTGCGTAAACACGGTCGACCGCGTGGGACCCGTGACAGCGAGTCCCCGCACTCTGCCTGCGGTGACGTGCGGCCCGATCGACGGCTGATTGTCGAAAATGAGATCGACTTGTCCCGCGGTCAATTCGGTGATCGCTTGCTGCACCGCCTTGTACGGCACGTGCACCATTCCTGTACCGGTCATCTGCTTGAACAGCTCCCCGCTCAAGTGCAGCGTCGTTCCGTTGCCCGAAGAGGCGAACGACAGTTTATCCGGATTGCTGCGGGCGTATGCGATCAGCTCCGGCACTGACTTCACTGGGAGCGCCAGTCTTACCGCGAGCAGGTTCTGCCCCGATGTGAACTGACCAATGAGCTGCAGGTCACGGTCTACATCGTATGGCAGGTTCCCCACCAGGCTGGGATTGATCGCCAGGTATGTCATGTTTCCGTAACCGAGCGTATAGCCATCCGCCCGCGACCGCACGAGCAGCTCCATGCCTATGAGGCCGCCCGAGCTGGGTCGGTTGTCGATGACGAATTGTTGTTTCAACTGGCTCGCAAGTTCGGCAGTAAGCAAGCGAGCGGAGATGTCGGCGCCCCCACCCGCTGCAGAGGGAACGATGTAGCGAATCGGACGCTCGGGATAATCGGCGGCCACGCCGAACGCGATCAAAAAAGTACTCAGCACAAGACCGCCGACACGGAGGATACAAATCATGAGAGCTGACACTCCAAGCACATCGCTAAGGCCGCAGCACCTTCGCCACCCAATCCCACATGTACGCAGTCGCGATGCTGAGATTGTCGATCTGGCAGTGGTGATACCCGCCTTCCTCGCGCGTGAAGATTTTCAGTTCCTTCTGCTTCGAGCCGCAGGCCTCGATGGTTTTCTTCGCATGCTCGAACGGCGCCTGCGAGTCGCCCTCGCCGTGCACGAGAAGATAGGGACATTTCATTTTCTGCACGACGCCGTCGAGCTTGAAGCCCTCGAGCTGCTTGAACGCCTCTTCCTTGGTTTTCACGCCGAAGACCCACAGCAGATGCTGCCACGGGACGGACAGGGACAGTGTCTCGCCGCGTTCGATGCGGGCGAGGCGCTCCTGCCACTTCGTGTGGTAGTCCCACTCGGGGCCCCACGAAATGCAGCAGGCGAAACGATGGTCCATCGACGCGGCGCGCGGTGCGTAGTACCCGCCCAGACTCAGCGCCATGATGCCGATGCGCTCACGATCAAATTCGGGCCGCGCGGCGAGGTAATCGTAGGCCGCGCCGGCGTGCCGCTCGGTCTGGTAGTGCAGCGGAAGGTTGCGAAAGCGGATGGCTTCGCCGTTTCCCGGCCCGTCGAGTATCAGGCAGGAAACGCCGCGCGCGGCAAGTCCGGAAATGCCCTTGAAATACTGGATTTCCTTGGTGACATCGAAGCCGTCGAGGAACAGCATGACCGGACCTTTGCCGCTGCCGCCGGAAACCGCGTCGGCGTGGACGATGATGCCCGGCAGGCTCGTGCCTTCATACGGTACTTCGACGTGTTCGATCCGCGGCCGCGGCGCGAGGCCGGCCGCCTTTCGGAAAGCATCCACGCCGCGCTTGTACGCGGCCTGGCTTTCGTCGGTCTTGGGAGTGACGAACCG
>PLYS01000163.1 GCA_003153455.1 Betaproteobacteria bacterium | reverse complement strand
ACGCCTTCCGAAGTCTTATAGAAGCAATCGACCGGGCACACCGCCATGCACGGCGCGTCCGAGCAGTGCATGCAGGCGACCGAAATCGATTTCTCGCCCGGCACGCCGTCGTTCAGGGTGACCACGCGGCGGCGGTTCACGCCCCACGGGACCTCGTGCTCGTTCTTGCAGGCGGTCACGCAACCATTGCACTCGATGCAGCGCTCGGCGTCACACAGAAATTTCATTCTAGCCATGGCTATTCTCCTCAGCTCTCGTTATCTCGTCATGCCGCCCTGCTGATCTGGCACAGCGTGGTCTTAGTTTCCTGCATCATGGTCACGATGTCATAGCCGTAGGTCATCGCCGTGTTGACCGCCTCGCCACGCACGATCGGCGCCGCGCCCTCGGGATACTTGTCCAGCAGGTCGCGGCCTTCGAACCAGCCGGCGAAGTGGAACGGCAGGAACACGGTACCCGGTGCGACGCGTTCGGTGACCTGGGTCTTGACCTTGAGGCGCGCCTTGGCCGGCGTCTCGACCCACACGTATTCGTCGTTCTTGAGCCCGCGGTCGTTGGCGTCCTTCGGGTTGATTTCCGCGAACATTTCCTGCTGCAGTTCGGCGAGCCACGGGTTGGAACGCGTCTCGTCGCCACCGCCTTCGTATTCGACCAGGCGGCCGCTGGTCATGATCAGCGGATACTGCTTGACGGCGTCCTTGTTGGCCTGCTGGACCGTCTTGAACAGCACCGGCATGCGCCAGCGATTCTTCTGGTCGTCGTGGGTCGGATACTTGTCGATCAGATCCGGCCGCGGGCTGAACAGCGGCTCGCGGTGCAGCGGCACCGCGTCCGGGAAATTCCACACCACTGCGCGCGCTTTTGCGTTGCCGAAAGGATGGCAGCCGTGGTTTTTCATCACGACGCGCTGGATGCCGCCCGACAAATCGGTCTTCCAGTTCTTGCCTTCGGCGGCCTTCTTCTCGGCATCGGTAAGCTCGTCCCACCAGCCCAGTTTCTTCAGCAGCACATGGTCAAACTCCGGATAGCCGGTCGTAAGATCGGCACCTTCTGAATGCGAACCGTCTTCCGCCAGCAAGTTAACGCCGTCACGCTCGACGCCGAAGTTGGCGCGGAAGTTGCCGCCGCCATCCATGATGTGCTTGGAGGTGTCATAGAGGTTGGGCGAGCCGGGATGCTTCAACTCGGGCGTGCCGTAGCAAGGCCACGGCAGGCCATAGTAGTCGCCGTCGAGCACATAGCCGGTTTTAGCGTCCTTGCCGCCCTTGGCGCGCAACGTCTTCACATCGAATACATGCATGTTGCGCATGTGCGCCTGCAGCCGCTCCGGTGACTGCCCGGTATAGCCGATGGTCCAGGTTGCGCGGTTGATTTCGCGCAGCGTGTCTTCCATGTCCGGCTCATCCATGCCGCCCTTGCCTTTGGCGAGCTTGATCTTGGCCACAAATTCCTTGCCGAAACCGAACTTCTGGGCAAGCTGATACATGATCATGTGGTCGGTGCGCGACTCGAACATCGGGTCGATTACCTTTTCGCGCCACTGCAGGGAGCGGTTGGACGCAGTCACCGAACCCGCGCACTCGAGCTGCGTTGCTGCCGGCAGCAGGTAGACGCCGTCCTGCCTGACCATCGCCGCCATCGCCGCAGTCGCAGACGGATACGGGTCGATAACGACCAGCAGATCGAGCTTCTTCATCGCCTCGATCATTTCCTTGCCGCGGTTCTGACTGTTGGGCGCGTGGCCCCAGTAGACCACGGCACGCAGGTTCGAATCCTGATCGAGGTTCTCGTTTTTCTCCAGCACCGCGTCGATCCAGCGCGACACCGTGATGCCCGGTTTTTCCATCATCGCCTGCGAGGAGAATTGCTTCTTGATCCACTCGTAGTCGACGCCCCACACCGCGGCGAAGTGTTTCCACGAACCGGTCGCGATACCGTAGTAGCCAGGCAGCGAATCGGGATTGGGGCCGACGTCGGTCGCGCCCTGCACGTTGTCGTGGCCGCGATAGATGTTGGTGCCGCCGCCCGAAACGCCGACGTTGCCGAGCGCGAGCTGCAGGATGCAGGACGCCCGCACAATCGCATTGCCGTTGGTATGCTGCGTCTGCCCCATCGCCCACACGATGGTGCTGGGACGGTTCTTGGCCATGGACTCGGCCACGTCGAGCACCTCCGCTTCTTTCATGCCGGTGACTTCTTCGACCTTGTCCGGCGTCCACTTTGCGGCTTCTTCCATGACCTTGTCCATGCCGTAGACGCGGGCCTTGATGTAGTCCTTGTCTTCCCAGCCGTTCTTGAAGATGTGGTGCAGCATGCCCATCAGGAACGCCACGTCGGTGCCGGAGCGGATGCGGTAGTACTTGTCCGCCTTCGCGGCGGTGCGTGTAAAACGCGGATCAACCACGATGACCTTGGCGCCGTTCTCCTTGGCATGCAGCGTGTGCAACATCGACACCGGGTGCGCTTCCGCGGCGTTACTGCCGAAAAACAGGATGCACTTCGAGTTCTGCTCGTCGTTGTAGGAATTGGTCATCGCGCCATAGCCCCAGGTATTCGCCACTCCCGCTACCGTCGTCGAGTGGCAAATGCGCGCCTGGTGGTCCATGTTATTGGTGCCGAAGAACGACACGAACTTGCGCAGCAGGAAGGCCTGCTCGTTGTTGTGCTTGCTCGAGCCGATCCAGAACGTCGCGTCGGGCCCCGATTCTTTTTTGATCGCGAGCAGTTTGTCGCTGACTTCTTTCAACGCGTCGTCCCAACTGATCTTCTTCCATTTGCCGCCGACGAGTTTCATCGGATACTTGAGGCGATGCTCGCCATGGCCGTGTTCGCGGATCGACGCGCCCTTGGCGCAGTGCGCGCCGAGGTTGAGCGGCGAATCGAACACCGGCTCCTGGCGAATCCATACGCCGTTCTGCACCACGGCATCGATCGCGCAGCCGACCGAGCAATGCGTGCAAATCGTGCGTTTGACCTCGATCTTGCCGCCACCCGCCTGTTCCGCGGCCTTGGCCTTGCCCATCAACGAGAACGGCAGCTGGCTTACCGCGGCGCCGGCCCCGACCGCGAGGCCGGAACGCTTGAGGAAAGTGCGCCGGTCTATGGTGTTGCCGAGATAAACCGAGACGTTGCGGCTCAAACGGCCGCTGATTGTGGCGGCACTGGTGGTTTTTCTGGTCAGTAACATGATTGGCTCCTCCTGCGAATTAAACCTTGGCGGTGCGGTAATAGTTGCGCACGTGCTCGGTGAGCTGATAGCCCTTGCCCTGCGGCACGGCAGTCTTGGCGGAGGGCAGTTCAGGCTGTCCGTTTTGTTGTGTGATCACGGCTGCAGCCGCGGCTGCTCCGCCGACACCGAGCGCGGCCAAAAACTTTCTGCGGCTGGAACTGGGTTTGGTGGTCATGGTCGAGCCCTCCTTATCTAGGCAAAAGCGAAAGATTCGTTCTCGATGGCAAAAAATTCACGCGCGAATTGCGCGACGTGTTTGTAGAAATAAGTTTGATTGGCGCCGATAACAGCATCGCAGAGCCGCGAATCCCAGCTCTTGATGTTGCGCAGGAAAAAATCGCGCTGCGCATCGAGCGCAGCGGGCGGCGTATCCTGATCGCCTGCGACCAGGAAGCGCATCACGTCGCAAAGTGCGGAAATATGATCCTCCGTTTCGTGACTGTCCCCGCTTCGCGCCAGACCCATCTTCGTGAGTTCGTCACGCAATTGCGCGAGCGGCTTTTCGTTCAGGAATCCCGCCAGGTAAAACGAACCATATAACATCACTGGTTGGCGTCCGGTGCCGATGAATGCAGTATCGAACTCATCCTTTACTGCTTCCACATCGGCGTTTGTGGCTGCCTGTTGCAGCGCGCGCCACGCCCGGCAAAAACCTGAATCAATATCATCATTGCACATGGTCTGGCTGGTTGCAATCGTTTCCAGTAACTCTGCTGAAGGCGATTGGTAAAACAGATTACCAAGTAGCGCATAGATCTCCGCGCGCGCCTGGTCTTCGGGCAAAACCACATCAGCTTGAAGGTCATTATTTCGCGGTGCGTCAACAATCATTTTCATTGTGCGGTGCGTCAACGATCATTTGAGATCCAGTATCGAGCCATGCTTGGCGTTCTGCAGCATATCCACCACCCTGCAATCGGCACACATCTTCAGCCGCTCGATGGCGCCCGGCTCGGCAAACATCGAATGCGAAGTCAACCGCCCCAGCATGTTGTCTATCATCTGCCTGGTCGCAAACGGCTTGCCGCATTTGGTGCAGGCAAAAACCTCGGCTTCATTGAGCACGGATTCCGCCTTGGCCTGCCCGGTCAGCAACAGGCGCGGCGTCAGGCTGATCGCATCCTCCGGGCAGGTCTGCTCGCACAACCCGCATTGCACGCAATTGCGCTCGATGAACTTGAGCTGCGGGCGTTCCTTGGCGTCGAGCAGCGCGCTTTCAGGACAGGCGCCCACGCACGCCATGCACAGCGTGCACGTCTGTTTATTGACTACGACCTGACCGTACGATGCACCAGCGGCCAGCGCTATCTGCTCCTGCGGCTGCGGCGCGTGCTTCAGCAGATGATCGAAGATGAAATCGAGTGTCGTGCGTTTTTCATTCGACCAATTGAAAGTTGCTGTCACAGGCGTGGCGGGCGCCTGCGGCAGGCTCCACACCGCGGCCTCGAGCTCGGCACTATCGTCTGCCTCGATCAGCTGGAAATGAGTATCGCCATAGCCGAGTGCTGACAGGATTTGTTGTGCGTAGCTCATCTGGCGCTTGAGCGAGATCAGATATTCAGGTGCTTCAGTGCCGCTACTCACGATCACCACCTGCGCCGCGCCATACGCGATCGCGCCCAGCATGGTATCGATGCCGAGCGAAGCAATATGAAATGCGTCGAGCGGGATCACGCGCGCCGGCAGCCCTTTGCCGCGACGGCCGAGCCTCGCCACCAGTTCACGCCCCTCAGTCGCGTTGTGAAATAACAGACAGGCATCTTCGCCGCCGGCCTTGCGATAAGTTGCGAGCAGTGTCTTTATGCGCAGTCCGAGATCGGCCATGCGCGGATAGGCGTAGCTCATGGCACCGGAAGGACAAACGCTCGCGCACGCGCCGCAGCCCATGCACAAGTGCGGTTCGACCTTGACGTGATCGCCGTCGGCGCTGATCGCCGCGGTCGAGCAGATATCGATGCACTGCGAGCAGCCGGTGATTTCCGAACGGCTGTGGGCGCAGATTTTCTCCTTGTAAACGAAGAATTTCGGCTTTTCGAACTCGCCGATCATCTGCGCGAGCTTGCGCGCCGCCTGCGCCTGCTCGATCGGGTCACGGCCGGGGGCAAGATAACCCTGCGGCGGCTCGTGCATTCTGAGCAGCGGCGTCGCCCCGAGGTCGAGCACGAGGTCAAAACGTTCGCTGCGACGCACGTCCCGGCGGTCGAAATCGATCGCCCGGATTTCGCCGCACGCCTTGACGCACTGGCGGTGCGCCTTGCATTTCTCCAGATCTATCTGATAGCTGTAGTCGATCGCATGCTCCGGGCACGCCGTGATGCAGGCGTTACAGCGGGTGCAGGTATCGAGATCGATCGGATTGACCTGGTCCCAGGCAACCTCAAATGCGCCGAGATAGCCGGTGAGTTCATGCACCCTCCCGCTAAACACCGGGTAACGGCGTTCGAACGGCAACTCGCCCTGACCGCCGGTGATCAACACGCAGACGCTGAACTGCTCGGCGAGTTGGTCGGCCCACGCGACAGCAGCCGCGCCGGGACCGACGATCAGCAGCTCGCCACCCGAGCGGTATGAAACGACCGCTACCGGCTCCGGTTGAGACAACTGCGCCGCAGCGAGCAGTGCCGCGATTTTGGGTGCTGCCTGCTGCGACTGGCGCGACCAACCCGCAGTCTCGCGGATATTGACGAACCTGATCTCGCCCGTCGCCTTGAATTCGTCGTGCAGTTCCCGGAACAACGGCGCTTCCTGGGTGCACGCAACCAGCAGGTCGTCACCGCTTTTCGCGGCCGCTTCGAATGCGGCGACATGACGGCGGCAAAGCTCACTGCTGACGTGCGGAACCGAATCGAGCGCGAGTGCTCCGGCAACCGTCTTGCCGTCGAGCGGCATGGTGCGGTTGCAGTTGCACAACAGCAGTTTGTGACGTTCCTGAGTCATTGACCGGAGACCGAGAGTTGGGGCCGCAATCGACCAGCGGCGATACTAACCAAAAGGTCCCGCCGGCGCTACGACTTCCAATCCGCCGGAACGGACGGTTCCGGAGGTTGCTCCGCATCCTGCAATTGCCCGGCCGGCGGCGGCTCGACCGCAACTGCCAGCGGCGGCTCAACGGCAACTGCAGTCGACTCAGCTTGATCAGCCAGAGACGTCGGTACTGGGTCGGCGGACGCCTCGGCTCGTTTCGCCTCAGTCTCTTCTTTCGTTTCCTTCGCCCACTCGATGATCTTTTGCGCCTGCCGGAGTGTGGCCAGCATCGCGGCGGGCAATGGGTCCGGCTTGGAGTAGTCGTCGATATAGACATCCAAACCATCCATCACGTTGAAATGCGGATCGCTGAACAGCTTTTTGAGCGCCGCCAGCCGCACCTTTTCATCCACTTTCGGGTGGAAAAAATCACGATAATCCGAGTCCAGCGTCAACTTGTCGAGCGGCGGAAGTTGCGGCAGCGGCGTGTTGGAGTCTGCGACCAGGGGTGCCGGGGGCTGGATTCCCGGCGGCGGTTCTTGGTCGGGATATTGCTCCTTCGCATCCCGCTTCAACCGCGACCAGCGCGACAGGAACTTCTCCCCGCCGTTTCCCCCGCCGTTTTCTGTGTCCGCGCTCATCGCCCTATTCAATTCTGCCCATGTGGCCTTTGTCTTTATTGCTGGCGTAGCGTTTTTTCTTTTCCGGCTCGGGCCGGTAATGCTGCTCGACAAATTCGCCGACCCACGGCAGCAACTCCACCGGCATGGTCACCCCATCCACATTTTCGGAACTGTCCATCCAGCGGGCCCCTTCGTGATAGCTCACCGTGACGAACTGCGGCCGCGCAATTTCGTCGGTGAGACGCCACAACACGAATACCTTCGGCTCCGGCGAAGTCAGGTTGAGGTAATACCCCTCCGCTTCATCAAGCATCAGCTTGAGTGCGAGACCCGGATACAGAATCTGCCACAGCTGTTCGTCCTTCAGCATCACCCGTTCGCTAGTCCCGGCCGGGAAAATATCGCGTACCACCCCCTTCGCCTCCCAGCGGTAGGGCTGCCAGGGGCTGGCGAGCTTGGCGCGCTCCATGACCACCGCGATCGGATAAGTCGCAGCAGTTATAGTGTTAGATTCAGTCATCGTGTCCCGATTCTGCGCCTGCAAGGCCGATTATTCAACTCACCATGCTGGCCAAATGGTTGATTTATCAGTAGTGTTTTCCTTGCCGTGAACCGGGTTCTTTTGCAATAATCGCACTCCGCTTCGTCCGTGGCGGCAACGCAGGCCCATTGTGCGGAGACTCAGCTTGAATAATCCGGTAATTGCAGCGACGGCATCCACGCCGGCCCAGGTCACCGACCGGCTGGGACGGCCGTTGCGCGACCTGCGCATTTCGGTCACCGACCGCTGCAACTTCCGTTGCGTCTACTGCATGCCGAAGCAAGTGTTCGGCAAGGACTACCAGTTCCTCGAGCACAAGGAGTTGCTGACGTTCGAGGAAATCACGCGGCTCGCGCGTATCTTCACCCGCCACGGCATCGAAAAAATCCGGCTCACCGGCGGCGAGCCGCTGGTGCGACGCAATCTCGAACGCCTGATCGAGATGCTGGCCGCAATCCCCGGGCTCGACCTGACGCTCACCACCAACGGCTCGTTGCTCGCGAAAAAAGCGCAGGCGCTCAAGGTCGCGGGCCTCAAACGCATCACGGTCAGCCTTGATTCGCTCGATGACGCTGTGTTCATGAAAATGAACGACGTCGATTTCCCTGCCGCAAAAGTACTCGAGGGCATAGCCGCAGCCGCCGCGGCCGGCCTTAATCCGATCAAGATCAACATGGTGGTCAAGCGCGGCGTCAACGACGCGAGCATCCTGCAGATGGCACGGCATTTTCGCGGCAGCGGCCACATTCTGCGCTTCATCGAATACATGGACGTTGGCCACACCAACGGCTGGCGCATGGACGACGTGGTCACCGCCAGGCAGATCGTCGCGATGATCGACGCCGAAGCACCGCTCGAGCAGATAGATCCGAATTACCGCGGCGAAGTCGCCGCGCGCTGGCGCTACCGCGACGGCAGCGGCGAAATCGGCGTGATCGCCTCGGTCACCCAGGCGTTCTGCCGCGACTGCACGCGCGCACGGCTCTCCACCGAGGGCAGGCTTTACACCTGCCTGTTCGCAACCGCGGGCCATGAACTCAAACCGTTGCTGCGCAGCGGCGCATCCGACGACGATATTTCCAATGCGATCGATGCGATCTGGCGCCAGCGAGGCGACCGTTATTCCGAAATCCGCACCGCAGAAACCGCCCGCCCCCAGAAAATCGAGATGTCGTATATAGGCGGGTAAAGAGTGAAGAGTAAAGGGTGAAGAGTAAGGCGCGAACACGCGCCTGGTTTCCTTACTCCTTACTCCTTACTCCTTACTCCTCACTCTTTACTCCTTACTTCCGAATGGACAAACCCTACCGCCCGCAGATCACTCATGCCAGTCGGCCGCTGACGTTTACCGTCGAGGCGCGCAACGAACGCGGCGAAGTGCTCGCGACTGAAATCGCGGGCGAACATCCGCTCACGCTCTACGTCGACAAGCGCGAGATCGTGACGCTGATGACGCTCGGCGCTGCGCCGGAGGCGCTGGCGCTCGGTTATCTGCGCAACCAGCGCCTCGTGAGCAGCATCGAGGAAATCATCGCGGTGCAGGTCGACTGGGAGGTGAACTCCGTCGTTGTGACCACGCGCGACGGGCTCGCTGATCTCGACGGCCGCATGGAGAAACGCACCGTGACCACCGGCTGTGGCCAAGGCACCATCTTCGGCGAACTGATGGGGGAAATCGAATCGATCAAGCTGCCCGACGACGTCTTTATCACCGAAGCGGCTTTTTACGGTCTGATCGACAGTGTGCGGCGCCACGATACAGTCTACAAGCAGGCCGGCGCAGTGCACGGCTGCGCGCTCGCGACCCATTCCATTGCGGGCCCCGAGATTCTGATGTTCGTCGAGGACGTTGGCCGCCACAACGCCGTCGACGCCATTGCAGGCCAGATGTGGCTCGACCGCATCGACGGCGCCGACAAGGTGTTCTACACCACCGGGCGCCTCACTTCCGAAATGGTTATCAAATGCGCACAGATGGGAATCCCAATTCTGGTGTCGCGCTCGGGGCTGACGCAGATGGGTTACGAACTCGCGCAGAAAGTCGGCATCACCATGCTCGGCCGCGCCACCGGCAAGCATTATCTGCTGTTCACCGGTGGTCACCGGTTCAAGAAGTAAGTTGCGAGTTACGAGTTTCGAGTTTCCAGTTAAACCCGGTAGCCGCATAAACAGATCTCAACTCGAAACCGAAACTTGAAACCCGAAACTTCAAACCCGAAACTCGAAACTCCCAAAATCACCGGCGTAATCCTCGCCGGCGGCCAGGGCCGGCGCATGGGCGGTGTCGACAAGGGTTTGCGCGTGCTGCGCGGCAAACCGATGATCGAATGGGTGCTGGAGCGCTTTGCGCCGCAGGTCGATGAAGTGCTGATCAATGCGAACCAGAATCTAGACGTCTACGCCCGCTTCGGCCACCCCGTGATCCCTGACGAGATAAGCGGCTACGCCGGACCGCTCGCCGGACTGCAATGTGCCTTGAGCGCAGCGCGCCATCCGCTGGTGGCGACGGTGCCGTGCGACTCCCCGTTCTTGCCAGATGATTTGGTGACACGGCTCGATACCGCGCTGCAGGCACGGCAGGCTCAAATCGCGGTCGCCAGAACCCGTGATCAGCCGCACCCGGTGTTCTGCCTGTGCCGGCGCGATGTGCTGCCGCATCTGACGCGGTTTCTCGCCGACGGCGGGCGCAAGATCGATGCCTGGTACGCAACACTGCGTGTAACTGAGGTCGAGTTCGACGACGAGGCGGACGCCTTCAGCAACATCAACACCCTTGAGGAATTGCGCTCGTTCGAACGCAATTCCTGAGCTAAGCCGGTTCCAGTACCACGTGCTCGGCCTCCGCGGTTTTGGTCAGCGCTTCCGGCTTGGCGATGAAATAGCCATGTGCGTAATCAACGTTGAGCGCGCGCAGGCTCTCCAGCGTGGTTTCGTTCTCGACGAATTCGGCGACAGTCTTGAGCCCCAGGATGTGCGCGATGCGGTTGATTGCCTCGACGATCGCGTGATCCATCGGGTCGGTAGCCATGTCGCGAATGAACACGCCGTCGATCTTGATGTAATCGACCGGCAGATACTTGAGATAAGCGAACGAGGACATGCCGATACCGAAATCATCGAGCGCGAAACGGCAGCCCATTGCCTTCATCTCATGCATCAACTGCGCCGCCTTGGTCAGATTCGAGATCGCCGTGGATTCGGTAACCTCGAAACACAGCAGGCCGCGCGGCAGATTGAAGCGTATCAATAGCTTGCGCAAGAAATCGATAAAGCTGCTGTCGTTGATGCTGACGCCCGACAAGTTGACCGCATAGAACGCATCCGTCAGGACTGCCTTGCCGTGCGGTATCGTCCCGCTTTCGTATTGCCGGTGCAGAAATTCGACCAGTGAGCCTATCACCCAGCGCTCAATCGAGGTCAGCAGATTGTAGCGTTCGGCGACGGGCATGAAGCCGCCCGGCGGAATCAGATTGCCGGCACTGTCGACCATGCGCACCAGAATCTCGTAATGCGGCTCGGCGCCGCCGCCAGCGTCGAGCGCGATGATTTTCTGGCGATAGAGCCTGAAATTACCGAGTTCGAACGCGTGATTGATCTGTGACACCATCTGCAGCTCGCCGCTCTGCTCCCCGACTTTGCCGTCTTGCGGGTGGTAGACCTGCACGCGATCGCGCCCCTTGCTCTTCGCCTCGTGGCAGGTTGCGTCAGCCATCGCCAGCACGCCGCTGACGTTGACGCTCGCTCCGTCGATCGTGACCAGACCGATACTGGCGCTGACACCGAACGCCTTGTCGTGCCAGATAAAGCGGTAATCCCTTACCGCCTCGCGCACGCCGTTGGCAATCCGCACCGCCTGATCGAGCGGGCACGATTCGAGCANNCAGCAACTCGTCGCCGGCGGTGTAGCCGCAGATGTCGTTGACGGTTTTGAAATTGTCGAGGTCCATGTACATCAGCGCATGCTGTTTGCCGCCGGTGCGCACCGATTCGATCAAATCGCCCAGCCGGCGCTCAAACTCGCGCCGGTTAATGAGCCCGGTCAACGCATCGTGGCTCGCCTGCCAGGTTAGCTGCTGCGCCATTTCCTCGGCAAGCTCTTCTTTGCGGTGCAGTGCAACTTCGCTGCTTACGATCTGGCGTCTCACCAGCAGCGCTATCCCGGCGCCAACGATCAGTACCAGCACGCCAACGACCGTGATCGGCAACAGCGCGCCAATGCGCTGATTGACGGCGTAGATGCCCGACATGCCGACTAGCGTGACGACGACGATTAAAACGAGCAGCGCGCCGAACCCGGCGGTCAGCACATGTTTCGATTCGGTGAAAGCAAACTGTTTCAGCATACGCATCGGAATCACGTCGCCCTGCGGGCCGCCGGGTCCTGGCGGTAAAACAGCCTGAGCTGGTCGTAGACCTGCGGGTAGAGATCGCTCACGGCGCGCGGGATTTCAAAGAATGCCTCGCTCATCACGGCGAAGAATTCACCCGGGCTCTCGGCGGCATAGGGATCGATCGCCACATTCTCGTCGGCGTCGACGCGGCGGCAGAAGTCGGCATAGGCAGATCCGAACACCTGTGACCATGCCTCGCGGGCCATGCCGCGATGCAGCGGCGGGAAGCCGTTGGCATCGCCGTTCAGCATATCGAGCTTGTGCGCAAATTCGTGTATCACGACGTTGACGCCGCCGACACACGGGGCGACGTCGGCCCACGACAGAATCACGGGCCCTTGCAGCCATGCCTCGCCAACGTGCGGCTCGCGTTCCGTGTGCACCACACCGGCTTCGTCGGTGAACTCGATTTTGGGCACGAACTCGTCCGGGTAAACGATGACCTCGACCCAGCCGCGATAGTAATCGATGTCGAGATTGAGTATCAGGATGCAGGCCTGCGCCGCGATCAGCAATTCCATCCCGGCATCGAGCTTGAGCCCGCCCGCGCCGTGGATGGATTTATGGTGCAGGAACAGGATCACCGACTGGCGCAGCCGTTCGCGCTCGGCATCCGACAGACCGCGCAGAAATGCCAGACGCTCGAGCGTTTGCTGCCATAGCGAGGGATCGAGCGACGCACGGGCGATGATGCGGGCACGCCGCCAATGCTTAAAAGCGTCAAACATGACGCAGCAGTATTCTTATTTCCGCAGCCGGCGCGCCGCCAGTTCTTCCTCGATTTCGCCGAACAGCAGAATCGGCCAATCGGGAGGAAAGCTCAGCGTTGACACCACCGGTCGTGATACCACCTCGACGCTGGTGACGCGCTCGCCGAGGCGGGACACGAATACCGCAATGCGCTCGCCGAGGCTGCCGAGCGACGCGCCATTCGACAGCAGGATAGCACCCGTAGCGGGCGTCGCGCTGACAAGCTCGAGCTTTCTCCTGGCGGCTGCAGCGAGCGTTGCAGCGTATACCTCATCATAAGGCTGCTTGAAGGTGCGCTTGACACCCTTCCCGCGCGCGTCCTTGACACTATCGATCGATGCACACGCGGCAAGTGAGCCGCAGCCAGCGAGCGCTGCGGCGCGCAGCAGAAAATCGCGCCGCGTCATTTCTGTTTTCCGAATTCCACGGCGCGCCGTTGCGGCTCCCCGGATACCTCGAGCTCGACACGCTCGATCTTCGCGAAGCGCTCGCTGATTTTGCGGCTGCTGACATGCACTTCATCAACGTCATTCTTGGCCTGCTCGATATGGCGCGCGAGATTGTCCATGCGTGACTGAAAGCGGCCGAAATCGGCGCCAAGCTTGCCCAACTCTTCCTGGATGATGTGGATCTGCCTGCGCGTTTCGATACTCCTGATCACCGACTGAGCCGTGGTAAGGATGGCCATCAGCGTGGTCGGCGATGCTATCCAGACGCGTTTGCTTTGCGCATACTCGACAAGATCACGGTGACGACGTCCATGGATCTCCGCGAATACCGATTCCGCCGGCACAAACATCACCGCGCCGTCACCGGTTTCGCCAGGAATGATGTACTTCGTTGCAATATCGTCGATGTGCTTGCGGACGTCTGCTTTAAATGCAGCAGGAGTCGCACGCTCAGCGCCGTCGAGGAACATGCGCTCATAATTTTCGAGTGGAAACTTGGAATCGACAGCGATCAGCCCCATGGGCTCAGGCAACTTGAGGACGCAGTCAGCGCGGACACCGCGCGNNAGGCTGACGACGCTGCCGGTCAGTGTCTCGATTTTCTTCTGCGCCTCGTCGATGGTCGCGAGACGCGTCATGACGTTGGTGAAGGTTTCGTTGGTCTTCTTGAAGCCTTCGTCCAGCCGCTCGCTGACCTTGACGCTGATTTGCTC
>PLYS01000060.1 GCA_003153455.1 Betaproteobacteria bacterium | reverse complement strand
CAGGGGTTGCCGCCGGCGGGTAGCGCAAGCCCCGAGCACTTCGCCGCGTTCCTGCGCGCGGATTATGACCGGATCGCCAGGCTTGTGAAAATCGCGGGAATCAAGCCCGAATAACGCGTAAACCCAAAAACGATTAAACGCAAAGACGCGAAGAACGCAAAGGAAGAAAACATGAACCATGCTGACGAGAACAGGAAGGGCGAGCTCGCGCGCAACGCAGCGGTGGCGCTGCGCTTTAAGAAGTCGCAGGGCACCCCGGAGATGCCGCAGGTCGAGAAGGAAGTCCTCGCGCCCAGCTACGACCGGGTGCGCGGCGGCAACTATCATCTGGCAAGCAACGCGCGCGATCAGGGATTCCCGGGACCCGGCATGTATTTGCGCACCGCGTTTCCCGACCGCGTGGACGTGATCGAAGAAGTCATTGCCGAAGGCGACAGAGTGGGCCTGCTGTTCCGCGTCACCGCCACGCACACCGGCAATTTCTTCGGCATTCCCGCGACCGGAAAAAGAGTGGACGTGTACGAGATCGCCATGCTGCGCATCGTGGACGGGCAGATGGTCGAAGGCTGGTTCATGATGGATGAAACAGAGTTGCTGAAGCAGCTCGGGGCGAAAATGCCGCCGCGCAAGGATCGGCTGTTCATCGCGCCGCCGCTGCCGAACACGGGGGAAGACGCCGATGCATTCGTGCAGCGGCTCTCGTCCCAGCCGCCGGCCACGCAGCAGGACCGCAACAAACTGACCGTGGCCCGTTCCAGGTCGTCCGCGTCCTCAAAGCAAGGCCGGGCCGCCGATCACTGTCAGCGGCGTTTTGGATTTCAGCACTTGCGCGATTACGGCAAAGCGCATGGGCTCGGCGAGCTGGCGCTGGACGTCGCGTTTCCGGACCGGCATGACAGGATAGAGGTCCTCATCGCGGAGGGCGACCAGGTGTGGATGCGGTTCAACACCAACGGCACGCATCAGGCGAGCCTCTATAGCTTGCCGCCATCCGGCAAGCGCGTGGGCGTGCCGGTCGTCTCGATCATGAAATTCACCGGCGGACAGTGGCGGGAAAGCTGGACCTTCGCCGACGAGCTCGGGCTCATGTTGCAGCTCGGCGCGCCGAACCTGGTTCATGGCTAATTACGGCGACTTGCGATATACGCCGAAAGATTGAACCGCAAAGGACGCCAAGGACGCGAAGGAAAACAGGAAAAATGACAGACAGGAATCTTTGCGACTTTTCTTTTTCTCTGCGTCTTCGCGTTTGGTTCTTTTTGGTCCGGCTGCGCCGGCTTAGGCATTGCGCAGCGTGCCGCGGCCGGACAGGGGCGAATGTACACGGTTGCGAAGTCAAGACTCACGGGGGTGACGATGATCGATTGACAGAAGTAAGTTCCTATCCTTTCCATTTACTTCAACTGACATTCCGTTCAAGGGCGAGGTTCCCGGTGACTATTCTCAGGTCTTGCACAACAAAGTTGCTCACGCTGATCTGCCTGCTATGCCTGTTTGCGGCTGCCGGCTGGGCGCAAAATTACCCGGTAAAGGTCGTCCGCTATCTGGTGCCGGGCTCACCCGGCTCCGGCGACGACGTCGTGGGCCGGATTGTCGCCGCTGGACTCTCCCAAGTCTTCGGCCAGCAGGTGATCGTCGACAATCGCGCCGGCGCAGGAGGCAACATCGGCGCGGAAATCGCGTCCAAAGCTCCGGCCGATGGCTATACATTATTC
Organism: Betaproteobacteria bacterium; assembly: GCA_003153455.1. Classification (GTDB taxonomy): domain Bacteria; phylum Pseudomonadota; class Gammaproteobacteria; order Burkholderiales; family SG8-41; genus PALSA-1004. The sequence continues at coordinate 19,255 of PLYS01000060.1, read as the reverse complement.
CACTTGAACATAACCCAGGCGCTCAATGTCAGCCTCTACCGAAACCTGCCATATGATCTGATGCGTGATTTCACGCCTGTGACGCAAAGCGTAACCGCGCCTGCCATCGCCTTGGTTCATCCATCATTGCCCGTGAAGTCGATCGGCGAACTCATCAAGCTCGCCAAGGCCAAGCCACGCTCGATCAATTACGCTTCGGCCGGTACCGGCACGACGACTTTTTTGGCAGCGGAGTTATTCAAGGGGCAAACGGGCGTAAACATGGTGCATGTGCCGTATAAAGGCGGCGGGGAAGCGCAGACATCGCTTCTTTCCGGCGAAACGTCGGTTTACTTCGCCACGATCGGCACGGTGTTGTCGTATATAAAGCAGGGCCGATTGCGCGCACTGGCCGTGACGACCGCCAATCGCGTGCCATTGCTGCCTGAATATCCAACGATCGCAGAGTCGGGGGTCCCTGGTTACGCATTTACGAATTGGTATGGCCTCATGGTCCCGGCGAAAACGCCGAAGGAAATCGTCGCAACGATCAATGCTGCAGCGGTGTCCACGCTGCGCAATCCGGCTGTGATCAAACGCTTCAACGATCTCGTGTTCCTCCCGGTAGGCAATCAGCCGGAGGAATTTGGCAGAATCCTGGAGTCGGAGATCGCGACGCTGGCGAAGGTGGTGAAGGACCTGGGACTGCGCGCCGACTAGACTCCAAGGCTCAGGAGATCGCTTTTTTCAAACGTTCGAGCGTCGCGGCGTAATCGATCGCCGCAAGCCGGTAGTTGAACAGCGGCTTGAACCCGATCTCGGCATGAGCTTTTTCGGTTGCCATTTTGAAATAATTACCAAGTCCCGAACGACGATAGTCAAGGCCGGGACCCGCCTCGGCACTCCACGAAGGGTAGAGACCCTTGAGGACGGCGATCATCTCGCGCAATGAAATCAACTCACCGGAGCTGATGTTGTAGGCGCGAAACTTCCCGGGACACGCCACACTGTCGAGCGCAGCAATAAAACCATTGGCAGACTCTCCGGAGTAACACAAGTCATCGCACTGGTCCGCGCCGTACTCGATCCGGAACTGTCGATCGGCAATCGCTGCTTCGATAAGCCCCCACATCGGCGACACTTGGGCATGAAGGCCAAATCTCCCCGGTCCGAAACAGGATGCGAACCTCAGCGCGATGATGTCTAGACCATATAGGCGCGCATAATGATCCGCGATATCCTCGCAAGCGCGCTTGATCTTGCCGTACAGCAGCAATGGTTCACGCGGATGGTCCTCCGGGACAGGATCGTAGGTCGGATGACGATGTTTTTCCGCAATCGGGCCGTAAACCTGTCTGGAACTCGGGAATACGATGCGCGGAATTCCGGAAAGGCGCGCCGCTTCGAAAACCGTTGTAGTCCCGATCAGATTCGCGTTGAGCGAAGACCACGGGTACTGCTCAACCGATGGGCCAATCTGGCCGGCAAGATGGGCGATTGCCATCGGCTCATGGCGCGCAATAACGCCCATCAGCCGCGGCAAGTCACACGCATTCCCGTGCTCGACGACGCAATCGGCGGCAATGTCCCGGATGAGTCCGGTATTTCCCCCAAGGTCGTAGATCACCGGCTGCCGGGAGGTGGCAAGCAGAGCGCGACAAACATACGCGCCGATGATGCCGAGTCCGCCCGTCACGAGTACCTTTTGATGCCCGGGCATCGCTACGATCCGGCAGAGCCGGCACTATTGGCTGTACTTGATTTTTCCTTCACTGCCTGACAAGCCCGAGTGCGGTCATGACCACTTTTAGCGCGGCGAATTCTTCGTCCAGCCACTTGCGTGTTTCCGCGGCCCCCTTGAACTCCACGAGCCACTGGTTCTCTTCGGCGTATTTTCGAATCTCATCGCTTTGCGCCGACTTGCGCATGACCTCTTCCCAGAATGCAACCTGCGCGGGCGTGATGCCCTTCGGCGCCATGACGCGTTTCCACGATCCTGAACTCTGATAGCCGAGTTCCTGCCACGTCGGTACCGACGCCATGACTCCGCCGAGCCGTTTGGTCGAGCTTACTGCGATGCCGCGCATCTTGCCTCCCGCGATGTGAGGCACGCTGGTCGAAACGGAGGTAATAAGCACGTCCACGTGCCCCCCGAGCACTGCGGTGGTGGTCTCGCCACCGCTCTTGAAGGCCGGCATCCTGACGGCTTTGATGTTGACCCCGGCTTTGTGCATGGGCAGCCCGATGGAAACACGGTGCCCGGTGCTCGTCAGGGCTATGCTCAGCGAGCCTGGATTCTTCTTGAGCGCCTCGAGCAGGACTGCGCCGGTCGTGATCGGCGAATCCGCGCGGACCACCGCGATCATGGGCTCGGTGATCAGATAGGCTATCGGCGTGAAATCGTTATGGGTAAGCTGGGTGCGGCCTTCGATGGGGTTCACCAGCATCGGCGTTGACATGACACCGAGCATGTGAGGATCGCCGGTGCGCTGCTGGACGTAGGTATAGGCAACGATATGCTCGCCGCCGGCACGGTTTGTTATCGAACTCGACACCGGCAGGAGATTGAGGTCAGTCCACAGCTTCTGGATGATCCTCCCCGCAATGTCGTTCGATCCTCCGGGACCGCTTGGAACGGTAAGCTCGACGTTGCGCTCCGGCTTCCAGCCCTGTGCCGACGCCGTGCCCGCCAGCACGACACTGCCGCCCGCCAGCAACGCCATTGCAACCCAGCTGCTCAAATTCGTTTTCATTATTGCACCCGCTTGAACTTCTGGATCCTGCGGCCCCAATTGGTCTCGGCAACGTAGAGGTCGCCCTTGGAGTCGACCGCTAGCGTGTGACCGTGCGTGAAATTGCCCAGCTGATGTCCCGGACGGCCGAAACTCGAGAGAATTTGTCCACTGGCGTGATCGAGGACATGGACCTGCTCGTTGCGCCCGTTCATCGCGTACATGAATTGTTGTTCCCGGTCGCGCGAAAACTCCACCCACCAGGCGGTGCCCCGCGCATCGGGCAGGTCCGCGGTTCCCGTCCTGATCCAGATGTTTCTTTGAAAATTGCCCATCTTGTCGAACACCTGGACGCGGTCACCCTGACGGTCGCCTACGTACACCAGACCGGCATTGCTGATCGTTACGGAATGCACCACCTCCGCGAAAACTCCGCCCACGCCCGCCTCGGTTTCCGCCCTGGTCGCCTGCCTGCCCCACTGCCGCAGGAAGCGCCCTTCACGATCGAACACCGCCACGCGGCGGTTGCCGTAGCCGTCGGCAACGTAGACATCGCCGTTGCCCGGATCGACCGTGATACCTGCCGGCTTGAAGAATTGCGTATGGCTCGAATTCAGAGCGTGGCCTTTTCTGGTGCCGTCCGATGTATCGAAGACACCTCTTTTCCCGATCTGCAGCAGGAGTCTTCCGTCGTGGGTGTACTTCTGGACGATGCCGTCGCCATTGCCGGTCAGCCACACATTGTTCTCGCGATCGGCGAAACAGCTATGGATGGTCCCCGGAACAGTCTCCTCCGTCCCCCATGAATCGACCATGTTGCCGGCGGGATCAAATATGATCACCGAACCCGCCTGATGCGAAGTCTCCTTTTCCTCGTTCGTGATATCACGCCGGTTGGTGATGATCACGTGGTCGTGGGCGTCCACGCATACGGTGGAAAGCTGCCCGGTTATCCACCCTTCGGGCAGCGGCTTGGGCCACCACGGATCCACCTCGAACCTCGGTGCGTCGCCCGTTGTCTGGTTCATACCGTCTTCTCCAATGGATTCGAATTCGTTTGTCCGATCCGACCGCGCGTTGCGATCGCGGGCATCAGGAGCGAAGTTATTATGCTACAACGCTAGGAGTTTGTCGGAGCTATTCCTGACAAACTCCTAATGCAAAACCGCCCCCGGAAAAAATGCGAAAGTGTCGTCATAGAACCGTCGAAACGTGGTTCCTGCGTACTGACCGAGGTGAAACGGCTGTGGATTTGGACATTATTTGGAGAAAAGGGGCGGTTTTGCTTTTAGCAGCCTGTCGGACCCTCAGAGTCCGACAGGCTGCTAGGCGCACCAATAGCTGTGTTTCGCGCAGAGCCGCGTATCGTTCAGTGGGCAATCGTCGGCAGAGTGGAGCATGGCAAACAAAGCAAGTATCATCCAGCTAAGCCATTTTCCACAGAATAAGGTTTTGACGGGAATCAGTATGGGAGAGCAGAGCCCGGCACGCCGGCGCACGGCGTTCGTGACCGGAGCGTCTTACGGAATCGGCGCCGCAACCGCTCTGGCGCTCGTGCGCGATGGCTTCGACGTGGCAGTTTCGGCGACGCGCACCGCGAACCTGTCGGACATCGTGGTGAAGCTCGAAGCGGCGGGCACGCGTGTGGTACCCATAGCGCTCAACCTGCGCTCGCTTCCCGGCATAGAACAAGCGGCCGATATGGTGATCAAGGCGCTCGGTCAGGTGGACGTGTTGGTCAACAATGCCGGCATCACGCTGCGCAAGGCAGCGCTCGAGATCACTCCGGAAGAATGGGAAGCGGTGATCCAGACCAACATGACGGGGACCTTCTTCATGAGCCAGAAAATCGGCCGGCACCTCATCGGCAGGGGGCGGCCGGGATGCATCGTCAATCTCGCCTCGACCCATGGGGTCGTCGGCGCTGCCCAGCGCTCGGTCTACGGCATCTCCAAGGCCGCCATCATCCATATGACGAAGATGCTGGCGATCGAGTGGGCGGAACACGGCATTCGCGTCAATGCCATTGCGCCGGGCAGGGTGGAAACGCGGTCGCGCGCCGGTACGTTGACCGATCCGAAGGCGCGCGAAGCCACGCTGAACAAAGTGCCGCTGCACAGGTTTGGCACCGCCGAGGAAATGGCGGACGCGGTGCGCTACTTGGTGAGCCCGCAGGCGGCGTACATTACCGGGCACACACTGCTGCTTGACGGCGGCCTCACCGCGTACTGACGCCGCGGAAACCCCATTGACGACCATGATTGACAGAAAGAATTTCCTGTCCTTTCTTATCCGCAGCCGCCTGGCGTTATGGGGTGGACTGCTTGCCTTGGTTGCGAGCAGTGGCATCGCACAGACCTATCCCACCCGCCCGATCCGGCTGGTGGTCCCGTTTGCGCCAGGTGGGACCGCGGACATCAACGCGCGAGCGGTCGCGGCGCAGGTGGAACGCGAGCTCGGCGGAACCATCGTGATCGACAATCGCGACGGCGCCAACGGCATTATCGGCACGCAGATCGTCGTCCATGCCGCGCCGGACGGCCACACGCTGCTGCATACCACGACCTCGATCGCCATCAATCCGGCCGTGTACCGCAAGCTGCCGTACGACACGCTGAAGGACCTCGAACCGATCACGTTCGTCGCGCTTGGCAGCGGCTACGTGGTGGTGGCGAATCCGGCGTTCGGCGCGCGTTCCATGCGCGACCTGATCGAGCTTGCGAAGAAGGACAAGAACAAGCCGCTCGCCTATGGCTCTGCCGGCATCGGCAACTCGACGCACCTGGTGACCGAAATGTTCAACCGCACCGCCGGCGTGTCGATGACGCACGTGCCGTACAAGGGCGTGGCCCCCGCGCTCAACGCCGTGATCGCGGGTGAAGTGCAGTTCATGTTCATTCCGCCGACGGCGGCGGTGCAGCACATCAAGTCGGGCCTGCTGCGTGCGCTCGCGTTTACCGGCAAGACCCGCTGGCCGGTGCTGCCCGACGTGCCGACGGTGATGGAATCGGGGCTGCCCGGCTTTCACAAGGATGCGGGCTGGAACGCGTGGTTTGCGCCGGCGAAAACGCCTGCCAGCATCATCGCACGGCTGCAGGCCGAAGTGCGCAAGGCGCTCGAAGTGCCGAAGGTGCGCGAGGTGTTCACCAACGGCGGTTACGATCCTCTCGCCAATACGCCGGCCGAGGCGCGCGAGTTCATTCGCGCCGAGGTTAAGGCTTATGGCGACATCGTGCGGGCGATCCGGCTGGAGCGGCAGTAACCGCGGTCCTACTCGAGTGAGATTTTCTGGGTGCGGATGATCTTGCCCCAGCGCTCGATCTCCGTGCGGATCCACTGATCGAATTGCGCGCGCGCGAAATAGGTCTTGGCATCACGGTTTCCATCTTTCCCCCTTGATGACCTTGCTAACGGGCCGCGGAATTTTTCGAGCCAGGAGGCGGCGTTACCACCGACACGAGTTTCCGGATCATGCCGTCGCTCTTGCTTATGACGTAGATCTCGTCATCGCCGCCTCTGGCGAGGCGGACATCGGCGCGCCCGCCGCCATACGGAACGCCGTAGGGATCCACTTTTCCGCCGGTGATATTTCCGCCGCGAAATCCGCCCGTAATGCTGGATGCGCCGGGCAGCACGGTATTCCGCACGGTAATACCGCCTTTGCGCACGAAAGCATCCGCCGCGATGTCGTACATCCGCCGCTTCACAGGGCCCTGGGCGGAGCTGTCATAGGGGTTCTTGTAGACAATCTCGATTTCGTGAATTGCCGCGCCCTTGCCGCGCTTGCCCTTGTTCGCAATCATCTCCGCAAGATCGGCGTAAAAAAACCGGCCGGTCGTGATCTCGGTGAAGATGTACTTGCCGACAAGCTGCGGCATCAACTTGCCGCGGTACACATAGCCGCTGCCAACGGCGAGCCCGTCCCAATGGCTGTAGTACGCAACGGGCGGCTCGAGCGTCACGGGTTTGTCAAGACCGTCGACGGCGAGCGTGTCCTCGGAGGGATACGGGACCGGCGGATCGATCTGGGTGGCGGTTTTGCCGCCGTTGGGCCCGCCGGTGAAACGCAGCTCCGGACCTTCGCGTTCGGCCCATCCGTAATTGCCGCCCTTGATGATGATGTTTATTTCTTCCCACGAGTGGTCGCCGATGTCCGCGGCCAAGAAAGTGTTGGTCACGGGGTCCCAGGTGATGCGGTGCGGATTGCGCAGCCCATAGACGAAAACTTCCGGCCGTGCGCCCTTCGCCGACACAAACGGGTTCGGATCGGTTCCCGTGGACGGAATGCGGTAGCGGCCGTTTGAGCTCGGCATGTCCTGCGGGCGCAGCGAGATATCGGGAGTGATCCGCAAAATCTTGCCCTGCAGGGCATCGAGCCGCTGCGGAATGGGATGCGTCACTCCCGCGCGTTCTCCCGCGGTGCCGTCGCCAACGGAAATGTAAAGATTGCCGTAATCGGGATGACCGGGACCGGCGAGCGGATTGAACAGCATGTCCGCCATCGGATGCAGCGGAAAATTCAATCCTGCCCTGAGGATTTCGCGTGCCGATCCCTCGAAGGTCGAATTGCTGATATTCGTGTCGGTCCATTCATAAATGATGGATTGGAACCCGACCTCGCCCGCGGGAGAGTTAATCGCCGCGGTGATGTCGCCGTTCACGGTCAGGTTCGGCGCGGCATCGTTGCGCGGCGCGGCGGATCCGCTGATGCCGGGTCGTTCCGTATGGACCGTATAGAACTTTCCGTTCTTCGCATAACCGGGATCGAACGCAATCGAAACGAGGCCGAGACCATAGACGGGTTCGGTCGTGAACTTGGGAAAGATTTTTCCGAAATCGACATAGGGGGTGAATTGCCGGGTCGACTTGTCGAGGATGTACAGCACGCCGTTTTGTCCGGGGACAAAAAACCGTTTGTCCGAATTGGGTGCATCAGCCGGTTCCGAGCGCAACGAGTTTGCGCGCCCCAGCTGGTCCCGATAATCGATCGGCGACGGGTACGGCCCATCCTTTTTCAGACTCGAGAAAGGCAGGCTCGCGTAGTCCTCTAGCAGGACGGACGTTCCGTCCTTCTTTAACTGCGGGGCGGACGGATACTGCGCGTCTTGCGCGAATGCGACGGGCAGGCCCGCGAGGCAAGCCGCCAGCAATCCGAACCCGAGACAAAATTCCGCACGGTAACCCGTCATCATCCGTCCACCTGCCATTTCTGCTCTCCCTCTCAAACGCGGAATTAAAAACGCCCGCTACTTGGTTATCAAATCGTCCGGCCTCAGTTTGGACCTTTCCGACTGGGTTTGGCGGCCTCGACGCGAATCCGCTTCAATGGTTCGCGCAAACCCTCCATCTCCGTCTCGCCGGCAGGAAATTTGTTGACGTTGAGAATATGAGCGAGAACGTCGACGTACTCCTGCGCGCTCAACGACCCCGGGCCCGTCTGCGGCATCGTCCCGCGTATCCTTTCAAACAGGTCCCCCGCGCTGTAGCCATACCACTCCGCGAGAAAATCGGCGCCGGCAAGCGGGGGCGCCTCGCCTCCGTTCATCGTCGGGCCGTGGCAGGTCGCGCAGTCACGCGCGTAGACGGCGCTACCGCGCTGGATCTGCCGTGCCGTATACACGCCGTCCCAAACTGAACGCGACGATGGTTCCGGGGCCGGTTGCACGGTACTCGCCGCCTGCGCGCGCTGGATGCCGCAAAACGCGCCGATTGCCACCAGACCGGCGATCGCCGCAGCTCGGGATTGCGCGAAGGAATTGATTGCCCGACGCTTAGTCATAATTACTTCCGAGCCAGGTAGGTCTTGCTGAACCCGTTACGGCCGTTGGTGATCGTGAACCTGCCGTCGCGCGCGACCGAGGCGTGGATCCAGTTGCCCTTGCAGTCGGCGGTGTCGTCGAGGTTCGCGATCATGTCTTCCGATGTGTTGTGCGCGGGGTCCTTGTCGAGCAGCGACAGGTGCTCCTGCCAGATGCCTTCGATGCCCGGCAGCCCGGCGAGCCGCAGGTAGGAATTCTTTTCGTACGGCGGCGCCGGCCTGGCCATATCGACGATCGGCTGGATGCGCTTGTCGACCTGGCCGAGGCCTTTCTTCGGCCCGTTGTTCACGACCACGACCTGCGGCTGGATCGCGCCGAGAAGCGCCGGCGAGCCGGCACCGTCGAGCGAACCGTGGCGGCTCGATTGATACAGCGTGACCTTGCCGACCCTGTCAACTGGACACACGAGCTCGAGCTCTGTGCGCCAGTCGAGATCGAGCAGGTTGAGAAACGTGAATCTGCCGTAGGTGAGAAGCAGGCCGACCATCCGCGAGTTCTCGAACCCGGCCGGCGACATGTCGGCGGCGTTCGCGCACAGCGGATTGGGCCCGCTGCGGTTGACCGGCTTGGCGAGAACTTTTTCGTCCGCGGACACCACGAGCACCTCGACGCCCTTCAGCGGAATATTATCGCCGGGCTTGACGATCGTGCGCTTGCCGGCGGAGGCGGTGGTGTAGCTGTCGTACCACTCGCGGTTGATCATTTCGATTTTGTCGTTGGGGCCGTAGTAGCGGCCGATCGGAATCAGCTTCGTCAGCGCGGCGAGCCCGCCGACGTGGTCGCGGTGGTAATGGCTAATCACGAGGTGGTCGATCCGCGTGAGCCCTGCGTGCTGGGCGGCGGCGTGGATGCGCCTCGCATCGCGGTCGTCGTTCGGATAGCCGGTGTCGATCAGCATCGATTCGCCGTACGGCGTCACGATGAGCGTCGCCGCGCCGCCTTCGGTGTCGATCCAGTAAATTTCGAGGTTGCGGGACTTGGTGGCGGGTTTGTCCTGCGCGGGCGCGAGGCCTGAGGCCGCGAGGGCCAGCACGGCGAGAGCAGCGACGGCGAAAGATCGTTTCACGGGCAGGTCTCCTCGGTGGGGTAGTTGAAGAAGGTCTTGTTGTTGATCATCCCGTCGCGCTTGCCGCGAACTTTACGCCGGAATCGGCGATTCGGCCATGGGTAAAACGAGCAATTCGTCCGTACCAGCCGGGTTAGCTCACTCCGACCCCATTCTTCCGGGACTCAGTCCGCTCTGATGTTGGCCGCCCGGATCACCTTCCTCCAGCGCTCGATATCGGCCTTGATGTATTTGTCTGCGTCCCCGACGCTCATAGCGCTCGTCTGGTAGCCCAGCTCGGTGATCCGGGCGTTCATGTCCGGCATCCCGGTGATCCTCACCACTTCAGCATTGAGCTTCGTCACGATGTCGCCGGGTGTGCCGGTCGGGGCCATCAAGCCGTTCCAGCTGGTGACCTCGAGCCCGGGAATGCCCGACTCCGAGGTGGTGGGAATATCGGGCAACAGCGAATACCGCTTGTCGGTCGTGACCGCGAGCCCCCGGATCTTTCCCGATTTCACGTACGGCAGGCATTCGGGAAGCAGGGAAAAAATGACCTCGATCTGGCCGCCGACCAGATCGGTCATGGCTGGCGCGCCACCCTTGTACGGGATGTGCTGAATCTTCGCGCCGGTAACGCTCTTAAACAACTCGAGCGTGAGGTGGGCGGCCGTGCCATTGCCACCGGACCCCCCGTTGAGGGGTTGTTTTTTCGAGATCGCGACAAGTTCCTTCAGGTTGCGAACCGGCAGACTGGGGTGCACGACCGGCACCATCGGTATGAGCCCCAGGATCGCCACTGCCTGCAGGTCCCTTTGCAATTGATACGGTGTGTTGGGGAAAAGCGTGACGTTGGCGGAGTGCGCGATGGTGGCGACGAGATAGGTGTATCCGTCAGCAGGCGACTTGGCGACCGCGTCGGCGCCTATGGTGCCGTTGGCGCCCGGCCGGTTCTCCACCACAACCGGCTGCTTCCACGCCTCGTTCAGCTTCTGGGCGATGTTGCGGGCCATGATGTCCGTGGCCCCGCCGGCCGGAAACGGAACAACAAGCTTGATCATCCTGCCCGGATAGCCTGCAGCGCCCTGAGCGAGCGCCACCGCGTGCACCAGCGCCAGGCAGGCGCCGAATATTGCCCTGGTGAGATTCTGTAACGTTGGCATATTTCCCCCTTTGGTTGACTACCTACGATTCAAGCTTGTTATGCAATCATCCCTTGTTTCATTGTGTTCTTCCTCCTGTAACAAGGGCAACGGGTCAGAGCCCAATGGCGGCAACGCGGGCGAACCCGCGCTCTCCGCTTTACGACCGGACGTTACGCGCTTTCGCCGGCAGCGGGCCGAACGCCGGCGGAGGAACCCGGCGCTTCGACGCGGCTTCGTAGGCGGACGCGATCGCCAGCAGGATGTCCTCCTTGCCCGGCTCGGCACGGAACACCAGCGAAAACGGCAAGCCGGGCGCCGGTATGGTGGTGGGCTGAGCGGACGCAGCACCGACGTACTTCTTGCCGTCCGGACTGAGCGCGAAGACCGCATCGTAGGCGGTCGTTACGTAGCCTGCGGGGATCAGGACCTCCGTCAGGCCCGCGTTCGGGCCGTACTGCGACTCGTCGCGCAGGCGAGCAATGAGTCCCGGCTCGTTGGGGCCGCCGATCTTGGCCGGCGGCAGCGGGGTATGCAGGCGCACGAGCGCGTCGAGACGGTTCTCGAGGATCACCATCATGTCCACGCGGCGCAGCAATTCGCGCAGCATGATGCGCTCGTCCACGCCCTGGCGCCTGCCATGCGGATTGCGCGGGTCGGTGACCTCTTCCCAGTTCTTGAAGGCGGCGCGCTGATCGTCGCCCCAGAACTTGGAACGCGCGTTGAGCGTCGGCCAGTCGACCAGCGTTTCGGTGAACCCGCGCGCCTGCCAGTCCGCGGCGCGGCGCGACAGGTATTGCCGGATGTGGTAGCGGAACGACATCGCGAGCTCCTGCTGCTGGACGGTCGAGATATCGAGGTTCGCGGGCGGCGCGATGCGTCCGTCCGCCAGCTCGACCATATAGTCGATCGGCTGCAGGGCGCCGGTGCCGAAGATCTTGCCGGGCGCGAATTCGGTCGGCACGATCGCCGCCGCGAAATCCGGGAAGACCGGCTGTCCGTCCGGCTTCAGCCGGAACAAGAGGTCGGGCATGAAGACCGGCACCAGCCGCGCCAGTGCGCGCCTGAAATCGGTCGTCATCGGCTCGATGTCGGGATCGGGCTTCCAGAGCGGATCGGACGATTCCACCAGCGTCGCGCCGAGCTTGCCGCCGAGGATCGTCTTGATTTCTTTTGCCACCGCGGTGGTGATCGGCTCCGCGGCCTTCGTGCCCGGGTTCAGCATCGATTCGCGCACGATCCCGATGCGCATGCCCTTCAGCGCGCCCGCGGCGCTGGGCGCTCTTGCGTGGTCTGCGTAACGCGTGCTCAACACCGACGAGCGCGGCACGGTCGTGAACGGATCGCGCGGATCGTAATAACCTTCGACCGGGTCCTTCAGCGCGTCGAGGACTTTGGCGCAATCGGCGATGGTGCGGCAGAGGATGCCGCTGCGGTCGCAGTAAATGTCCGCGCCGATGGCGCCGCCGTCGAAACCGAGCATCGCCTTGTGCGGCAGTATCAGCGCCACGGCATTGTGGTTGGCGGGGCCGCGGCAGGACGCGCGCGTTTCCTCGCCGAGACTCGCCATCACCAGGTTGGCACTGACCGAAGCCCCCGAGCCCGAGCTGGAACCGAGCGAGGCCGCGCGGGTCGTGTCGTAGGGGTTGGAGGGATTGCCGGCCCAGGTGCTGCGCTGATACCCGAGCACCGAGGGCAGCACCTTGTCGGGCTTGTGGCGACCACCCGGATCGCCGGCGCGCCCGTTGTATTCCGTATTGACGGCTTTGGCGAAGATGATCGCGCCTTTCTTGCGGAGCTGGTCGACCAGCACGTGATCGCGCGCGGGGAAATCGATGTCGTAGCGCGCATCGCCGCCGGCCGTGGTTCGCATGTCCCTCGTGTCGAACGGGTCCTTGAACGAAAACACGACGCCGTACATCGGCATTTTCTCGAGATCGGGATTGCGTCCATACTTCGCGTCGCACTCGGCGGCCTGCTCGAGCGCATCGGGCTGCCGGCGGAAAATCTCGCACACGGCCGGCGCGTCGGGCGGCAGCGGCCCTTCGGACGGATGCCGGTCGTAGGTGCCGCGGCAGGTGACGGATCGCTCGCCACGGATGTTGAGGGTCGCCAGCGCGTTCACCTGTCCTGCATTGGGCATGCCGACGATCATGCCGAACTGCTGCTGCACGTTCGGATCGGAGGCCGTGGACTCCATGCGGCCGAATTCGAGCGGCGGCCCCTGGTATTTGTCGAGACCGGGCAGCAGGGTAGAGGCCTTGACGGTCTGCGTGGGGAAGCGCAGCGGCGCCTGTCCTCGCACCGTGCCGGTCGCTTCCGGAACCGGGGCGCCGTCTTCCATCGCGAGCATGCTGGCGACCCCGTTATAGGCGCGCACGCGCTCGATGTACTGCTTGACGACTTCGACGCAGGTCGTCCGCCCCTCCCGGATCGCCTGGTGCAATTCAGCTATCGTCGCTTCTTCGACACGAAACGGCTTGTCGTTCCCGCTGGCCTGATCTGGCATTGCCTCACCCTTCGTATTAATGGTGCAGACGTAACTTTAGCAGGCCCGAGGCCCGGCTTGGAGTGTTTCGAATTACACGCTGGGTGTCGGCGGCTACGCGGTGCGGGAGGCTCTGTTCGATGATTCGGCTATAATCTTTTCGGCAATGACGGGACACACGTGTCTCCGGCATTCGTTGCGTATGATTTTTTCCTGGAGACGGCGGGCTTGGAGATGAGGAGGTTTTGCAACGCATTTGCCGCGGCGGTTTTGGCCGTCACGCTGGGGCTTGGGATTGGTTCCGCCCATGCCCAACAGAAACCGGCGCGCCTGTTGATATTCGCGGCTGGCGGGCCGGTCGATTTCGTGGGCCGTATTCTCGCCGCCAAGTTGAGTCCGCTGCTCGGGACGCCGGTCGTGACTGAACCCCGCCCCGGTGCGAACGGCGTGATCGCCGCGCAGGCGGTTGCGAATGCAGAACCCGACGGCACCACGCTGCTTTTAAGCAGTTCCGGCTTGTTTACCATCACCCCGACATTGACCAGGGACCTGCCGTACGACACGGACCGGGATTTCGTCCCAGTTTCACGCATCGTGGTAAATGCCACGGCGTTCGTGGTCGGGGCGTCGCTGCCGGCGAACAACGTGCGCGAGTTCGTGGAGTTCGCGAACTCACGCAAGGAACCACTGGCCTTCGGTTCACCCGGAATTGGAAATATAGGGCACTTGTGGATAGAGACGTTCAAAGCCGCGACCAGGCTCAACATTACGCATGTTCCCTACAAGGGCATAGCGCCGGTCCTGATCGACGTCCTCGGCGGCCGGGTCGCCGGTACGTTTGCCGACATGCCTGCCTTGTTGCCGCACATCAAGAGCGGCAAAATGAAAGCGCTCGGACTGGTCGGGACCAAGCGTAATTCCGCGGCGCCCGATATCCCGACTATTTATGAGCAGGGGTTCCCGGGAGTCGATGCGTTGTCCTGGTACGGCGTGCTCGCCCCGGCGAAGACACCGCCGGCGGTCGTTGCGAAAATTGCCGAGGCACTCGCACGCGCGCTTGCGGACCCCGATCTGAAGGAGAGACTGGCGGCGTCCGGAGTCGAGTCCGCCTGGTCTACGGCCGAGGAACTCAAGCAACTTATCCAGAATGACCGGGCACGCCTGGCAAAGATTATCGTCGAACAAAAGATCGTCGCGGAATAGCGTGACGTGCAATCGGAATCCTGAGCCCATGATGAAAGAAGACAGCCATCGTACCGCGAGCATAGCGGGGGCGGCCATCGTCGACGCGATCAAGCGCAGCGGCGTCGAGTTTGTCGTCTCGGTGCCCGATCGCGTCACCAGCGAAACCGTGCTGCGCCGGGTCGAATCGGATTCCGCGTTGAGGCTGGTGCGCGTATGCAAGGAAGACGAAGGCGTGTCGATCTGCGCCGCGCTGTCGTTCTGCGACAAGCGCGCGCTGCTGCTGATGCAGAATACCGGGTTGCTCGATTCGGTGAACGCGCTGCGGGGGATCGCCGTCGAATACGGGCTGCCGGTCGTCATGATGGTCGGCCTGCTTGCCCATGAATCCGTTGCTACGCCCGTGGAGTCGCGCAGCTACGGTGTGCGCATCGTCACCCCGATCCTCGACGCGATGGGAATCGCGTATGAATTCCTGCACACCTCCGGCGACGAGCAGCGGATCGCTCCCGCGATCGAACGCGCCTACGCGAATTCCACCCCGCTTGCGCTGCTGATCGGGAGGAGCCCGGTATGATGAAGCGTGACCAGTGCCTGAAGCTCATCGCGAAATACCACCGCGACGAAATCGTAGTGCCCGTGTACCAGGCTGCGTTCGAGTGGCTGGCGATCAAACCGGATGCGCCGAATTTCATCGCGGTCGGCGCGATGGGCCACGCATCATCACTGGCGCTGGGACTGGCGCTGGGCTCGCCGGAGCGCAGAGTGATCGTGCTCGATGGCGACGGGAGCCTCTTGATGAACCTGGGGAGCCTGGTCACCATCGCGAACGCCGCGCCCAACAATCTGCTGCACTTCGTCTGCGAGAACGGAACTTACGAGGCCAACGGCGGACATCCGATTCCGGGCAAGGACAAGGTCAGCTTTGCCGGACTTGCCCGTGCGGCCGGCTACGGCGAAGCGCACGAGTTCTCGGAGCTTAACGCGCTGGAAGCCGCGCTGCCCGGCATACTGTGCGCGACCGGCCCGGTATTGGTCGATCTCAAAGTCGAACCGGGCGAGAGTTATCCGCAGGATTTCATTTACATGCACAGCCCGGCAGCGCGCGAAAAATTCAAGGCGGCGTTGCGGCAACCGCGGCGCGCTTGAGGTACAGGGCGTGGGCGATGACGATTGGTTTTCCGTAGCACAGGCGCCTCGCCTGCATTCGTTGACGGAGCAGGCGAGGCGCCTGCGCTACTGTTGTTTTCCTAATCGGCTTTTATATTCGCTTCCCGCACGAGCTTACCCCAGCGCTCGACTTCGGCCGCCATGAAGCTTTGCGCTGCCTCCGCCGAATTCGCCACGATGTCGAAGCCCTGCGCGCGCACCCTCTCCGCCGTATCCGGTTGTTTGAGCACGCTGGCCACTTCGGCATTGATACGCGCGACGATATCCTTTGGTGTTCCGCTCGGGACCATGAGCCCCGTCCAGCTGGTGATGGTCAGACTCGGCAAGCCGAGTTCCGCAGTCGTCTGGACTTCCGGAATGAAGGGATGCCGTGCGCTGCTGGCGATCGCAAGCGCACGCAGTTTTCCGGACTTGATATGCGGGAGGCATTCCGGCAGCCCCGTGATGACGAAATCGAGCTCGCCGCCGATGAGACTGATCATCGAAGGCGCTCCGCCCTTGAACGGAATGTGCTGTGCGTTGATTCCGGCGAGCTGGCGGTAGAGTTCCAGTGCGAGATGCTGTGGTGTGCCGTTGCCGCTCGATCCGCCATTGAGCGAACGCTTGTGCCCCAGCGCGGTGAGATCGGCGAGCGATTTTACCGGCAGGCTCTGGGGCACCACCACGACCATGGGCAAAGAGCCCAGCACAGAGACCGCTTTGAGATCTTTCGTGAAGCTGAACGGCGCCTGCGGAAACAGCGTCGCGTTCACCGTATGCGTGATCGTCATGGCGAGCCAGGTGTAGCCGTCGGGAGAGGACTTCGCGACCAGATCCGCGCCGATGAGAGCGTTGCCGCCGGCACGGTTGTCCACCACGACTGCCTGTTTCCAGGCGTCCGATGTCTTTTGCCCGATCGTGCGCGCCATCATGTCCGTAATGCCGCCGGGTGGAAAGGGCACGACGTAGCGTATCGTCTTGGAAGGATAGCCTTGGGCAGACGCAGCGCCCGGCACGGCTGTACCGAACACCATGAAGATCATCGCTGCAAAGGAACCGAAGAAGATTGTGCTTTTCATTTCGTCCTCCCTGAACTTCAGTGACGCGTGACAAGTGACTCGTAAAGGCTAAAGCCTCGACATCCCGGACTCGAGAATGATCTTCCGGTACTTCTCCACCTCGCGCTTCACCATCGCGGTGAATTCTTCGGGCGTGCTGCCGATGATGTCGAAGTTGTCGGCGAGCAGCCGCTCCCGGATCTTCGGCATGTTGAGGGCCTTCACCACTTCGTCGCGCAGCCGGCGCACGATTTTCTCCGGAGTGCGGGCCGGCGCAAAAAGACCATACCAGATTATCGCTTCGTAGCCCGGCAAGCCGTTTTCGGCGACGGTGGGAACGTCGGGCAGCAGCGACAGGCGTTTCGCGCTCGTCACCGCCAGCGGCTTCAGCTTGCCGGCTTTGATTTGCCCTATGACGACGCCATAGGTCGTAATCGTCATATCAGCTTCTCCCGATATCACGGCAATGACCGCCGGCGCGCCGCCTTTATACGGAATATTGGCCATGCCGATCTTCGCCTGGATCTTCAGCGCATTGCCGGCCACTTCACCCGTTGCGCCCGCGACGGCGATGTTCAGCTTGTCGTGCTGTTTCTTCGCCAGCGCAATCAACTCGGTAACGGAATTGGCCGGGACGCCGGGATGAGCGACCAGCACCAGTCCATTCTCAGCCAGCTCCGTGATCGGCGCGAAATCGCGCACGGGATCGTACGGGAGCTGGCGATAGAGCGTGGCGTTGATCGCGTGCGTGCCGCTATTGCCGATGCCGATGATCGAACCGTCGGGCGCCGCTCGCGCGACGTATTCGGCGCCGACGACGCCGTTGGCGCTTGCCCGGTTCTCGACGATCACGTTCTGGCGCAGCAATTCTCCCAGTCTGACCGAGATGAGTCGCGCTATGAGGTCGTTGGGTCCGCCTGGAACATTGGGCGAAACGATCTGCAATGGCTTGGTGAACTCCTGAGCGCCCGCCTCGCCGGATAGAAATCCCAATATGGCAAGCACGAACACAATCCGAGCGCCTGCTTTCATCGCTTTCCTCCTCGTTCCGTTGTCATCGCTTCATCGACGTACTGGGTTTGTATTCATATGCTCTTCCCTTTGCGTCCTTCGCGCAACCTTCCGGCCCCTGATCCGGGGGTCGGACCCACGCAACACGTTGCTTACGCGCGGGGTTCCAGCGGATAAAGTGATACTCTAACGCCGGATAACACGGCCTTCTGGCAGAAAAACGCAGAAGCTATCGAGGCTTGGCGAGGTCCGACCCGAGAGAAGAATATGGACATCACAAGCCCGGTGCGCTGGACAGGTAAAACGGCTCGGCCAAATCAAGAAAGAAGACCAAGTGAAAACTCATTCCGCCCGGATGCCGGCATCCTTGATCACCTTACCCCAGCGTAAGCTTTCCGCCTTGATGAACTCGGCGAACTGCTGCGGCGTACTCGTCATCGGATCGAAGCCCGCACCGACGATACGGTCGCGGCTCGCGGGAACCGTCATTACTTTCGCAAGTTCCGTGTTGAGCCGCGCAACGATGTCTTTCGAAGTGCCGGCAGGCACGAGCACGCCATACCAGGTCGTGACCTCGTAACCGGGAAAACCCGCTTCTCCGGCGGTCGGGACATTGGCAATTGCCGGCAAGCGGGTGCTACTGAGGACCGCAAGCGCGCGTACCTTACCCGCCTGTATTTGCGGAATCGCCGTCGGCGTGCCGATCACCACGATATCGATCTGCCCGCCGATCAAACCGAGCATCGCCTGGCTCGCGCCTTTGTACGGCACGTGCACGATGTCGATCTTCGTCATGCTCTTCAGCAATTCGCCCCCAAGATGATTCGACGTACCGGCGCCGCCTGAACCGAAATTGAGCTTGCCGGGACTTGCCTTGGCGAGTTGCACGAGCTCCTTCAGCGTCTTCGCGGGCACCGACGGATGAACGAGGAGCACATTGGGCATCGATGCGACGAGCGAGATCGGCTGGAAATCGCGCGCCGGATCGTAGTTGAGCTTCGCATAGAGATACGGGCTGATCGTCAGCGTGCCCACGGCCCCGAGCAGGAGCGTATATCCGTCCGGGGCAGACTTGGCGGCGAGCTCGAGTCCGAGGTTGCCACCCGCGCCGGGCCGGTTGTCGAGCACGACCGGCTGGCCCATCTGCTCCGAAAGCTTCTGGCCGAGAACGCGCGCCAGCACATCGGTCGGGCCGCCGGGCGGAAAGGGCACGATGAAGCGGATGGATTTGGCCGGATAGGTTTCTGCGTGGGCAGCCGAGACCAGACACAATGCTGCAACGGTGAAGATACGCGACGCATTCATCATGGCGTGCTTCCTTTACGAGATTTCCCCAGGGCGCTCGACCGACATTATGATGCAGTTAGGCAAGCCTGAAGCCAATAATTCTGTCTGCGACTGCCCGGCGGCCCATCAGGGGAGGAGGAGGGACGTCATCCTTGACACTGCTGCGCGGGAGGCGGAAGCTTTTGCCGAATTTGACTCCGGCATCCATGGCATCGCGACATCATCACAACGTCTACGTGGTACTGCTCTCGAAGGACGTCCTGTGCGAAGCGAAATTCATAAAGTGCAATCCCGGCTACGATCCTGCCAGGCCGTGCGTCTATGTCGGCATGACGGGCCTCAGTCCCGACGATCGATTCGACA
>PLYS01000314.1 GCA_003153455.1 Betaproteobacteria bacterium | reverse complement strand
ATTCGGGGCGTTTTCCTAGTTATTCACAGGGGGCAAGGATCGGAGATCGAGATTGACCCTAATGAAATACGTCTGTATATACAATCCTAGTCGAGGTACGGTCGAAATGGCCCTTGTGACAGAGCCAGGGGGGCTCAGTAACAAGCGGCGGATGGCTAGCGTTTCGAAATCGTCATAGCGAACCCTCGGAACGATACGAAAGTATCGCAACCCAACTCGTGGGGCGCTTCGCTATGACGGAAGATTTTGAGCGGCTGTTCGCGCAGGTTCGTGAGTTCGGGTGGGACAATGAGAAGCGTGATCGCGTCTTGCGCGAACGCGGCATCGACTTTGAAGAGCTGCGCTTCGTCTTCGATGGCCCCACGATCGCTCTTCGATCCGATCGAAGTGGTGAAGCGCGGTACATGGTGTGCGGTTTTCTTGACGGTTTGGAATTGGTCGTTATCTGCACACTTCGAGGTGGCGTGTGTTGGATCATAACGGCGCGACGTGCGAGCAAAAATGAAAGAAAAGAATATCACAATCGTCTCCCGCGACGCGCCCCGCCGGAAGGGTAAAACCGACTGGAAGCGTCTTGACGCGATGACCGACGAAGAAATTGAAGCGTCAATCGCGAACGATCCCGATTGGCAGGAATTCAAGGACCTGGACTGGTCCGACGCGGTTCTCGTCATCCCGCCCAAGAAGAAGGCGATCTCGATCCGCATCGACGAGGACGTGCTGGATTATTTCAAGACCGATGGCGCCGGCTATCAGCGCCGCATTAACGCCGTGCTGCGCTCCTACATGCAGCAGAAGAAGAGCAAGAAGCGCAAGCGGGCGTAGTTTTTCCAATCATTCCGGGGCGTGTGCGAAGCACACGAACCCGGCATCCAGATGCTTGTTCAGCGCGTGCTTCTGGATTCCGGGTTCGCCGCTACGCGGCGCCCCGGAATGACAGAGAAGGCTACTGCGGCTCCAGCCCAGACTCCTTCACCACCTCTTTGGCGGCCGCGCGATCTTCCTTGATCTCTTTGGCGAACTCCTCCGGCGTGTTGATGGCCGGCACCAGGCCGCGACTGATGATGTATTTGTCGCGGAACTCCGGATTGCTGACCACGCGCGTCACTTCGGCGTTGAGCTTGTCGATAATCGCTTTCGGTGTGCCGGCCGGCACGAACAGCCCGTACCAGGTCTGCGACGGCGCCCCCTTGTAGCCGGCATCGGCCAATGTCGGCACATCGGGCAATTGCGGTGTGCGGATATTGTTGACGAGCGCCAGCGCCGTCATCTTGTCGGCCTGGATCTGCGTGATCACGTTGCCGAGCCCGATCAGCCCGATCGGCGTCGAGCCGCCCAGGATGGCATTGGTCGCCTCGCCGCCGCCCTTGAACGGCACCCGCACCCAGTCGGCGNNTCACCACCAGCACCTGGATCAGGTGAAACAGATTGATGATCGGCGTTAAGCCCGTCTCCGGGTCGAACGACAGCTTCTTGAACAGGAACTGGTTGTAGACCATCGTATCGGCATTGATGATGCAGATGGTGTAGCCGTCGGGCGNNATAATCAGCGGCTGGCCGAGACGCGGGCGCATCTCTTCGCCGAGCACGCGCATGAAGATGTCGCTGAGGCCGCCGGCGCTCGAGGTGGTGAACACGCGGATCGGGTGGCTCGGCCAATCTTCCGCGCGGGCTGGACCCGCCAGCAATGCAACCAAGACGGCGAATAGACTTGCCAATTTCACGAGCACTCTCCCATGGCGATGGCCCGCTCGCACGGCGGGCCTTATCGTGGCGGACTGTAGCGGAAGAATTAAGTTTCGACCACTTCGTCGGTATAGACCTTGAATTCGCTGAGCACGGTGCGCCCGAAGCCGGTGGACAGCGGCACATCGGCGGCGTCGCGGCCGCGCCCCATCAAAATCCGCCCAATCCGCGGCGCATTGTGGCGGGCGTCGAACGTGTACCAGTGCCCGGACAGATAGACCTCGAACCAGGCGCTGAAATCCATCGGCGATTCATCCGGCGGAACGCCGATGTCGCCGAGATAGCCGGTGCAATAGCGCGCCGGGATATTCATGCAGCGGCACAACGTCACCGCCAGATGCGCGAAATCGCGGCATACGCCGCGGCGTTCGGCGTGCACGTCATGCGCACTTTTGGTCGGGGCCGCGAATTGATAACCGAAGGTCACGTAACCATGCACGTAGTCGCAAATCGCCTGCACCCGGCCCCATCCCATTGGCGTATCCTTGAACAGCGACCACGCCAGATCCATCATGCGGTCGGTTTCGCAGTAGCGGCTGGCAAGCAGAAAAAGAATGACTTCGTCCGGCAAATTCTCGACCGGAATTTGCTGGGCGTGCGGCATCACCACATCGGGCAATCCGCTGTCGCGGACCGTTGCACGGTTGCTTAGCAGCAGCCGGCCTTGCGGAAGCACCAGCCGCCCGCACCAGTTGCCGAAACTGTCATGGTAATAGTGTAGCGGCGTTGGCGGATCGCAAACGATATTTTCGGGCGCGAGCAGGTCCGCCACCCGCGACGGATGAACGCTGAGCATCACCACCATGGGCGTGGGCTGCGGCGCGGTATAGGCGATGTCGAAGCCGATTTTGATCAACATCGCAACGCCCGCCCTGCCAGATCGTCAGGCCTGCGCGATGACATCGATGTCGACATTCATGCCGATGGAATCCGAACGCCGCCCGGTAAATGTCCCGTGCAGCGGCACCGCTTGCCGCGGCTCGCGCGCGACCGCCACGCGGATCAAGTCGTGATTGCCGACGATGCCGTCGGTCGGATCGAATTCGACCCAGCCGGCGCTCGGCAGATAGACCTGCACCCAGGCATGGGTGGAGCCGCCGCCGCTGCGCCCTGAGCTGGCGCGCACATGCAGGTAGCCGGAAACGAACCGGGCGGCAAAACCGAGCGAGCGCACGGCTTCGATCATGAACAATGCGAAGTCCCGGCAGGTCCCGGTGCCGAGCCGCAGCGTTTCGAGCGGCTTCTGCACGCCGTGATCGAGCCTGCGCCGGTAGCAGAATTGCCGCTTGATCGCATAGGTGATGTCGGTCAGTAGATCGTGGGTATTCGTCGGCTGAGCGGACTTGACGAATTGGCGCGCCCAATCCTCGATTCTGC
>PLYS01000193.1 GCA_003153455.1 Betaproteobacteria bacterium | reverse complement strand
ACCGTCTCAATAACATGATCGGCAAAGTGCTCACCCTGCCCGACGTTCGCGAGTTCTACGCGACTCAGAACGTCGAGGTCATGCTCATGTCCCCGGCGGAGTTTTCGGCGAAGGTCCGGGCCGACTACGACAAATGGGGCAAGATCATACGGGAAGCGGGGATCAAGACCGCAAACTGACTTCATAGCATGCGAATAAAAAAGCGAATGAAGAGGGCCGGTGTAACTTTCCGTAAAATGCGCAGGCCGGGGTTCGGGAAAGCGGAGTAAGGCGTCAGCGGTGGACTGCAGGCGAGGCGCCTGCGCTACTGGTCTTCGCGGATGCCGGCTTCCCGGATTACTTTGCTCCACTTAGTTATTTCGGATTTCATCTTGGCGGCAAAATCCTCCGGCGATCCGCCGATGACTTCGAGGCCGGCATCGAAGAATTTTTCCCGCACGCCGGTCCGCGTCAAGCCACGCACGATCTCCTGATTGAGCCGGCTGACGATCGCTGCGGGAGTATTCGCGGGCACGAAAATGCCGGTTATGGATGACGCTTCATACCCGCGCACGCCCGATTCCGCGACGGTCGGCAAGCCGGGCGCGAGCGCCGACGGCTGCTCGTTGCCGATCGCCAGCGCGCGCAATTTGCCCGACTTGATGTGCGTTGAGACCGAACCGAGCGGCGAGAACATCATGTGCACTTCGCCGCCGAGCAGTGCGATGACCGAGGGGCCGGTGCCCTTGTACGGGACGCGCACGAGCCTGACACCGGCCATGGACTTGAACATTTCCATCGCGAGATGCGTGGAGGCGCCGATGGTTCCCGCGGCATAGTTGAGTTGTCCTGGCCGTGCTTTGGCGAGCGCGATCAATTCCCGGACGGACTTTACCGGCAGTGACGGATGCGCGACGAGGACCACCGGGGCGATGGTCGTCAGCGCAACCGGCGCCAGATCTTTGACCGGATCGTACGGCGCCTTCTCCCGCAGCAACGGCAGCAGCCACACGCTGTTGCCATAATAGAGCAGGGTGTTGCCGTCAGGCGGCGCCTTGACCGCGTATTCCACCGCGAGACTGCCGCGGTTTTCCACGATCGTCTGCTGGCCGAGGCTGCGCGTGAGGTCCTGCGCGATCAGGCGCGCGCTCCAATCGTTGGTGCTGCCGGGTTCGGAGGTCACGATGCGGATGAACTTGCCGGAGATAATCTGCGCGACGGCCGCATCCGCGCCAAGCGCGAGCGAGCCGGCGAAAAACGCCCATGCGAGAAAACGCATTGCGATCATGGTTCCTCCTTTACCGCGGTGTTCCCGGCGCGCCGGGCTGTCAGGCTGCCGCAGCCAGACGATCGATCTCCGCCATATCTTCAGCCGTCGGCAGCCACGCGGCCGCCTCGACGTTGAGTTTCAATTGCTCGGGCTTGGTGGCGCCGGCGATCACGCTCGCTACCGCCGGCCGCGCGAGCAGCCAGCCGAACGCGAGCTCCAGCAGGCTGCAGCCGCGCGCGGCGCAGAATGTTTCGAGACGCCCGAGCACGTTCCAATTCCGATCGGTCAGAAAGTGGCCCGCCCAGCGAAAGCTGTGTCGAAGGCGCGCGTCCTCCGGAAACGGCACATCGCGCTGGTATTTGCCGGTGAGCAGGCCCGCCGCCAGCGGAAAATAGGGCAGGAATCCAAGACCGCAGGCCTGCATGGCGGGGAGCAGCTCGTGTTCGATCGCGCGCACGAGCACGCTGTACTCGTTCTGGCAGCTGACGAAGGCGTTGAGACCCGCGTGCGTCGCGGTCCAGTGCGCCTCGACCACCCGCCATGCCGAAAAATTGGAGGAACCTATGTATCGAACCTTGCCCTGCCTGACCAGGTCATCGAGCGCGCGCAGGGTCTCTTCGATCGGCGTCAGCGGATCCGGCTTGTGCAACTGGTAGAGATCGATCCAGTCGGTCCGCAGGCGCTTGAGGCTGGCCTCGACTGCCATCATCACAATGCGGCGCGAAGCACCTCCTTTGGTGGTGGCGTCATATTGCTTTCTTTCGTTGCCGAATTTCGTTGCCAGGACGATGTCCTTGCGCCGGTCTCCGAGGAGTTGGCCCAGGCAGGCTTCCGAACCGCCGGGACTGCCGTAGTCGTCCCCGTACAGGTCCGACGTGTCGAACAGCGTAATGCCGAGATCGAGCGCCGCGTGCACGACCTTGCGCGAGGCTTCGANNCGTTTTTTCATTGGGACATCCCTTGCAGAAGCGTTATTCTCAAGTATAGTTCGATTATTCCCGGATCGGCGGCAGGCAGGCGGAAAGAAAAATAATCCGCCGGCTCCGGTCCGCGGTCCACAGGCCGAACCGGCGCCGCCGCGCGCCGGTTACAAACGGAGGAGTACATGTCGCTGGTTCTTAAAGGCGTAATGCAAAGCACGGTAACTCCGCTCAAGGACGACTACACTCCGGACCTGCCGACCTTCGAGAAGCTGCTGGAGTTCCACGTCCGCACCGGCGCGACCGCCATTTCGTGGCCGCATCACAAGGGCGAGTCGCTCAACCTCACGATCGACGAGCGCAAGGCGTTGGCCGAAGTCGCCGTCAGGGCCGTCGCCGGGCGCATACCGATCTCGATCCACGTCAGCGCGCTCGCCGTCGAGGATTCGATGGAACTCGCGCAGCACGCGCAGAAAATCGGCGCCGACGCGATCATCGCGATTACGCCGTATTTCTGGAATCCCTCTCAGGACGCGCTCTACGACTTTTACGTGCGACTCGGCACGTCGGTCGATCTGCCGATGATCGCATACAACTCGCCGCGCATGCTGTCGGGCGCCGAATTCACCGGCGAGCTGACCCGGCGCCTCATCGAGCGGCTGCCCAACCTGATCGCGATGAAGGATGCGAGCTTCCACAGCGAGAAATTTCTCGAGATTGCGCGCGCGGCGCACGAACTGCGGCCGGATTTCTCGATGATTGCGGGAGTGGAATTCCTGGCGCCATCGGTGCCGCTCGGGTGTGTCGGGTGTTATTCCTCCGCCGGCGCGATCTGCCCGAACCTGTGCCAGGAGCTCTACGATGCATGCATGGCCGGCGAGAGCGTGCGCGCGCGCGAATTGCAGATGCGGCTGTTGCGGCTGTGGGACCTGCTGCGCGACCAGTATCCGTCGTCGCTCAAGGGCGGGATGGTCATCATGGGGCGCCCGGTCGGGCCGACCAGCCCGCCGCTGCCGACGGCGAGCAAGGAGCGGCAGGCTTTCATCGCCACGCGGCTCGGGGAACTCGGCATTCTCGAAACCGAACCCCACGGCTGGTAATCGAAAACCCGGGAGTGGTGAGATCGGAAATCGTGAGATAGTTAGATTCAACTTCGCTCTCCCGTTCTCATGCGCTTACGCTCTTACGCCCTCCCGCTCTGACGCTCTCACGTTGATCATTCCCCGCCCTCAACCTTTGATTCGCGAGACAGGATATACGAACATGCCCCATTTTCTACCAGGCTTGGCGCACGCGCCGATCACGCCGTTCACGTCCGGCCTGAAAGTTGATTTCGGCCTGTTCGAAAAAATAATCGAATTTCACCTGCGCAACGGCGCGCAATCGCTCGCGCTGCCCATGCACACCGGCGAGTCGGTCAGCCTGTCCGACGCAGAACAGCGCAAGCTGATCGAGTTTACCGTCAAGCAGGTCAAGGGCCGCGTGCCTGTGATCGCGCATGTCAGCGATGCGGGCACCCGGATCGCCGCGAACCGCGCGCGGCATGCGCAGGATGCGGGCGCCGCCGCCGTCGTTGCGACCACGCCGTATTACTGGACGCCGCCGCCGGCGATGGTGCTCGAACACCTCGCGCGTATTGGCGGAGCGGTGAGCATCCCGTTCTACGTCTTCTATACGCCCGGCGAGCTCGGCGCGACGAAGCTGGAGCCGGACCTGATCGTGAAGCTCATCGGGCGGGTCGGCAACTTTGCGGGCCTGGTTGACGCCAGCCTCGAGTGGCAGTTCATGATCCTGACCGTGACCGCCGCATGGCAGGTGCGCCCCGAATTCCAGCTGGTGTCAGGCACGGAGTACATGGTGTCGGCCGGCGCCATCGGCGCCACCAGCATGTTCTCGTCGCTGGCCGGTGTGGCGCCGGCCCTGGTGCGCCGGCTCTATGACATCTGCCGCACGGAGAAGTATTTCGATGCGCAAAAAACACAGAAGGACCTCGCGGCGTTGCGCCAGATCGTGAAACGCGCCGGCACGGGCGGGCTCAAAGGCGCGCTGCGCGCGATGGGGCGCGCATGCGGCCAGCCACGTCCGCCGCTCGATGCCCTGAGCGAGGACGGCTTCGCGAAACTCGCCGCGGAAATCGGCGCCATGGCGGCGCTGCGCGGGGAGCCCCGCGGCTGGTAGGAGGCGATTGCAGGCCGGTTGTAGATTACCCGGAGGAGGCGACATGTTGCTGCCACGTTTTATCCGATGCCTGTCTGCGGGCACGCTGCTGACGCTCGTCGCGGTTGCCGCGTTCGGCCAGGACAACTATCCGAGCCGAATCATTCATATCTTTACCTCTGAAGCCGGCAGTACCAACGACATCGTCTCGCGCATCGTGGCGCGCGGCCTCGCAGCGGGCCTTGGCCAGACCGCGATCGTCGAGAACCGCGGCGGACCGGCCGCGGACGTCGTTGCGCGCGCACCAGCCGACGGCTACAGCATCCTGCTCTATGGTTCATCGGTCTGGGTCCTGCCGTACTTCCGGCACATGTCGTACGATCCGGTGCGCGATTTATCACCCATTTCGTCGGCGTATTCGCAGGCGATCGTGCTGCTCGTGCATCCTTCGCTGCCGGTCAGGTCGGTGAAAGAACTGATGGCGCTCGCGAAAGCGAGGCCGGGGGAGCTCAATTATTCCGCGGGAACGGTGGCCGCGACGCCCTACCTTGCGATGGAGCTGTTCAAATACATGACCGGGCTCGACATCGTGCGCATCAGTTACAAGGGAACGGCTCCCGCGGTGAATGGGCTGCTTGCCGGCGAGGTACAGGTCATGTTTACCGGCGCCGGCTCGATCATGGCGCACGTCAGATCGGGCCGCCTGCGGGCGCTCGCGGTGACCACTGCCGAGCGCAGCCCGCTCACGCCGGGCTTGCCGACGGTGGCGGAATCCGGCCTGCCCGGATACGAGTTCACGTCGGTGGTCGGCATTTTCGCGCCGGCGAAAACGCCACCGGCAATCGTCAACCTGCTGAGCCAGGAAATCATCAAGACCCTCAAGAACCCGGACGTGAACGAAATGCTGTTCGAATCCGGTGTCGCGGCGCTCGGCAGCACGCCGGAGGATTTTGCGGCCCGCGTGAAGGCCGATATCGACCGCTGGCGCAAGGTGATCAAGGATACCGGTATCCGAGTCGAATAAATTCAGGAGCAAACAGATGGCGGAAGCAACGATTCATTACGACGTGCTGGTGGTCGGCACGGGCAATGCGGCGTGTTGCGCGGCGCTTGCCGCGGTCGAAGGCAAGGCCCGTGTCGGCATCCTCGAGAAGGCAGCGAAGCGCGACCGCGGCGGCAACAGCGCGCTGACCGGCCATATCCGGTTCGTGTTCAACGGCATCGAGGATCTGCGCCCGCTCGTGAAGAACACGTCGGACGCGGAATTGCGCGCGTTGCTCGAGCGTCTCCCGCAGCGCACCGAAGCCGACGCGTGGGACGAGGTCATGCGCGTCACCGACAATCAGAGCGACCAGGAGATGCTCCAGGTCCATGTCACCGAATCGCTGAAGACCATGCACTGGCTCGCCGCCATGGGGCACGACTGGGTGCCGGGCTCGCAATGGAACGAGAATATTCTGAATCCCAACGGCGGCGGGTTCGGCCTGCAGCAGCGCCATTGCACGCTGCTCGAAAAAGCCGGCGCGGTATTTCATTACGACTCGCCCGCCGTCGGGCTCGTGCAGGATGCGACTGGGCGGGTGACCGGCGTGCGCGCGCTGACAGCGGAGGGTTACAAGGTGTTTTCCGCGAAAGCGGTGGTGCTCGCGTGCGGCAGCTTCGAGGCGAATCCGGAAATGCGCGCCCGCTATCTGGGTCCCGGCTGGGACATGGTGAGAGTGCGCGGCGTGCCGTTCAACACCGGCGACGGCCTGCGCATGGCGCTTGACATCGGCGCGATGCCGCACGGCAGCTGGAGCAGCTGTCATGCGTCGCCGCAGGACATCAACCTGCCGCCGTTTACCGTGCCGTCGGCGGCCATGCATGCGGATAAGAACCGCTACATGCACCCGTACTCGATCATGGTCAACATGCGGGGTGAGCGGTTCGTCGATGAGGCGGACGATCTGCGCGGGAAAACCTACGCCAAGATGGGACGCGCGATCCTCGCCCAGCCCGGCGGCGTCGCGTTCCAGGTTCTCGACGCCAAGGCGCGCAACATGAACCTGTATCCGCCGAATTACGCCAAGGCCACCACCGCCAGGGCCGACACGCTGGAGAAACTCGCGGAGCAGCTCGACATCAACGTGCCGAACTTCGTGCGGACCGTCAGGGAATTCAACGCGGCGATCCCCGCGAACCTCCCGCCCTTCAGCAGGAATCCGGTGGTCCTCGACGGCCGCAGCACCCAGGGCCTGACTCTGCCGAAAAGCAATTATTCGATGACCGTTGAAGAGCCGCCGTTCGAAGCGTGGCCGGTGCGCTGCGGCATGACGTTCACGTTCGGCGGGCTCAGGACCGAAGCGAAGACCGCGCAGGTTCAGCATGTGGCCGGGTGGCCGATTGCGGGCCTTTATGCGGCAGGCGAGATGGCGGGCGGGTTATGGGTCGGCAACTATGCTTCGGGATCCGGCATGATGGCGGGCGCGACCTTTGGCCGGATTGCCGGGATACACGCCGCCACCGCAGCTCATCAGCAGCCACGGTGAAGCTACGAGCTTCGTTTCCTGTCGATGAAAGCCTGCATCAGACGCACAGGCTCATCCGTAGAGCGCGACTCGCCCATCGCAGCGATGCCTCGCTGCACGGCGTCCTTGATCGACATCCGCTCCCAATCCTGAACGAGTGCTTTCTGAAGACGTATGGCGCGCGCACCGGCAGCACAGATAGACGAGCCCACTTTTCGACCGCTTCATCGATCTCGCCCGGCGTCACGAGACGATCGACGAACCCACAGCGGTGCGCCTCCTGGGCATCCATCAGTTCTCCCGTGAAGACCAGCTCGCGCGCCTTACCCCATCCGATAAGACCCGGGAGCAAGCAGGCTTCCATCCCCGAAGGAATGCCGAACTTCACTTCCTTACCTGCCTTGCCGAGTCTGTTGCGATGCTTCGGATTGTTCACCATGACGTGCGCGACGTGGCCACTGGGACGCATTTCGATTCGCACGTTCACAAATTGCGCTTCCGGCGAATTCATCCTTTCTCCTGAGAGTTGTAATTCGGGGCCCCGAGCCGGCGGGACAATTCCGCGAGCTCGCGCCGAGAAAGCTGGAGATCAGTATGCTCGGCAGCTTGGGCACGCTCACGCTGAAGGATAACCGATCGTTCGGTGCTCAAGCTGATACGGCTGTGGCTGGAAGCGCCGGTGGTGGAACCGCAGGCAGGCGAAGGCGGGCAGAAAAGCGAGAAGCGCGCCAAGCAAGGCACCCCGCAAGGGGGCGTGATCTCGCCGCTGCTGTCTAACCTCTATCTGCATTGGTTCGACCGGCGGT
>PLYS01000101.1 GCA_003153455.1 Betaproteobacteria bacterium | reverse complement strand
TGAAAACGATCGAGCCCGATATCGAAGTGGTGGCTGTATAGCAGGCTGCCGAGTTCGCGCGCAACCCGCAGGCGGCCTAACGCGACATGTGGCGCACCTGGCTTACCGCTCCGCGCTGAGCCGGCATATTCACACGGCCGCGGCGCCGGACGCGACGCTGTTCTGCAGCAGGCGCAAAAACTCATCCTCTGCCAGAGGCTTGCTGAAATAGTAACCCTGCATCTCGTCACACCCAAGGTCGCGCAGGAAGCGTAGCTGCTCCTCGGTCTCGACCCCTTCGGCGATCACCTTCAGCCTCAGGCTGTGCGCCATCGCGATGATCGCCCGCGTAATCGCGGCATCGTCGGCGTCCCCCGGCAGATCCCGGATGAAAGAGCGGTCTATTTTCACGCTGTCTATCGGGAAGCGCTTGAGATAACTCAGCGACGAATAGCCGGTGCCGAAATCATCGATCGCAAGATGTATTCCCATGGCCTTGAGTCTGGTCAACAGATTCACCGCATGCTCCGGATTGTGCATCACCATGCTCTCGGTGATCTCGAATTCCAGCGCAGCCGGGTTGAGCCCGGTCTCGTCGAGCACCCTTGACACATCCTGCAACAGGTTTTCGTGAGCGAACTGGCGTGCCGACAGGTTCACCGCGATGCGCAACGGTGGCAGCCCTTGTTCCTGCCAGGACTTGTTCCGGGCGCAGGCGGTCTTCAATACCCACTCGCCGATCGGCACAATAAGGCCGGTTTCCTCGGCCAGCGGGATGAACTGCATTGGCGGGATTAGTCCCTTGGTTGGATGCTGCCAGCGCACCAGCGCCTCCATGCCGGTGATACGCCCGCTGACGATATCGATCCTGGGCTGGTAATGCAGCAGGAACTCTTTGCGCTCCAGGGCGCGGCGCAGGTCGGAATCCAGCTCCAGACGTTCGAGCGAGTGGACGTACATCTGCGCCGAGTAGTACTGATAGTTGTTCTTGCCCTGTTCCTTGGCGCGGTACATCGCGATGTCGGCGTTTTTCAGCAGGCTTTGCATGTTATCGCTGTCGGCAGGATAGGTGCTGATGCCGATGCTTGCGGTAAGGTGAAATTCCTGTGCCTCGAGCATGTAGGGTTTGGCGACGGCGGCAAGGATTTTCTGCGCCACAGCGGCGACGTGCAATGGCTGCGGCAATTCCTCGAGCAGCACCACAAACTCATCCCCGCCGAGGCGGCCGACGGTATCGCTGGCGCGCAGGCATCCGAGCAGCCGTTCCGCAACTTCCTTGAGCACGCGGTCTCCGGCTTCGTGGCCGAGCGTGTCGTTGATATTCTTGAAACGGTCGAGGTCGATGAACAGGATCGCCAACGGCTTGTCGTTCCGCCGCGCCTGGGCGAGCGCGTGGTTGAGGCACTCGCTGAACATGTTGCGGTTGGCTAACCCGGTGAGTTCATCATAATGCGCGAGATGACGGATGCGCTCCTCGGCTTGCTTGCGTGCGATGAACAGGCCGATCTGGCGGCCGATCGAGCGCGTGCTCTGCAGCAGCATCTCGCTGGGCGGGCGGCTGGTGCGGCTGAAAAACTCCATGACGCCGAGGGTGTCATTGCCGGACCGGATCGGAAACGCAAAAGCTCCATGCAACCCCGCCTTTGCCGCGTGAGATGCGCGCCGGAAACTCGCGTCCTGAGTGACATCGTTAATCCATATGGGTTCGCCGCTGTGCCGCACGCGCATGAACAATCCGCCCGGCAGTTGTAACGGGTGCCTGAACTGGCGGTTGAGTGCCGCAAACTCCATGATTTCGGCAGACGGGACACTCCAGGTCTCGGCACACGCCATCACCTGCTCGTGCTCGTCCTCGCTCCAGTAGGCGCCGTAGGCGCAGCCGAAGGCTTCGCCGATGGTTTGGATGATTTTCGACATGATTCCGCTCGATCTATCGGCTTCGGACAACAAACGGGTCACGGTGTGTTCCAATGCCTGCTGCAGTTCCGCCTGTTTGTGCTCGGTGATGTCCTCCACCACGCTGATTACGTATTGCGGGCTGCCGGCGTTATCGCGGACGATGGACATGGTGCGCCGCGCCCATATCGTCGTGCCGTCCTTGCGCACGAAGCGCTTCTCGCCGATTGCCTCCTTCATCTCGCCGTGGGTAACCTGGCCTCGGAACTGTGCGCCCTGGCCGTAGTCTTCGGGATGGGTGATGTCCTTGATGGCCTTCCCGATCATTTCGTCCCGGGTGTAGCCCAGCATGTCGCAGAATTTCTGGTTTATGTCCACCAGCACCCCGTTGAGATCGACGCGCGTGATTCCGACCGCCGCATTCTCGAACATCGCGCGGTAACGCCCTTCGCGCTCCTTGCTCTCGGTGATATCTTCAACGACACCGATGAAGTAAATCGGTTGCCCTGCAGGGTCGCGAGCAAGGGAAAGCGTGCGGTTCGCCCAGATTACGCGTCTATCCTTGCGCACGAAGCGCCGCTCGCCAGTGACGTTACTGATCTCTCCGTTCAGCATTTTTTTCCGGTCCTGCTCAATCCCGGCTCGCTCATGCGGGTGGATGAAATCCTGCGGCGACATGGTGAGAAATTCTTCCATGGAGCACCCCAGCATTTCCGCGTATTTGTGGTTAACCTGCAGATACTGGCCATCGAGCGAAGTGCGCGCGATCCCGACCGGAGCCAGTTCGAAGATCTCGCGGTAACGTTGTTCCAGTTCCTTGCGCTCGGTGATGTCGACAATGGTGCCGATCAATCCCGCGACGCTGCCGTCGGCGCGCGCAAAAGTGGCCTTGTAGTAAATCGCGACATGACGCTGCCCGTCGGGGGTGATGATCGATGTCTCGTAGCTCTGGCTTCCGGGGCGGTTCCACAGCGCCTGATCGTCCCGGTGCAGCCGCTCCGCGACTTCCGGGTTGTCGGGGTAGAGGTCGTGCACCGTTTTGCCGATGAACGTATTCCTGGGCATGCCAAAAAATTTCTCCCACGCCTGGTTGACGCCGAGATAGCGTCCATCAGTGCCCTTGAAATAAATTGGGTTTGGCAGCACCTCGATCAGTTCCTGCGTCCTGCGTTGCGCCTCGGCCAGGCTGGCCTCGCTCTTGCGCAGATTGTCAGTGATGCGTTCCGCCAGTTCGATCGCTCTGCTGCCGGAGGTTGCGAGCATGCGCATCAGGCCGAACAGCAGCAGGCTGATGGTGATGCCGCCGAGCATGGCGGCCAATGGCAGCCAGCGGTCGGAGGGAGAGACAACTCCCTGCCGCGCGCTGAAATTCATATCCCATCGGCGCCCGCCCACGTCCAGGCTCAGCGTTTTACTGAGGGGCGTATTCTCAGAATTTGCGATGTTTAACGTTTTGCGCGCGGCTTCGGTTTTCAGCACCCCGCTGCTGTCGAACATCAGGTTTTCCGCCGTGCGCGGCTGCAATCCGTGCGGACTGTCCGGGTATCCGGCGTCGTGGATGCGGAGATGGATTTTTTGCAGCAATGGTTCACCCAACGCTCCCTGCATCAGATAGTCCATCCGATAAGACGAGGCTATCAGGCCGACCAGAGCCTGGTGGCGCTGCGCAACAGTCTGGTGCGGCATGCCGTTTCGATAAATCGGCAAACGCAGTACGAAACCGGCATGCCCGGTGTCGCCCAGTACCACCAGGGTGATGCGTCCCGATGCCGCGAGTTGTCCGGAGTCGCGCGCGCGTTCTACCGAGGCAAGGCGTACGGGATCACCTCCCGCATCAAGGCCGAAAGCTTCTTCGTTTCCCGCCCACGGTTCAAGATAATCCACCACGTAGTATTCGGCCCGGTCACCCGGTGGCTTGATGGCGAAATTCGGGTAGCCGTTCGGATCAAGACTGGTGTCACGCCGCACCGTGGTTTCGAAATCGCGCTTTTGCACAAAAGGCACGCGTCGATTGAAGGTGACGACCTGAATTCCGGGATAGCGTCGATCCAGTTCGAGACTGGAGACATAGCGTCGGAATGCGTCGCGGCTGATGGAATCGGAAGCGCTGAACAATCCCCGCACCCCGTGCAAAACATCGGCGTAGGCCTGAATGCGCCGCTCGATGGCATCCTTGGCATCGCTGACGTCGGTTTCAAATTTCACCCTGGCTTCGCGTT
This sequence comes from Betaproteobacteria bacterium, assembly GCA_003153455.1. Classification (GTDB taxonomy): domain Bacteria; phylum Pseudomonadota; class Gammaproteobacteria; order Burkholderiales; family SG8-41; genus PALSA-1004. The sequence goes on along the minus strand of PLYS01000101.1, from coordinate 9,662 downwards.
CCAGCTGGCCTGCTGTCCAATACGCGGCACCGACAGACAGGACGCTGCCGATTGCAAGCACAACCAACGCCGTTGCCGCGTTGCTGGCGATATAAGCTAACTTTAGCTGCATGATTGGACCAGGGAGAACATGGCTCGTGTGGTGATGGGTTCCGCCGGCCCAAGTTTGCCATATCCCGGAGCGGACTGGCTGGAAACAAGAATGCACACGACGCCGCTGCGAGAGTGCCTGGTTTCGATCGCGTTATAATCCGCGCATGGTCGTTTGCTGCAAGACGCCCGATAACAACCAGGAGGATTGCAATGCATTCAGTCATTCGCGGGGTGCGCCAGGTTTTGGTCGCATGCGCCGCTTTGGTTCTTGCCTATCAGGCTTACGCGCAAAATTATCCGGTCCGGCCGCTGCGTTTGGTGGTGCCGTTCTCCGCGGGCGGCGCGGCCGATGTTCCGGGCCGCATCCTGACCCAGAAGCTGTCCGAGACGCTCGGACACCAGGTCGTCGTCGACAACCGGCCTGGCGCCGGCTCTACGATCGGCGCAGAGCTGGTGGCGAAAGCGCCGCCCGACGGCTATACGCTGCTGACGATCAGCAATACGCATTTCGTCAGCGCTGCGCTGTACAAAAAGCTCACCTACGATGCGGTCAACGATTACTCGCCGGTGACCCAGGTCACCAGCGCTCCCAACGTTATCGTGGTCCACCCTTCGCTCCCGGTGAAAACGGTCAAGGAACTGATCGCCCTCGCGAAGGCCAAGCCCGGAAAGATCGATTACGCCTCATCGGGCAACGGCAGCACGCAACATCTGACCGGAGCGCTGTTCTGCAAGATGGCCGGCATCGAGATGACGCACATCCCGTACCGGGGCAGCGGTCCCGTGACGGCTGATTTATTGAGCGGGCAGGTGACCGTCGGCTTTCCAGGCATAGCCGGCATGCTCCAGCATATCAAAGCCGGCAAACTGCGGGCGCTTGCGGTAACCAGCGCCAAGCGCTCACCCGAGCTGCCTGATTTGCCCACGGTGGCTCAGGCGGGGGTCAAGGGGTATGACGTGACTGCCTGGTTCGGCGTGGCGGGACCCAAGGGCGTGCCGCGCGACATTGTGCTCAAGCTGCACACAGAACTGTTGCGTATACTCAAGAACCCGGATGTGCAGAGACTCCTGCTCACTGCCGGCCAGGAAGTGGCCTGGCAGGAGACGCCCGAGCTGTTCGGCGAGATGCTGAAAGTCGAGTCTGCGAAGTGGGCGCGGATGGTGAAGGAATCCGGCGCGCAGGTGAACTAGCTACCCGCTATTGCGCAATCCGGCGGCGATTCCGTTGATAGTCAGATGGATGGCCCGGCGGGTGCGCTCGTCGGTATCGCCGCCACGATAGCGGCGCAGCAGTTCGATCTGCAGATGGTTCAGGGGATCGAGATAGGGCAATCGATGGCGTATTGTGCGCGCGAGTTCGGGCGTTCCCGCCAGAAAATCACCGGCCTGCGTGAGGGTGAACAACCAGCGGCGCGCGAGTTCCCAATCCGTACGCAGCAGCGTCCAGATCCGCTCGCGCAGCGCCGCATCGGGCACGAGTTCGGAGTAGCGGCGCGCGATTCCCAGATCGGACTTCGCGAGCACCATGTCCATGTTGGCGAGGACCGTGCGGAAGATGGGCCAGTGCCGCGCCATGTCCTGCAGCTCTTCGACCGTGCCAGATCCGGCGGCGACGAATTGCTCGGTGGCGCTGCCGAATCCGTACCAGCCGGGCAGAATCAGGCGGCACTGGCTCCAGCTGAATACCCACGGAATCGCGCGCAGATCCTCGATGTCGCTGGTTGCTTTGCGCGATGACGGCCGGCTTCCGATGTTGAGATCCGCGATCTCGGCGAGCGGCGTCGAGGCGCGAAAATATTCGATGAATCCCGGCGTTTCTTTCACCAGTTTGCGATAGGCGGCGAACGAGCGCCGCGACAGATCTTCCATCATCACGAAGTAGCGATCCGTTTTTTCCGGCGGAACGGCGTGCGGCAGCAGACTGGCTTCCAATGTTGCCGCCGCGAGCGTTTCCAGATTGAGGCGGCCGCGTTCGGGATCGGCGTATTTGCTGGCGATCACTTCGCCCTGTTCTGTCAGGCGCAGCATGCCGCCCACGCTGGCCGGCGGCTGCGCGAGGATCGCCTCGTAACTCGGTCCGCCGCCACGTCCCACGGAACCGCCGCGTCCGTGAAACAGCCGCAGCCTGACACCCTGCGCGCGGCACACGACTTCGACAAGTTTCGTCGCGGCCTTGTAGAGCGACCAGTTGGAGGTCAGATATCCGCCATCCTTGTTGCTGTCGGAGTATCCCAGCATGATTTCCACGCAGTTGCCGCGCGCGGCCACCAGCGCCCGGTAGAGGGGCAGCCTGAATAGCTGCGCGACTACGTCCGCGCACGCGCCGAGATCCGCGATGGTTTCGAACAACGGAACGATGTCGAGATCGATGGCCAATTGGGGACCGGGTCTCAGCAGCCCGACCTCCTTCAGCAGGATGCCGACTTCAAGCAGATCGGACACCGATTCGCAATGCGAGATGATGTAGTGCTGCACCGCTTCGCCGCCGAATTTGCGGTGGGCCTCGGCGACCACGGTGAGGATCGACAGTTCGGATTCCGTGCGCGCGGAATAAACAAGATGCGGCGAGCGCAGCGGTCGGCAACCGGCAAGCTCGCCTGCCAGCAGCTCCACCCGCGCGTGCTCGTCCAGCGAGCGGTAGTCCGCCACCACGTCGGCCTTCGCCAGCAGTTCCGCGACCGCGGCCTCGTGTTCGTCGGAACTCTGGCGCAGATCGATCGCCGCGAGGTGAAAGCCGAAGATGCTGACCGCGCGGCGCAGATTCCTCAAGCGTCCTTCCGCCAGCAGTTCCGCGCCCTGCGTCGTCAGCGCGCGCGCGACGAGGTCCAGGTCCGACGCGAATTCGCCGGGCCTCGCGTATGGGGTCGCCGCGGCTTCCGTCACCTGGGCGGGTTGCAGTTGCGCAATCTGCGCGGCGGTTGCCGCCAGCCGGGCGTGAATTGCAAACAAAGCCTGCCGGTACGGCTCATCCCGCCGGTGGGCCGAGGTGTCGCCCGATGTGGCCGCGAATTCGAGCAACTCCTCCGGCATGGGCGAGAGCCGCGCCGCAAGCGATAGCTCGTTGCTGAGCAGGCGCACTTCGGCGAGATAGTGTTCGAATGCGAGCCGTGACTGCGCGCCCAGCGCGCGTTCCAGCACGCCGGCGTTGACGTTGGGATTGCCGTCGCGGTCGCCGCCTATCCAGGTTCCGACGCGCAGGAAGGGTGCCAGCCACGGCTCGTGAGGCAGTCCGAAGGTGGTCGCGAGCGAGGCTTCGAGGAGCGTGTAGAGGCGTGGCATCTGCTCGAGAAACGTCATGCGAAAGTACGCGAGGCCGTTCTCGATTTCGTCGGCGACGGTGAGCTGTGTCAGCCGCAGCATCGCGGTGAGCCACAGGCGCAGTACCTCGCGGCGCAAGGCATGTTCGCGAGCCGCGTCGTGCGCATGGGCAGGCAATGTGAGCAGGCGCGCGATCTCGCGTTCGCACGCGAGTATGCTCTGACGCTGCACTTCGGTCGGGTGCGCGGTCAGCACCGGCGACACCACCGCGGTCGAGAACCACTCGATCATTTGCTCGCCGCAGATGCCAGATTCTTTGGCGCGCAGCAACGCAGCGGCGAGACTGCCTTCGCGCGCAGTTGCGCTTGCGCGTTCCCCGGGTGTCGCCGGATGCTTATCTTCGGCGATGTTGACCAGATGCAGGAAGTAGCTGAACGCGCGGACGACGTGCAGCGTATCGTCGATGGAAAGGCCGTCGAGCGTCTTTTTCAGCCTGGCGCGGGCAATCGCCATCTGCGCGTCGTTCTGGTCCCGCGCTTCGCCGCGCCTGAAATCGACGGCGGAACGGCGGATGTATTCGATTTTCTCCAGCGTGCCGGGACTGGTCTGCTCGCGTATCACCTCGCCCAGCAGGCGCCCGAGCAGGCGGCGGTCGGCGCGCAGGCGCTGCTCGAATTCGTCGACGGTACCGGACGCGAGGGTAACGGGTGTGCCCATGGCAGAAGCCTCCACGCAAGAACTGAGCCTGACCCATGCCCGCTCGCGGGATCGCCTATGGGAGCCAAGGATTTCCCACGCACGGCCCCGCCCGGCAGCGCACTGAATTTGTGCGTCGGTTGGGCGGGCTGCACCAAGGCCCGCGGCAGGCGGCGCGCATTCGCAGCGCATGCATGGCAGCGGGATGCTGTCGCGTGATGCGCAGCGCGCAGGCTACAGAGGCTGCACGTCGACGGCGACCGCGAGCTTTTGCGTGGCGCCGCCGAGCACAACACCGTGCAGCGGCGTGACGTCAGAAAATTCGCGGCCCCAGCCGAGCGTGATGAATTCCACGTCCGCTACCTTGCCGTTGGTGGGATCGAATGCAATCCAGCCGACTTCGGGACAGTGCGCTTCCACCCACGCGTGGGAGGCGTCGGCGCCGGCGAGCCGCTGCTTGTTCGGCGGCACGCGGTTCAGGATGTAACCGCTGACGTAACGCGCCGCGAGTCCGAGCGAACGCAGGCAGCTGATCATCAAATGCGCAAAGTCCTGACACACGCCGCGGCGGTGCGCCAGCACTTCACGCACCTGTGTCGTGACCGTCGTGGCCTTGGGATCGTAGACGAACTCGGCGTGGATGCGCCGTGTCAGATCGAGCATGGCGGCGGGTAACGCGCGGCCCGCAGGAAAACTCTCTCTCGCATATTCGATTGATTCCGGCAGCACCGGAACCATCGGCGACGCGAGCCGGAATTGCACGACATCGAGTTCGCTGTCAGTTCCCCAAACGCCGGGTGCGGCTAGCGCACTTTCCCACCCCGGGCCCGCGTCGGTGTCGGGCACATGGCTTTTAACTTCGACGATCGATTCCGCACGCACGGTTAGCTCGTCGTGCGGCGTGTCGACCGCAAAGCGCATGACGCCGTTGCCGAAATAATCCCGGCCTTCGGACTGCTCGCTCGGCGCGGGATCGACTTCGACATGGTGCGCGTGCACCGTTTGCCACTGCGTCGTGCGCGGCCTCAGATGCGCGAGCTGGCGCGCGCTCGTCACCGTATTCGCATACGTGTAGCGGGTTTCGTGTACGACGCGATAAGTGACCGCATCCGGCATGATCGTTTCACAACCCGAGCGTGGCCCAAACGGCGGTCTCGGCGTGGTTGAAGAAACGTTGCGTGAGCCGGTCGTTGAGCGCAAATGCCGCGCTGCGCAGCGCGTCTATCGTCTCGCGCAAGCGCGCGTTTTCGGGCTGCAGATCGCGCGCCCGGTCGAGGCCTTCGAGCGTCTGCAAGCCGGGGCCGAACAGTTCGCTGCCGCACGGACCATAGGTGGCTTCGAGTTTCATGAGCGCGGATTGGATGCCTTCCGTCTGAAACATCACGGAGCGCGGGTTCGCGCCGTCGAGCACCAGCAGATCGAGCACCGGCAGCCATTCCGGCCGCGCGAGATAACGCGAACGGTAGGTGCCGGTGGAATCCGCGAGCGACAGCAGCCAGGTAAGACCGGAGTTGATGCGGTGCTCGAATGCGATCTGCAAGGCGAGGCACTGGAACGCGAGCCGTTCCAGGCGCCTGCCGATCGAGAGGAAGCGCCAGCCATCATCGCGCGTCATGCCGTCGAGCGCAAACCCGGACAGCGTCATCATGCTGGTAATCGTGCGGTCGAGCCAGCCGAGCGTGTCCGACAGCGATGCGGCCTTGTTGAACACCGGGTCCTTGAGCAGGCTGTTGATGGTACGCCAGTTATCGAGCGACATGCGATCGCGCAGGGTGAACGCGACGCGTTCCAGCGTGCGCAGGTTCGCGGGCAGGCCAAAAGCGTTGTCTTCGCGCACGGCGGCGGCGAGCAGCGCCACATCCGGGTCGTCGTCTGCCTTGAGTATGCCGAACGCAGTCGCGAGCGCAAGTACAGGCGCGGTCGAATTCTCATCGTCGTCTTCCTGCAGCTTCTGATTGAGCGCGAGCCGCAGCAGGCGCGCGGCATCGTCACAGCGTTCCTCGGAACGCCCGAACCAGAACAGGTTCTCGACAACGCGCGACGGGGTGACGGCCCGCGCGCTCTGCAGGTCAGCCGCCGTGACCGTGTTTCTGAGCAGCGTGAAAGACGCGTCGACCGGGCCGGCCGACATTACCCAGGTGTCCTTGGACCCGCCGCCCCGCTGCATCGACACGACGCGCACGTTGGCGCTGCTGGCGACGCGCGTCAGGCCGCCTGGCATGACGACGTAACCGCCGGGCGAGGCTACCGCGAATACGCGCAGGCCGATGCCGCGCGCGGCGATGCGGTCGGAGTGCCCTTTGTCGAGCACCGGTGCCTGCGACACATGCACGAGTTCCTGCGCGACGAAGCGCTCGGGGTGCGCCGCGAGTTTTTTGCGGAGCGCGGCAAGTCCTGCATCATCCAGGTCCTGGCCGAACACCGGCTCCATCGGGAAGGCCGGGTCTGCCGGTTTGAACACGAGCTTCCTGACGTGCTCGAGGGCGTCCGTGAGCGCCGCGGGTTCGCCGCACCACCAGGTTGCGATCGATGGCAGACGCAATGGGTTGCCGGTCAGATGTTTCGACAGGCGCGGCAGAAAACCCAGCAGCGCGCCCGATTCGAGTATGCCGGAGCCCAGCGCGTTGGCGATGAGCACGGCGCCGCCGCGCGCGCAGTCGGTCAGGCCGGGCACGCCCAGCGCCGAGTCGCTGCGCAGTTCCAGCGGGTCGCAAAAATTATCGTCCTGCCGGCGCAGGATCGCGTGCACGCGTTTGAGGCCGCCGATGGTTTTCAACCAGACGCGGCCGTTGCGCACCTTCAGGTCGCCGCCTTCGACGAGCGGGAAACCGAGGTAACGCGCGAGCAGCGCGTGCTCGAAATAGGTTTCGTTGNNCCTGAGGGAATCACGCAAGGTCGCGAAGAAGCGCGCGACATGCTGTACGTCCAGTTCGCGATACAGCGTGGGAAACGTGCGCGATACGACGAGCCGGTTCTCAAGCGCATAGCCGGCGCCCGATGGCGCTTGCGTGCGATCGGCCATCACCCACCAGTGGCCATCGGGCGAGCGCGCGAGGTCCGCGGCGTAGACGTGCAGATGGATGCCGCCGGGTATATTCATACCGCAGGCAGCCCGCAGGAATCCGCTCTGCGCGAAGATCAGCGAGGGCGGAAGCAGGCCCTGCCTGAGCAGCGACTGGCTGCCGTAGAGATCGGCCAGTACCTGATTGAAAACCTGCGCACGCTGGATGACGCCGGCTTCGATTTCGCGCCATTCTTCCGGCGCGATGACGAGCGGCAGCACGTCGAGGTCCCACGGGCGGTCGAGGCCTTGCGGATCGGCGTAGACGTTGTAAGTGACGCCGCTGTCGCGGATCTGGCGTTCGGCCGCTGAAAGTCTTTCGCGTATGTCGCTCGCGGACGTTGCAGTGAGTTCCGACAGCACGCGCGACCAGTGCGGGCGCGGCTTGAACGGCGCTTCGAACAATTCGTCGAAGCGGCCCTGCGCGTGTGGATAGGTTGCCAGCAGATCTTTCAAAGATCGAACCCGGTCCGGAATCGGCGTTGCCGTGCGTCTCGTGCTGCGCGCCCGCGGGCGACGTTATGCCTAACACCGGCGCAAGTCCAAAGTGAAAGGGAAGCTCGGGTTGCGCGGTTCCTCGACGATTTTCATCGTCCCGGGAGTGTGGCCATGGTTCCAGAACCGCGCGATGCGCCGCGCTTCGGCTTCATTGGCGTTGACCGGAAAGCTTTCGTAATTGCGTCCTCCGGGATGTGCTACGTGGTAGGTGCAGCCGCCGATGCTGCGTCCGCTCCAGGTATCGACGATGTCGAACGTGAGCGGCGCCTGCACGCCGATGGTCGGATGCAGCGCCGACGGCGGCGCCCATGCACGGAAGCGCACGCCCGCAACGCTCTCCCCCGGCACGCCGGTTGAGTGCAGCGGCACCGCGCGCCCATTGCACGTGATCGCATAGCGGGCTCCCGTCAGGCCGGTGACCTTGACCTGCAGGCGTTCGACCGACGAGTCGACGTAGCGCGCGGTGGCGCCGACGCGGACTTCCTCTCCGAGCACGTTCCACGGTTCGATCGCCTGGCGCAGCTCGAGTTCAACGTTGTCATAGCTGACGGTGCCGTAACGCGGGAAACGAAACTCGATGAACGGCGCGAACCATGCGAAATCGAACGCGTAGCCCGCGGCATTCAGCTCGCGCACCACGTCGCGCATGTCGGCGGCAATGAAGTGCGGCAGCATGAAGCGGTCGTGCAGTTGCGTGCCCCANNGGCGGCATTTCAAACGCGCGGAACTCAAGCAGGCCCAGGCGGCCGGTCGCCGTGTCGGGGGAATAGAGCTTGTCGATACAGAATTCGGCGCGGTGCGTGTTGCCGGTGAGATCGACGAGCAGGTTGCGCAGCAGCCGGTCGGTAAGCCACGGCGCCAGCGCGTCACAGCCGGGTTGCTGCTTGCGCGCCATTTGCTGAAATGCGATTTCCAGTTCGTAGAGATTGTCGTCGCGTGCTTCATCGACGCGCGGCGCCTGGCTGGTCGGACCGATGAATTGGCCCGAGAACAGGTACGACAGCGCGGGATGGTTTTGCCAGTAGGTGATCATACTGCGCAACAAGTCCGGCCGCCGCAGCAGCGGGCTGTCGGCGGGTGTCGCGCCGCCAAGGGTTACGTGATTGCCGCCGCCGGTGCCGGTATGGCGCCCGTCAAGCATGAATTTTTCCGTGGCGAGTCGTGCTTGCCGCGCATCTTCGTAGAGCGCGGTGATGTTGGTTACCAGTTCGTCCCAGCTTGCCACCGGATGAATGTTGACTTCGATCACGCCGGGGTCGGGCGTTACCCTGAGCACGTTCATGCGCGCGTCGGCCGGCGGTTCGTAGCCTTCAATGCGCAGCTTGAGGTGAAGGTCTTCCGCGCTTGCTTCAACCGTCGCGAGCAGCGCCAGATAATCCTCGAGCAGCGGAACGGGCGGCATATAGACATGCAGCATGCCCGCGCGCGGTTCGATGCACAGCGCGGTGCGCACTATTTCATTGGGCGCGGGATTCGCTTTCGGTTCGAGCTTGGTGCGCGCGCCTGGATCCGCCGCGCCGTTGTCGTCGAGCGCGGCGACCGGCTCGAACGGATCGCGCGACACGTCTTCATCGTCCTTTTCCCCGGTCGCAGGCAGGCTGTCGAGCGGGAGCCGATAACCCAGCGCCGAATCGCCGGAGATCAGGAACAAATGCTCGCGACGCAGCGGCCAGAGGCTGCTTTCCCACCGCGCGCCGCTTTTACGCCCCGCCGCATATTTGGCCGCGCGCAACGGCAGCACGAAACCGACCGGCTCGCCGAGGCCGCGTCGCAACTGGGCGGCGAGCCGCGCGCGCGCAGAGGCGTCGTTAAGGTTTGCGGCGAGCGGATCGATGTTGACGGGCAACTCGCTTTCCTCGTCGAGCGCGCGCCAGGTGTCTTCAAATGCCGGCATCACGAATGCGTTTGAAAATCCGAGCCTGTTGGCGATACGGTCGATGAGTTGCCGGGCTTCGCGCGTGCCATGTGCCGAGCCGCTATCGGCGATCAAGCGGGGGTTGCGCCACACCGCTTTGCCGTCCTTGCGCCAGCAAATGCCGAGCGCCCAGCGCGGCAG
>PLYS01000621.1:8499-12282 GCA_003153455.1 Betaproteobacteria bacterium | reverse complement strand
CCACTATCACCCAACAGACAAGGAGCATTCCAATGGCAAATACACCCTGGAAGTCAAAAAACTGGTACGTAAGCCAGTGGAATTATGAGAACGAAGTAACCAAAGACTTCAAGTTCGCCAAGAACATCANNGCGCGACGGCGAGCAGCAGACCGGCATCATCATGACCAAAGATGACAAGATACGCATCGCCGAGGGGTTGGCGGAAGCGGGTGTGCATCGGATCGAAGCTGGCATGCCGATAGTCTCGCCATCCGACGCCGAGGCGATCAAGGAAATCGTCAAGCGTAACCTCGGACCGCAGATCTTCGCGTTCTCGCGCTGCATGAAAGAAGACGTCCAGCGCGCGATCGATACCGGCGTCAACGGCGTGGTGATGGAAATTCCGTCCAGCCAGCACATGGTCGACCTCGCCTACAAGTGGCCGATGGAGAAGGCGATCGAAACTTCGATCGAAGCCACCAAATTTGCGCGCGACAACGGGCTCGAAGTCGTTTTCTTCCCGATCGACTTTTCGCGCTCTGAAATGACTTGGGTATTGAACCTGATCGAGCGCGTCGCCACCGAGGGACACATGGACGCGCTGGCGTTGGTGGACACTTTCGGCGTCGTTTCGCCTCACGCGATGCAGTACTTCGTGCGCCAGGTCAAGAAGCGCATCAAAAAACGCCTCGAGGCCCACTTCCACCAGGATTTCGGCATGGGCGTCGCGAATACCATCATGGCGCTTGCCGAAGGCGTCGAGGTGATGCACACGACCGTCCTCGGCGTCGGCGAACGGGCCGGCAATACGCCGATGGAAGAAACCGTGATGGCGTTGTTGACGATGTACGGCGTGGACGTCGGACTTGATTACACCAAGCTGACTTCGCTTGCCAACCTGGTGCAGAAAATTACCGGAGTTGCCGTGCCTTCGAACAAACCTATCGTCGGCAAAGCACTGTATCAGATCGAATCCGGCATTATCGCGAGCTGGTACAAGAACTGCGGCGAGGAATACGCGACCGAGCTCTTCCCGGTGCGCTGGAACGCCGTTGGGCAGCCGCCCCCGGTAGTGGTGATGGGCAAGGGCAGCGGCATTGATTCGGTCAAGATGTGGCTCGAGCAAATGGGTATCGAGGCGAGCGACGAAGAGGCCTTGGCGATCACGGCGGCGGTCAAGAAGTACTCGCTGAACAGCAAGCAGCTTCTGTCCCAAGACGAGTTCCGCAAAGTTGCCAAAGGCGTGCTCGGCCAGCGCGCGGCAGCGTAGAGTGCGTGGGATTCGCTGATTTGCCGCCGTGGCGTTCCGCACGGCGGTTGACGCCAGAAGCAAAACGCCCCAGGAGTTTGTCGGACTTGGCTCCGACAAACTCCTAATGCGAAACCGCATCACTTTTTCCTGAATAATGGCTTATTCCCAGCCGTTTCGCCTCGGCCAGCAGGCAGGCGCGACATTTCAATGGTTTCTTGACGACACCTTCGCATTTTTTCCGGGGGCGGTTTTGCATAAGGAACTTGTCGGATCCAAGTCCGACTAGTTCCTAGAGGCTCGCGCACCGGGGCGTTTTTTTATCGGGAGGAAGCATGAAAATCAAGTCGCTTAAGGCAGGGGTCCATCGTTTTTCGGTACCAGTGCCGTTACTCGCAAAACCGTTCAACCGCAGGATCGTGTCTTGCGAGGTAGAGACCGATGACGGCTACGTGGGTTTCGGCATGACGGGAGGGGCATTCCTGCCGTTCGCCGTGGTGACGGCGCTCGAGAAGGAGTTGCTGCCGGTGGTCAAGGGCATGGATCCGCGCGATACCGAGGCGATCCACGAAAAAATATGGTGGGAGCTGAATCAGCGCAGCATGACCGGCGTGATATCGAGCGCGCTGTCCTGCATCGATATCGCGTGCTGGGACATCCACGGCAAATTGGTCGGGCGGTCGGTGGCGCAGCTGCTCGGCGGCGCGCGCGACTGGGCACCGACCTATTGCACGTTCGGCTTTCACGAGTATGACCGGGAACAGCTGGTGGAGGCCGCCAAATTGCAGGTGAAGAACGGTCACCGCCGCCTGAAGATGGTGGTCGGCGTGGACAAAAAGGGCTGGCAGGAGGATGCGGCGCGGGTGCGCCTGGTGCGAGAGGCGATCGGGCCGGATATCGAGCTCATGATGGACGCCAACTACAAGTTCAACCCGGTCGAAGCGCGCCTGCTGTGCCGGGCGATCGAGGATTGCAACATGTTCTGGTTCGAGGAGCCGTTGTATCAGAACGATACGCGCGCGCTTGCCGATCTGCGCCGGCACACCGGCATTCCGATTGCCGCCGGGCAGAACGAAGGCCATCGCTGGCGCCTGCGGCAGCTGATCGAGCATCAGGCGGTGGATATCGTGCAGCCCAATTGCTGCTACAACGGCGGATACACCGAAACCCTCAAAGTGGCGCACATGGCGCAGGCGTTCAATATGCCGATCGCCAACGGCGGCGGCTGGCCGCTATTTAACATGCACACGATGGCGGGATTGATGAACGGTTGGCGGGTTGAATTCCATCTCGACATGCAGGCGGTGGGTGAGCAGGTGTTCATCAATCCGCCGCGCCCGGAAAACAACATCGTGAAGATTCCCGCCGGCCCGGGGCTCGGCCTGACGCCGAACAAAGATGCTTTACGTGATGGTCTGATCAGGGAGTAGTGAGTGGGGATTAGCAGTTAATCGGGGCGCTGCAAGTCGGCCATCATCGCGGCGAGAAAGCGTCCGGCTTCGCCGCCGGTCACTGCGCGGTGATCGAAGGTCACCGACAACGGCAGCATGCGGTGCACCGCAGGTTTGTCGTCGACGGCAACCACTTCCTTGCTGATGCGTCCCGCGCCGACAATCGCAACCGTCGGCGGAAGCACGATCGGCGAAGCATAGCGGCCCGCGATCGAGCCGTAGTTCGACAGCGTGATGGTGTTGGCGCGCAGGTCTTCGGGCGGCACTTTACGATTGCGCGTGTCCTGGATCAGCTTGGCGAGCGAGGTTTTCAGTTCCTCCGGCGGGCGCTTCTCGATGTTGCGCAACACCGGCACCAGCAGGCCGTCCGGCGTATCGACTGCGATGCCAAGATCGACGTTTTTCAATAACCGTCTGCCGACTGCCTGACTGTCATACCAGGCATTGAGCGACGGCTCGGCGCGGCAGGCGGCAACCAGCGCGCCGATCAGGCGCAGCATGACGCTGGCGCCTTCAGGCCAGGCGTTGATGTCGGCGTCGTCCATGATGGTGGCGCAGGCGACTTCCGCGTGCGCGAGCGTCATGCTTTGCGCCATCACCTTGCGCACGCCGCGCAGCAGTTCCTGCGGGCCGAGTTCGGCGAGGATGCGTGCCGCGCGCTGCACGTCGTTGACGGTGATCAAGCCATCGGCGCCGGTCGGCGTCACCATCGCGAGATCGATGTTGAGTTTGCGCGCCAACGCGCGTACCGCCGGCATCGCCTTGATGCCGTGCGCGAGCGGCGTCGCCGCGGCGGGCGCCTCGGCGAGCACTTTCTGGCCGACCTCGACTTTGCCGACGACGGTGCCTGTGTCGGTGTCTTCACCACCCTCGAATGCGATCAGCGGCTGGCCGACGTGCGCGACATCGCGCTCAGTGCCGTAGAGCTTGACGATCCTGCCCGCGTAGGGGGCGGGGATGTCGACGATTGCCTTCGCGGTCTCGACCGAAACCAGCGGTTGGTCGAGCGCGACTTCGTCGCCCGCTTTGACGTGCCATTGGACGATTTCCGCTTCCTGCAGGCCTTCGCCCAGATCGGGCAGCTTGAAGATTTTCATAGTGT
>PLYS01000621.1:0-8491 GCA_003153455.1 Betaproteobacteria bacterium | reverse complement strand
CCCTGCTCGGCGAGCGTCGCTGCGATTTCGGACGCAATGCTGCAATGCCGCGGCGCTTCGGTCACCACCACGCACCGTCCGGTCTTGGCCACCGACGCGAGGATGGTATCGAAATCGACCGGCTTCAGCGTGGCGACGTCGATGACCTCGGCGACTATACCTTGTCCACCCAGTTCATCGGCAACTTGCAGTGTCTCATGCACCATCGCGCCCCACGTCACCAGCGTGATGTCAGTGCCTTCACGCAGCGTAAAGCAGGTGTCGAGCGCGAGCGCCTCGCCATTGTCAGCGACGTCCTCCTTGAATAGACGATAGAGCCGGGTAGGTTCGAGAAACACCACTGGATCGGGATCGCGGATTGCGGCGAGCAACAAACCGTAGGCGCGCTTGGGTGACGACGGGTAGACGACACGAATGCCGGGGATATGCGCGAACATCGCGTCCGGGCTTTCCGAGTGGTGCTCGGGCGGATGGATGCCGGCGCCGCACGGCGTGCGCAACACCATCGGGCACGACAGCCGGCCGCGGGTGCGATGCCGCATACGGCCGGCATGATTGAGCATCTGATCGAGCGTGGTGTAAGCAAAGCCCGAGAACTGGATTTCGCACACCGGTTTCAATCCCTCGGCCGCCATGCCGATCGCCATGCCGGCGATCAGGTTTTCGGCGAGCGGGGTGTCGATTACGCGCTCAGGACCGAATTTGTCGAGCAGGCCGATGGTGGCGCGAAACACGCCGCCGTCGCGGCCTACGTCCTCGCCGAGCACGATCACATCGGGGTCATCCGCCATGGCGCGCGTGAGCGCCAGATTGACCGCTTCAACGAGCGTGATCTGCGCTATCACTAGATCGAACCCGTTTCAGCCGCGGCAAGCATCGCCGCGCGCTGTGCGGCAAAAGCCGCCGGCAGCGTCGCGTAAAGATGGTCGAACATCTGCTCGACTGGGGGCGGCGGCGTGTCGAGGTAGGCCTGTGCCGCTGCCTGCACCTGTTCGTTGCATTGCCTGAGCAGTTCTTCCTCCAGTGACCTATTCCACACGCCCGCTTCAGAGAGGTAATTGCGCAGGCGCAGCACCGGCTCGCGCTTCCATGCTTCGGCGAGTTCTTCGGGAGGGCGGTAGCGCGACGCGTCGTCGGCGGTGGTGTGATCGGCGAGGCGATAGGTCACGGCCTCGATCAGCGCCGGCCCGCCGCCCGAGCGCGCTTTGGCGAGCGCTTCGCGCATCGCGTGGTGCACCGCGACCACGTCGTTGCCGTCGACCTGCACGCCCTCGAAGCCGGCGGCTATCGCTTTCTGCGCCAATGTTTGTGCGGCGCTTTGGGTTTTGCGCGGCACCGAGATCGCCCATTGATTGTTGGTGACGACGAAGACCACCGGCAGTTGCCACGCGCCGGCGGCATTGATGCTCTCGTAGAAATCGCCTTTGGAGGTGGCGCCGTCGCCGAGCATGCATACCGCGACACGCGGCTGCTTGCGCAGCTTGATCGCGTAAGCTACGCCGACCGCGTGCAGGCACTGCGACGCGATCGTGATGCACACCGGGAAGTCACGGCGCGGACCCGCAAAATCGCTGCCGCGCTCGTCGCCGCCCCAGTAAACAAACAGTTCGCGCATCGTGACGCCGCGCATGATCTGGACACCGTTCTCACGGTAAGTGCAGAAGAGCACATCGTCCTTCTCCATCGCCGCGCCGACGCCGGCCTCGACTGCTTCCTTGCCGAGTATCGAGGCGTAGGTGCCGAGCTGGCCGGTGCGCTGCAGCGCGATCGCCTTGGCGTCGTAGGTGCGCATCAGCACCATAGCTTTGTAGAGCGGTATCAGCGCCGCGGCATCTTTGGCGAACGCGGGAAACGTGGTGGCGACCTTGCCTTGCGGATCGAGAAACTGCGAGTAAAGCATTTCGAAGTGGGCGGCGACGGTCACGGCGGCGTCTCTTCTTGGAGGTTGCGGATATTGTAGCCGTTAATTCTTCTGCACGCGCAGCTTGCCGTCGCTCAAACGCTTTGCTGCCGAATGTGCGGCGTCACCTCTTCAGAGCGATGGACCTTCTTCGCGGCTCGAATGCCAGAAAGCGATTACCTCGAGAAACCTACTGCGGACGCGGTAGTAGACGAAGTACTTGACTCGAGGGAGGTACAGCCTACGAACTACATCGGAACGCGGCGTTTCGACCTTGGTGCCGATGCCGGGCTCTTCAACGAGCAGGGCCAAGGCGGCCTCAATATCCTTGCGCACGGCTCCCGGAGCGGCGAGCCGATTTTCGGCCCACCATTGTGCTGCTCGTTCGATCTCGCGCTGCGCGCGAGGTTTGATTCGGACCCCGAGCGCCAAGATCAGCCGAAACGGCGGAGCCGCGCGAAAAACTCCTCGGCAGGAATGCCGTCTTCTCGGTCAGCCTCGTCGAGGGCAGCAAGAAGATCAGCTTCCTCTTGGGGCGGGAGTCTCACAACCGCTTCATCGCCTCGAGCGAGCACGGTTACGGCCGTTCCCTCCGGAAGAGAGAGTCCCTCGACGACGACCTTGCCGCCGACTACGGTACCTGAAGCGACTTGCATGACGGAATGATACCCGACTTCGCGAGATGGGTGCAATCTGACGCTGAACGTCGTGCTCAGCGGCGCCGGCGGCGTGCGCTGCAGCTAAAGTTAGACGTCTGTCGTTCAGCTACTGGTGCACAGTCCCTTCGGGGACCAGCCACTCGCAGGAACCTTCCATGGTTGTGACGAGCCATGAAGCACGAGAACGATCGAGCGGCGTGTCGTAGTGCCAGTGCTAGTGAGCTGCATCGGCTGGCCGCCCGCTACGAGAAGAGGTTCCCCTCCCGCTCGCCCGACCATCTTGCCCTGAGGTGTCTCCAAGCAGACCTCTCCAGAGACCGTATACAGCGCCTCAGGTCCAGCATGCTGATGCACGTCCGTTTGAAAGCCCGGAAACGTTGTGCCTTCCAGGTAGCTGGCGGTGAAGCTTCCGCCTGAGCCTAGCTGGAGTGGGCCGATCTTGGCAACCCGGTCACCGCCGGATGGCCGCCAGTCGGCCTCGGCAATAGTTAAGAGCCACACTTTACCGAATAACTCCACGACCGTACCGCGTGCTCCCATAGCGCGCTGCGCTGCGGCGCGGGTTCGATAAGTATCCAGATGCCAGTAGAGTGGCACCTGCGGCAGTACGCCCAGCACAGCGGTCGCTATCGCGCTAGCACCGGGGCGACCCGTCTGTGCTGGTGCCACGCCGCAGTACGCGAACACCGCCGCGATGAAAGTGATTGCATTTATAGTGAAACGGGCTTGCCATGACATGGCCATAAAACTCTTCATGTATTCTCCTGGTAGGGCGGTTCGCCCGCTGGTCTACCGTGGAATTAACCGGCCTGCGTGGCTTTTCGCGCAGGACGGGTTGAATGCCAGGTTAGCGACGTTACACCGACTGGCATTTTATTCTCCCGAGTGCTGCGTGACGAACCAGACGGGCCAATGACGGCGAGGGAAGCCAGCGTCCGCCGTTCGCAACGAAGCGGCTGCTTGCGTCAACGATCTTGGTGCGGCTTCTCTCGGGCTCGAACAAAGCAAGTTCTGCACGCGCAGCTTGCTGTCGCTCAAATACTTTACTGTCCAATCGCCCTTCATCGTCGAAGGTCAGCATACCGTATGTAAGCCGAACGACTCGGCTGGGCACTCGATTTTGGATCTCAACGACAGCCTCAGCCATCCGTACTCTCTGCCCGGCAAAGAGCGGGATGCGATAGCGGCCTGGATTATGGAGCATGCCCGTGAACTTCGTGCCCGGCAACCGGTAAAGGGTGTCGTCCGATCCAAAGACCAACATGCGCATTGAATACGCCACAATGCGAGTTTTCGATGCCTAACGCATGCTTCAACAGCGCGCGCGGATGTGCTCGCGCGCGCCGGTGTGAAAGCAAAGGTCAGGCATAGGCGTCTAGCTCACTGCGCGCACGGCTTCCAACGCCCCAAGGTCGGCAAGAACGCCCTTGATCTCGGCGCGACCCGCCTCGGATAGTGGGATCTGAGGCGGCAGGGGTGCGCCGACCTCATAGCCCTGAAGCTCCAGGCCACCCTTGATGCATGCCGCCAAGTTATATTTGGCGAAGACCCGATTCATGCGCCAGAGGCTGCGCTGCAGTCGCACCGCCTCCTCCCATTTGCCGGCGCGGCACAGGCCATACAACTGCACGCNNGCGCTGAACACGCGTATGCGGTCCCCCACGGCGTTGATGATGCTGAGCAGCCGGCCGGTATCCGACGATGCGTCCTTGAGGTAGCGGATGTTGTCGACCTTGACGAGGCGCTCGATGGCAGGCAGCGTGAGGTCGCTGCGCTGAAACTGCGGATTCGTATATAGAACGACCGGCAACGCGGTTGCGTTTGCCATCGCGGTGAAATAGGCGACCACACCATCCTCGTTGAGCGGAAAATAGGCCTCGAGAATCGCAAGAATGCCGTCAACTCCAAGCGCCTCGTAGGCGGTGACCTGTTCGACCGCGTCGGAAATCGTAGTCGTCGCGACACCGGCCACGACCGCCACCCTGCGTCGCGTCGCCTGCACCACGACCTTGGCGATGCGACGGCGTTGCTCTCGATTCAGGTAGGCAAACTCGCCGGTCGATCCGAGCGGCGTCAAGCCGTGGACACCCGCGTCGATCAGATCGTTTACGAGTCGCGTCAGTACCGCGTCCTTGACCCGACCACGCTCGTCGATTGGTGAAACCAGATAAGGAAAGACGCCGCGAAATTCCATGTGTGTCATGCTCGGCTCCCCAACAGTGCCGGCCAAACGTCGTGGTGAACAGCGGGCCGCGATGACCGTTGATGATAACCCGCTACTTGTATTTTTTCTGCACAAGCACCGCGATATCCGCGCCGGCAGCGATGTCCTGCTTGCGCCTGCTGTCGCCGGCGTCGATTTTGCGCGACTCGTCGAGCACGGCGGCAGCGTGCTGGCGCGGGATGAACACCACGCCCGCGTCATCGGCGACGACGAGGTCACCGGCGTCTGCAGAAACACCGGCGATGTGCACCCGGCCGTTGATCTCGACTGTTTCGAGGCGCCATTTGCCGGTGATCTGGGTGACGCCGCGCGCCCAGATCGGGAAGCCCAGTTCGCGGGAGGCATCGGGATCGCGGTAGGCGCCGTCGATCACGGCGCCCGCACACTTTTGGCGATGAGCGATGGTCGCCGATTGCCCGCCCATGTTCGAAACGCCGGCGAGTCCCTCGATCACTATCACGTCTCCAGGTTCGGCGAGGTTATAGGCCTCGGTCTCGCCCATGCGGTTGATGGCCTCGGCCGCGCTGCGGAATACCGATTGCTGGCGCTCGACGTTGCGCACCGTTACAGCCTGTCCGACGATGCGCTTGGCCGGCAGGGTTGGCGCCAGCACCGACGCGGGAATCGCGCCGGCGAGGCCGAGATTGTCCATTGCGTCGGACACCGTTCCGGTCAGGTCGATGAGCTTGGCGAAACCGGCGATGATCTCGTGCGGGAGGCGGGGTATCTCGAGCGTCCGGATTGCTTCGCGCGGGACCTTGCCGGTGAGTTTTTTCTCAGTAGCCATTGATATCTCCTTTGTCCGTTACGCCAGAAAAATGCGCCGAGTAGAATTTTACATCGCCGGCACGTGATAACCTCATAAAGCCGAACGATTTTGACAGACGTAAAGTAGCACTTTACACTGCCGCTGTGATTTACCACTGAGAGGCGAAATATGGAGATGCACAATCCTGCACATCCCGGAGAGGTGCTTAAGGAATATCTTCCTGAAGGCGTAAGTGTAACCGAGGCGGCGAAAAAGCTTGGTGTTTCGCGTCAGGCATTCTCCGCGATCATAAACGGCAGGGCAGGGATCACCGCTGATATGGCGTTGCGGTTGTCGAAGGCGCTCGGCACCAGTCCCGACCTCTGGCTCGGGATGCAGATGCAGTATGACTTGTGGCACGCGAAGCAGAAACCGCCCAAGGGCGTGCAGAGGCTGGCAGCTTAGCAGCATGATGCAAATCGATATCAAGACTGGCTTCTTCGTCATTCCGGCGCAGGCCGGAATCCAGAGCTCTTTGTTTTTTCTGGTTCAAGAATCCTGGACTCCGGCTTTCTCCGGAGTGACGAACCGTTTTGGGTCAAGCTGCTAGAGCCATATCGTGCCGCTTTCATGATAGGAAGTCCGCGAACATTTAGAGGTATTCTCCGAAGCGCGGATAGGGTAGAATATATTTCTGCATCCCCGGTTGAACATGGCCAAGGTAAAATTCGATCAACGCAAGGCGCTCCACGCGATGCTGTTCGTGGTTACGCGTCTTCCAAATCCGGCCAACGTGTACAACGTTCTGAAGTGCCTGTACTACGCTGACCGGAAACACTTGCAGGAATACGGGCGCCAGATCTACGGCGAGACGTTCTATGCGCTCGAACACGGACCGGTTCCAAGCGCCGCCTACGAAATCATTAAGTACGTGGACGGGTGCGCGAAATGGGATCTGCAATTTCCCGAAGCGCTCGAAATGCTCGAGGTGAATGCCATCTACGTCAGCGCAAGGGGGGCGCCGGATACGGACCTTCTCAGCAGATCGGATATGGCCTGCCTCCTGGACGCGTCGCGCAAGTACGGCACGATGCCGTTTGGCAGGCTCAAGAAGCTGAGTCACAAAGGCAACGCGTTTGAGAACGCCGATCCGAATGGCGAGATGAAGCTTGACGATCTGATCGACGAGCTTCGGGATGCCGGGGCCGTTGCCTCGCATCTCAAGGACCGGAATCCCGGCGAGGCGCATGCGAAAAGGGATTCGGTGCATCACGCCAAGCCGCGCACGGCGTGATCCAGTCGCTTGAAGAGCTGATTGTCCCCGGCCGCATTCTGCGGCTTTTTTGTTCTTTCACCAATCCGCCGAAGGAGAAGTTTGTCGTCGTTGTGGCGACCACTCCATGCTGTCTCGGCTTTCTGATCAATTCGAGCGCCACCGGCCTGCAGAAAAGCAAGAAGCACTTATCGGACGAGATCATCAGCGTCAGCGCGCGAGATGGGTATGCGTTTCTGACCAATCCTCAACCGTCCGTCCTCGACTGCACTTTTGCCGCTGATTTCGACCTCGATGAGTTGGTCGCGCAGCTGACGCAGGATCCCACCAGGGTACTCGGCTTCATCGCCGATGCGACCCGCAAGCACATTATCGAAGTTGTGAGGGAGTCGATGACGCTTGAAGGCGGGATTGCGAAGATCATCGTCAAGAACCTGACCGAGTCGTGAGCGCCCACGCCTACACCGAAGATCAGCATCCGGTTGACCCATGACTTGACCCACGCTTGACTGACGGAAGGACTTATACCGCTCCAAGGGTGACGCTTTGGTATAATCCGCGCCTTCCTTGCCGCCCGCCGCATGCCGGCCGGCGGTTTTTTGTTTCCCGCGGCCGAGTCTCGTTCGCGCTGCAGCCTTGTATGGATAGCCCAATCCGATGAATGCGCCTGCTTTCCCCGCCGATCTGGTGCGCGATGTCGCGCGCCGCCGTACCTTCGCTATTATCTCGCATCCCGACGCGGGCAAGACCACGCTCACCGAGAAGCTGCTGCTGTTCGGCGGCGCGATCCAGATGGCGGGCACGGTGAAAGCGCGCAAGAGTTCGCGTCACGCCACTTCCGACTGGATGGAGGTCGAGAAACAGCGCGGCATTTCGGTGACAAGTTCGGTGATGCAGTTCGAGTACCTCGGCCACACCGTGAACCTGCTCGACACGCCCGGGCACGAGGATTTCTCGGAGGACACCTACCGCGTGCTCACCGCGGTGGACGCGGCGGTGATGGTGATCGACGCCGCNNCGCGAGCCGGTCGCGCTGCTCGAGGAGATCGAGTCGGTGCTGAATATCGACTGCGCGCCGATTACGTGGCCGATCGGCATGGGCAAGGCGTTCCGCGGCGTGTTCCATCTGCTGCACGATCGGTTGATGCGCTTTACCCCGGGCGAGGAGCGTCGCAGCGCGGACTTCGAGATGATAGAAGGCCTCGCGAACCCGCAGCTCGATGCATTGTTTCCGGACGAGGTGAGCGCGCTGCGAAGAGACATTGAACTGGTCCGCGGCGCGAGCACGCCGTTCGATCTCGAGCGCTTTCTGGCGGGCAAACAATCGCCGGTGTTTTTCGGTTCGGCCATCAATAATTTCGGCGTACAGGAAATTCTGCACGCGCTGGTCGAGTGGGCACCGCCGCCGCAGCCGCGCGATGGCGGCAGCCGCATGGTCCAGCCCGCGGAGAGTCCCTTTAGCGGCTTCGTGTTCAAGATCCAGGCGAACATGGACCTCAAGCATCGCGACCGGATCGCTTTCTTCCGTGTATGCTCGGGTCGCTACCAGCCCGGCATGAAGGTGCATCATGTGCGGATCGGGCGCGGGATGAAGCTCGGCAACGTGCACACGTTCATGGCGAACGAGCGCGTGAGGAGTGAAGATGCGGTGGCGGGGGACATCATCGGCATCCATAATCACGGGCAG
>PLYS01000160.1 GCA_003153455.1 Betaproteobacteria bacterium | reverse complement strand
CCACGCTCAACAGCGGGCGCGTGCTCATAAACCTCAAACCACTTGCCGAGCGCAGTCGCTGGTTTTCGAAAGACACCGCCGTGGATGTCATCCGGCGCCTTCAGCCCAGGCTCGCGCAGGTGGAAGGCATTGCGCTCTACATGCAGCCGGTGCAGGACCTCACCATCGAGGACCGTGTCAGCCGCACGCAGTACCAATTCAGCATCGAGGACGCCGATCCCGATGAGCTTAGCGTCTGGGTGCCGAGGCTCACCGAGCGGCTGCGCGAACTGCCGCAGCTAGCGGACGTGGCAAGCGATTTGCAGGACGAGGGCTTACAGGCGTACGTCGAGATCGACCGCGCGAGCGCGGGCCGGCTCGGCGTCACGACGGGGGCCATCGACAACGCGCTTTACAACGCGTTCGGGCAGCGGCTCATCTCCACGATCTTCACGCAGACGAGCCAGTATCGCGTGGTGCTGGAAGTAAAACCCGAGTTCCAGCAAGGCCCTGCCGCGCTTGAGGACATCTACGTAACGTCCTCGAGCGGGGAGCCGGTGCGGCTCAGCACGCTCGCGCGCGTGACCGAGAAGCCCACGCCGCTGCTGATCAATCATCTGGCCCAGTTTCCGGCCGCGACCATCTCGTTCAATCTCGCGCGCGGCGCGTCTCTCGGCGACGCGGTGAAGGCGATCCGCGCCGCCGAACAGGACATCGGCATGCCGCTCAGCGCGCAGACGCGCTTCCAGGGCGCGGCGCTCGCTTTCCAGGCCTCGCTCGACAACACGCTGCTCCTGATCCTCGCGGCGATCGTCACGATGTATATAGTCCTGGGCGTGCTCTACGAGAGCTACATCCACCCGGTCACGATCCTGTCCACGCTGCCCTCGGCCGGCGTCGGCGCGCTGCTCGCGCTCATGATTTCGGGTAACGACATCGGAATTATTGCGATCATCGGCATCATCCTGCTGATCGGCATCGTCAAGAAGAACGCGATCATGATGATCGACTTCGCGCTCGACGCCGAGCGCAAGGAGGGCAAGAGCCCGCGCGAGGCTATCCGCCAGGCGTGCCTGCTGCGTTTTCGGCCGATTCTGATGACGACGATGGCAGCATTGCTCGCCGCGCTGCCGCTGATGCTCGGCACCGGCGTCGGCTCCGAGCTGCGCCATCCGCTCGGGATCACGATGGTGGGCGGCTTGCTCGTGAGCCAGGTGCTCACGTTGTTCACGACGCCGGTGATCTATCTCGCGTTCGATCGCCTCGCCCGGCGCGCGCGCGGGGCAGCGGCCGAAAGCCGGCCCGGGGATGCACGGCCATGAACATCTCGGCGCCTTTCATCGAACGGCCGGTCGCCACTTCGCTGCTCACGTTGGGCATCGCGCTCGCCGGCGCGATCGCGTTCGGGCTGCTGCCCGTGTCGCCGCTGCCGCAGGTGGACTTCCCGACCATCTCGGTGTCGGCCGGGCTGCCCGGCGCGAGCCCCGAGACCATGGCCGCGACGGTGGCGACGCCGCTCGAGCGCGCGCTCGGCCGCATCGCCGGCATTACGGAGATTACCTCCTCGAGCTCGCTCGGCTCGACCCGCGTTACCATGCAGTTCGACCTCAGCCGCGACATCGACGGCGCCGCCCGCGACGTGCAAGCGGCAATCAACGCCGCGCGGACGCTGCTGCCCACCGGCCTGCCGAGCAACCCGACCTACCGCAAGGTGAACCCGGCCGATGCGCCGATCATGATCCTCTCGCTCACCTCGGCGACGATGAGCCGTGGCCAGATGTACGACTCGGCGTCGACCGTTCTTGCGCAGAAGCTCTCGCAGGTGAAGGGCATCGGCCAGGTGACCGTGGGCGGCAGTTCGCTGCCGGCGGTGCGGGTGGAGTTGAACCCCGCAACGCTCAACAAGTACGGCATCGGCCTCGAGGACGTGCGCACGGCAATCGTGGCGACGAACGCGAACCGGCCGAAGGGCGCGATCGAAGACGGCGAGCGCCACTGGCAGATCCTCGCCAATGACCAGGCGAAGACAGCGGCTGAATACATGCCGCTCATCGTGGCGTACCGCAACGGCGCCGCCGTGCGCCTTTCGGACGTGGCCGAGGTCGTCGACTCGGTGCAGGACCTGCGCAACGAAGGCTCGGCTAACGGCAGGCCGGCGGTGCTGGTGATCCTCTACCGCCAGCCCAACGCGAACATCATCGAGACCGTCGATCGGGTCACGGCGCTGCTGCCGATGCTCGCCACCTCGATCCCAAGCGCGATCGATCTCGCGGTCGCGATGGACCGCACGCCGACGATCCGGGCCTCGCTGCGCGACACCGAGCGCACGCTCATGACCTCGATCGCGCTGGTGATCATGGTGGTGTTCTTCTTCCTGCGCGACTGGCGCACGGCGCTGATCCCGAGCGTGGCGGTGCCGGTGTCGCTGGTCGGCACCTTCGGCGTCATGCACCTGTGCGGCTACAGCCTCAACAATCTCTCGCTGATGGCGCTTACCATTGCCACGGGCTTCGTGGTGGATGACGCCATCGTCGTGCTGGAGAACGTTTCGCGCCGCATCGAAGCAGGCGTGCCGCCCATGCAGGCCGCCCTGGAGGGCAGCCACCAAGTCGGTTTCACGGTGCTCTCGATGAGCCTGTCGTTGATCGCGGTGTTCATCCCGATTCTTCTGATGGGCGGTATCATCGGACGGCTGTTCCGCGAGTTCGCGGTGGTCCTGTCGGTGGCGATCCTGATCTCGCTGGTGGTTTCGCTCACTGCCACGCCGATGATGTGCGCGCGGCTGCTGCGGCCCGAGCGCGGGCGCACGCACGGACGCCTGTACCGCCTGAGCGAGCGCGCATTTGCGGCGGTGCTGCGTGGCTACGAGGTTACGCTCGCCTGGGCGCTCAAGCACAGACTTTTCATGCTCGTGCTGCTCGTGTGCACCGTCTGCCTGAATGTTTACCTGTACATCATCGTGCCCAAGGGCTTCTTCCCGCAGCAGGACACCGGCCGGCTGATCGGCAACATCCAGGCCGACCAGAGCATCTCGTTCCAGGCGATGCGGCCGAAGCTTGCCGACTTCGTCGAGATCGTGCGCCAGGATCCGGCGGTGGAGAACGTGATTGCTTTCACCGGCGGCGGCCAGCGCAACAGAGGGTCCATGTTCGTGACGCTCAAGCCGATCAAGGAACGCGTGATCTCCGCGGACCAGGTGATCGCGCGGCTGCGCGGCAAACTCGCGCGCGAGCCGGGGGCGAGCTTGTTCCTAGTTCCGGTACAGGACATCCGCGTTGGCGGGCGGCAGGCTAACGCGCAGTACCAGTACACACTGCAGGCGGATGATCTGGAGGAGCTGCGCGCCTGGGAGCCGCGCATCCGGCAGGCGCTGGGCCAGGTGCCAGAACTGGTGGACGTCAACACCGACCAGGAGGACAAGGGCCTGCAAACTTCGCTCGTCATCGATCGCGACACCGCCGCGAAGCTCGGCGTCACGCCAAGGATGATCGATGCGACGCTGAATGACGCTTTCGGCCAGCGCCAGGTCTCGACCATTTACAACCCGCTCAACCAGTACCGGGTGGTGATGGAGGCCGCGCCCCAGTTCTGGCAAAGTCCCGAGACGCTGAAGAATGTGTACGTGAGCGCGCCGGGCGGGGCGCAGGTGCCGCTCGCCGCGTTCAGCCGCTACGAGCCGACCAACACGGCGCTCGGCGTTAACCACCAGGGCCAGTTCGCCGCCTCGACGATCTCGTTCAACCTGCCGCCCGGGATTTCGCTCTCCGACGCGACGCAGGCGGTGACGGATGCACTCGACCGCATGGGCGTGCCGACTACCATACACGGCAGCTTCCAGGGCACGGCGCGCGTGTTTCAGGCCTCGCTCGCCAGCCAGCCGTGGCTGATTCTGGCGGCGTTCATCGCGGTGTACCTCGTGCTCGGCATGCTCTACGAGAGTTACGTGCATCCGATCACCATCCTGTCGACGCTGCCNNGCGATCATGATGATCGACTTCGCGCTGGAGACCGAGCGCAAGCACGGCAAGAGCCCCGAGGAGGCGATCTTCGAGGCGTGCCTGCTGCGGTTCCGCCCGATCATGATGACTACCATGGCGGCCCTGCTTGGGGCAATACCGCTCGCGCTTGGTTTCGGCGAAGGCGCCGAGCTGCGCCGGCCGCTCGGGATTTCGATCGTCGGCGGCCTGATATTGAGTCAGTTGCTCACGCTGTACACGACACCGGTGGTCTATATTTATCTGGACCGTTTTCGCCTGTGGTGCCAGCGCGTGCGGGACCGCAGGACGGGCAGAGTTGCATTGGAGACGAGATGAAGTTGATCTGCATGGTTACGCGCGGACTCGTAGCTGCGGCCGCACTGGCGCTGCTCGGTGGCTGCATGGTCGGACCGAACTACGTGCGCCCGCCGGCGCCAACGGCCGCCGCGTTCAAGGAAGCGGGGGACTGGAAACCCGCGCAGCCGCGTGACGAAGTGAGACGCGGCAAGTGGTGGGAGATTTTCGGCGAGCCCAAGTTGAACGCACTGATCGAACAGATTAACGTGTCGAACGAGAACGTGCGCGTGGCGGAAGCGCGTTTGCGGCAGGCCGAAGCGGTTGTCGAACAGGCACGCGCGGGCTTGTGGCCGACGCTCGGGGTGACCGCCACCGCCACGCGCAGCCGCGCGCCGAATGTCGCCGGCGCGGCAACGAATACCACTGCGCCAGTCAATGTCTTCAATCTTCCGCTCACCGCTTCGTGGGCGCCCGACCTGTGGGGTAGCGTGCGGAGCAACATCGAGAGCAATGTCGCGAGCGCGCAGGCAAGCGCCGCCATCGTCGCCAATGTGCGCCTGCTTGCGCAGGCGCAACTCGCCATCAATTATTTCCAGCTGCGCGTGCTCGATACGCGGCGGCAGCTGCTCGATACGTCGGTGGCCGCGTACCAGAAGTCGCTTGATCTTACGCGTAACCGCTATAACGCCGGCGTGGCGGCGCGCGTCGACGTGGTGCAGGCCGAGACGCAATTGAAGAGCACTCAGGCCCAGGCGATCGACGTCGGCGTGCAGCGCGCGCAATTTGAACACGCGATCGCGATTCTCATCGGCAAGCCGCCGGCGGAATTGTCGATGCAGGCCGAGCAATTGGTGGTTGCAATCCCCGACATTCCGGCCGGCCTGCCGTCGCAATTGCTCGAACGCCGGCCCGATATCGCGGCTGCCGAACGGCAGATGGCGGCGGCCAATGCGCAGATTGGCGTGGCCAAGGCGGCGTATTTCCCGTCGCTTACCCTGTCGGCGAGCACGGGCTTTCGCGCCAACAGCCCGCCCGACTGGTTTACCATCCCGCACCGCTTCTGGTCAGTCGGCCCCGCGCTGGCGGAAACCCTGTTCGACGGCGGGCTGCGGCGAGCCGTCACGTTGCAGGCGCAGGCGGCCTATGACGTCAATGTCGCGACCTACCGCCAGACGGTGCTAACCGCGTTCCAGCAAGTGGAGGACAATCTGGCCGCGTTGCGCATTCTCGAGCAAGAAGCCCGCGCGCAGGACGATGCGGTGCAGGCCGCGCGCCAATCGACCGAGCTGACCGTTAATCAGTACAAAGCCGGGACTGTCAACTTTCTCAACGTCGTCATCGTTCAGGCCGCGCAACTGAACAACGAAGTCAATGCGGTCAGCGTGCTGGGGCAGCGCCTCGTTGCGGCGGTCACGCTGGTCCAGGCGCTGGGAGGCGGCTGGAGTGCGGCAGAGCCGCCAATATCTGAACGGCAGCGTCAGTAGTTCTGGTGTCGCGTGTCACAGCGTCACACGTGGCGAATTAAAGCCGAATCGATTGAAGCAACAAATTGTTACATTTTCCGGCTGGAATTCCCGGCGCGCGGGCGAATCGAACCAACACGGGTACACGCGCAAAAACCTCATGCGTTGTACCATCGTATTATTGGCGAGGCGGCATTCGCCGAGAGAGGAGTTACCCATGAAAGCGCGCGCCAGGAATGCTTTGACTCGGCTGCTCGTGCTGCTGCTGTTGACCGTGTCGGTTGCGCTCGCGCAGGAAATGGCGCCGGGGCAGGACGGGTCCGCGTTTACGCAGGCGGAACTCGATCAGATGATGGCGCCGATTGCGCTTTACCCCGACTCGCTGCTGTCCCAGATTCTGATGGCGGCAACTTATCCATTCGAGGTCGTGCAGGCCGCGCGCTGGTCAAGGGCCAATCCTAACCTCAACGGCGACGAAGCGGTGCGGTCGGTTGAACAGGCGGATTGGGACCCTAGCGTCAAATCGCTCGTGGCGTTTCCGCAGATTCTGATGATGATGGACGAAAGGCTGGACTGGATGCAGAGGCTCGGCGATGCGTTCCTCGCGCAGCAGACGCAGGTGATGGATGCGGTCCAGAAATTGCGCCAGGCGGCGTATGCCGCAGGAAATCTCAGGTCGACCGACCAGATCCGGGTTGACCAGCAGGAGCAGATGGTCGTGATCGAGCCGGCATACCCGCAGACGATCTACGTGCCGTACTACGATCCAAACATGATCTATGGACCCTGGTGGTGGCCGGCGTATCCGCCGGTCTATTGGGCGCCGTGGCCCGGCTATTTCGTGCGGCCCGGATTTCAGGTCGGTTTTGCCTGGGGCGTCGGGATACCGGTTTACCGGGATTTCTTCTTTGGCGCATTTGACTGGCGTCGTCACAATGTCAGGATCGTGAACGTCAACAACTATTACTACAACACGGTGAACGCGAACCGTCAGGGGAACACCATGAGGGGTGCGCCGGACGTCTGGCAACACGATCCAGGCCACCGCCGGGCCGTTCCCTATGGGGTTGCATCGTTGCGTCAGCAATTCGGGCGCACCAGCGTGTCGTCCGGGGTGCGAGGCGATTTCCGCGGCTACGATCCGTCGTCGTCTGGGAGCCGTGGCGCGCTTGGAAATCGTCCGGATGCGCGTGGTGGTCCCGCCACCCGATCTGATCAACGTCGCGGCTCGCAAGCGGCAGGCGGTGCTCCTGGCGCGGCTGTTCCGATGGTGCGCGGCAGCCCGCCCGTACCGGGCAGCGTTCCTGGCCATCCGATGGCGCCACCGGCTGTAGTCGGCCGCCCTGTCGTTGAGCAGCGGCCCCATGCGTTCGAGGGCGTTGGCCGCGGAGCGGAAGTTCGTGACTACAGCGCGCGCGGACACGCCAGTACCCAGGGAATGGTTCCAGGCGCCAACAGTATTCCGGCACCACGGCCGGCGGGTAATGTTTCCGCTCCGCAACCTACACACAATTCTTCCGCGCCAGCGCCTTCCGGCGGCTCTCAGGACAGCGCGGGGACACGCCGCCGCTAGCGGCGGTCAAGTCATCTCACAATCTGTGCAATTGTTCGAATCCTTCGAGGAAACCATGGTGAAAATGCCAAGAGAAGGAGTTTCGCGTGTGCATGACTGGCGGGGCAGGCTGCCTGGGATACTCTGCGCCTTGGCGCTGATGGTTGCGGCGCCCGCGGCGCTGGCGGCGGCGGCAGAGCAAAAAAGTTTTGCGTCGTCCGAGGCAGCGATTGCCGCGCTGGTTGATGCCGTCAAGTTGAACGATCAACCGCTATTGAGCCTGTTTCTGGGTTCTTACGGCAACAAGCTCGTCAGTTCGGGTGACGCGGTGGAAGACAAGCGAGGCCGCGACGCGTTCATCAAGGCCTATAACGAAGCCCACAAGCTCGTGCTCGAGGGCGATACGAAGGCAGTGCTCGTGGTCGGTCACGACGAGTGGCCGTTGCCGATTCCGCTGGTGAAATCCGCTCGCGGTTGGCGTTTCGATACGCGGCTGGGAGAACAAGAGATTCTTACCCGCCGCATCGGCCGCAACGAACTGGCGGCGATCCAGGTTTGCCTCGCGATCGCCGACGCCGAGCGCGACTACGCCGCGCAGGATCTGGATGTGGATGGCAACGGCGTTCTGGAATACGCGCCCAGGTTCGTGAGTACGCCCGGCAAGCGCGATGGGCTCTATTGGCAGAAGAGGGCGGACGAGCCGCCGAGCCCGCTCGGATCGCTGCTTGCGGGCGCGGCCAGGGATGGCTACACACGCTTAGACTCCGCGCTGCTTGCCCCCTATCATGGCTACTTCTACCGGATCCTCACCAGGCAGGGGAAGGACGCTGCGGGAGGCGCATACGACTATCTCGTCAAGGGCACGATGATCGGCGGTTTTGCGGTGATAGCCTATCCGGCGCGTTATGGTGCTTCGGGCATCATGAGTTTCATGGTCAACCAGGACGGGGTGGTCTACGAGAAGAACCTGGGAAAGAACACCGCGACGACCGCAACCATGATGACGACGTACAATCCCGACGCGAGCTGGAAACGACATTGATTATCGGTTCGGCCATTACGACGATCCCTGCGTCGCTGCTTATGAAGACCATTGGCCGTCGCGGGGGCTTTCAGGTCGGCACGGTGATCGGCATATGATCGGGATGTACGGGTCATCGTTCTTCACCGGATCGCTCATCAGTCGCTTCGGTGTAATGAACGTGATCCTCGCCGGGATCGTACTGCTGTTCGTGTGCATCGTGTCGGCGCTGGCCGGCACCGGCCTGTTCAATTTCTGGGCCGCCCCGTTCCTGTTAGGAATAGGGTGGAACTTCATGTACGTCGGCGGATCCGCGCTGCTCACCGAATGCTATGCGCCGGCCGAACGCGCCAAGACTCAGGCCGCCAACGATTTCCTGATTTTCGTGACGATGGCGATCTCGTCGATGTCCTCCGGCGTGCTGCTCAACAAGAGCGGCTGGCACGCCGTCAACTACGGCTCGATCCCGTTCCTGGTAATAGCCACCGCCGCGACGCTCTGGCTGATGTGGCGGCGGCGCGGATCGCGAACTGCCCCCGGGATAAGCCGCTAGCATTCTATCGAAAGTACCCGCGCGCGCCGGGAATCTTGCTTTCGGCGCCGATGCAATTCCCTGTAGATGTTTTGGAGGGTCAGGCGGATAATGATGCCGACCTTTTTTTGCGACAATGTGCACGATGAGACCGCGGTTGATCCCTAGGCTGTTTTGTACCGCTGCAGTTGCGGCGACCGCCATGGTGAGCGCGCCTCGCGCCGTCGCCCAAACCTATCCCGGCAAGCCGATACACTTCATTGTCGGCCAAACCGTTGGTGGCGCATCGGATCTGTTCGCGCGCATGATCGGCCAGAAGCTCTATGAAGCGTGGAAGCAGCCAGTAGTGGTGGACAGCCGCCCCGGCGCAGCCGGTTCGATCGGTGCCGAACTCACCGCAAGGTCCGCACCGGACGGCTACACGCTGTTGCTCGCGACCGCGGGACAGCTCGTGATCAACCAGAGTCTTTATCCGAAGCTCGGGTACGACCCGGTCAAAGATCTGGCGCCGATTGCGTTTTTCGCCTCTTCCGCTTTGATGCTGGTGACGCATCCATCGGTGCCGGCCAAATCCGTGAAGGAACTCATTGCGTTTGCCAGGGCGCATTCCCGTGAGCTCAACTGTGGTTCCGGCGGCAACGGTTCCCCGGCGCATCTTGCAGCCGAACTGTTCTGGGCCAAAGCCGGCGTGAAAATGACGCATGTTCCGTTCAAGGGCGTGGCGCCGAGTGTCGCGGCGGTGATCGCCGGCCAGATCGATTTAACCTTCGCCACGGTGGCGGCAACGCTGCAACAGGTGAAGGCACACCGCCTGCGCGCGCTGGCGGTGACCACGTCGACGCGCTCCCGCGCCGTGCCTGACATACCAACGGTTGCGGAAGCCGGCGTGCCGGGGTACGAGATGAACACCTGGTACGGTCTGTTCGGGCCGGCGGCGTTGCCCAAGGAAATCGTCAACAAGCTCAACGCCGAGGTCACGCGCATCCTGGGGCTGGCGGAAGTGCGCGAACGCCTTCTCAACGACGGCGCCGATCCCGGTAACCTCACGCTCGATCAATTCGCAGCGCTGATCCGCGCCGATGCGGCGCGCTGGGCAACGGTGATCAAGGACGCGGGGGTGAAAGCGGATTGATTCGACCCCTAATNNTTCGGTTTGGATGTCGCGTTCATCGATGCCGAACGCCAGAGCTACGACTTCGAGCGCATCGAGGAGATGGCGCGCGCGGCGCGCGGCGCGGGCATCGCGTCGGTGGCCCGGCCTTGGATGAACGACCCGGGATTGATAGTACGCTATTTCGATTGCGGCGTGGATGGCGTGAAGGTGCCGCACGTCGAAGATGCGGCAGCCGCGGGCAAGATGGTCGACATCGTGCGCTATGCCCGGCCCAAGGATTATGCGGACAAGATACTCATCATCATGGTCGAGACCCCGGCCGCGATCGAGCATATCGACGAAATCGCCGCAGTGCCCGGGATCGACGTGATCAACATCGGCGTCAACGACGTGGCGCTCGCGGCGGGTTTCCCCGGGCAGCCGGAGCATCCGCAGGTCGCCGCCCTTGTCGATCAGGCGATCACGCGCATCCTCAAAGGTGGCAAGACGGTCGGACTCAATGTTCTGACCAACTGGGAGGAGCGGATGCCATTTTTCCTCGCCAAAGGCGTGCGCTGGTTCAACGTGCACGTCAACACCTTCATCGCGCGCGGCGCCCGCCAGTACACCGAGCTGCTGAGCCGCAACGCTCCCTGAACGGCAAGCCGGAGGTCACGGCCTAGCCGTCCACCACATCTAAGTGGCCTCTCCAAAAAAACGCTTCATCATGGGCAAATTTAACGCCAACAGGTAATCGCCGGACGCCTGCGTCCGGATATTCTTTAATGTTACGGACACCCGTGATGCCATCGCAATGGGTTTGGTGTTTCCTGAAATGAAACGAGTAACCGTGAGCAAGCGTACAACCGCCTCGGTCAAAAAGCAGTCGCTGTGGGCCCGGCTGGGACCCGGTCTTATCACCGGGGCGGCGGACGATGACCCGAGCGGCATCGCCACCTATTCCCAGGTCGGCGCCGGGTTCGGCTATGGGATCCTGTGGACGGCATTCTTTACATTGCCGCTGATGGTCGGCATTCAGACCGTGAGCGCCCGCATCGGCCGGGTGACGGGTCAGGGACTCGCCGCGAACATCCGCCGGCATTATCCTTCCTGGCTGCTGTACGGCATCGTCGTGCTGCTGCTGATCGCGAACACGATCAACATCGCCGCCGATATCGGCGCGATGGGCGCGGCGCTGAATCTTCTCATCGGCGGACCGGCCCACTGGTACGCGATTGCGTTCGGTCTGGTATCGCTGCTGCTGCAGGTCTTCGTACCCTTTCCCCGCTATGCGCCCATATTGAAGGCGCTGACCTTGGCGCTCCTCGCTTACGTGGCTACCGTGTTCGTCGTCAAGGTTCCGTGGGGTGAGGTGTTCTACCAGACGATCATGCCGTCCCTATCGCTCAAAGCGGATTACGTGGTCGCGGTCGTGGCCGTGTTCGGGACTACCATCAGCCCGTATCTATTCTTCTGGCAGGCCTCGCAGGAAGTCGAGGACCAGCGGGCGGCGCCAGGTGAGGAGCCGCTGATAACAGCGCCGGAACAGGCGCGCGCACAATTGCGGCGCATCAAGATCGATACTTACATTGGCATGGGATTTTCCAACCTCGTCGCTTTCTTTATCATGCTGACGGCGGCCGTGACCCTGCACTTGCACGGCATTACTGACATTCAGACTTCCACGCAGGCGGCGCAGGCGCTGCGCCCCCTGGCCGGAGATTTCGCGTTCGCGCTGTTTTCCGCAGGCATCGTCGGCACCGGGCTGCTCGCCGTACCGATTCTCGCCGGCTCGGCAGCCTACGCCGTCGCCGAGGCGTTCAAGTGGCGCATAGGGCTCGGCCTCCAGCTCTTGCAGGCGAGAGGGTTTTACACGATCGTTATCATCGCGACTATCCTCGGAGTAGCGCTTAATTTCACCCCCATCGATCCGATTAAGGCCCTCTTCTGGAGCGCTGTCATCAACGGCGTCGTCGCTGTGCCTATCATGGCTGTGATGATGCTGATGGCGATGCGAGTGGACATCATGGGCCCATTCGTCATCACGCGCCGGCTCACGGTTCTCGGCTGGCTTGCGACCGCGACCATGGCAATCGTGGTGCTCGCCATGTTCGCAACGTGGGAGCAATGAACGCAGCCCTTCCAACTAGTGGGTGGATTAACTACCGCGCTTGTGCAATGCCTGACGCGATCTATGCGACCGTTGGAATGCGGAATATAGCAATTCGAGACTATGGATAACCTGCACTACGCGCACCTTTCGGATGCGGAGTTGGTTAAAAAGTTGATCGGAGCGAGCGAGTCACGGCGGTTGTATCAGGGATCACTCCAACCGCTGTTCTCGCGGCCGCCTGAAGCTGGAGCAGCCTATGCGAAATGCGCGGTAGCGCGGGAGCTTGTAAAGCGATGGATCAATGAGGAGCTAAAGCGGGAATGCATTTTCAACCGGCCATCGGCAGTGCGGGATTAGAGCAGCGGGGGCTGCCCATGTTGACAATCGCAATGAGCTTACTACGCTACTTGATGGAACGAAAGCAACGGTGGGATAATCGCCGGCAACGCTCGAACGAGCGCGCTCCTTCAAAATAATCAGCGGCGCGCACGCTGCCATGGCAAGGGCGGGCAACGGTGCGCCGCGCTCACGACGGGAAAAGACGTTGACCATCGAAACCACTGAAGTGCTGTTCGCGCGTTACGGCCCGCGTTACCGCTGGCTGGTGACCACCACGGTGCTGTTCGGCACCATTTCGGCCATGGTCACCACGACGTCGGTGAATGTCGCGATACCGGACATCATGGGCGCCTTCGGCATAGGACAGGACCGCGCACAGTGGCTCTCGACCGGCGCGCTTGCCGCGGTGACCGTGGCGATGCTTGTGAACGCATGGTTGATCCGCAGCTTCGGGGAGCGCAAGACCTTCGTCGGTGCGCTCGCCGTTTTCATCGCAGCGCTGTTGCTCGCCGCGTTGAGCCCGAATGATTCAGTACTCATTTTTTCGCGTATCGTGCAGGGCGCGGTCGCCGGCGTGCTGCAACCACTCGCGGTGTACACCTTGTTTCGCGTATTTCCACCGGATCAGAAGGGACGCGCGATGGGCTTTTTCGGCATCGCCGTGATCCTCGGGCCCGCGTTCGGTCCGACCTTCGCCGGCCTGCTCATCGATTGGTTCAACTGGCGTTATATTTTTTATATCGCCATACCGTTGAGCACCGCCGGCATGCTCCTCGGCAGTCTCTTCATGCCCGAGCGCGAGGAAGCGGGCGCGAGAGAGAGCTTCGACTGGACCGGATTTGCTTTGCTCGCGTCAGCGCTCTCCTGCCTGCTCACGGCGCTTTCGAACGGTCAGCGCGAAGGGTGGGGCTCGGACTACGTGTTGAGCTTGCTCGCGATCGGTGCAGCGGCCGGCGCCGCGTTTCTCGTGTGGGAAGCGCGTGTCGAGGAGCCGCTCGTCGACCTCAAAGTGCTATTGAATGGACGTTTTGCCGCCGCCGCTTCCGTCGCCTTCATCATGGGCGTGGGTCTCTTTGGCTCGGTGTATCTCGTGCCGCTCTTCGTGCAGACCGTGCAGGACTACACGCCGTTGACGGCCGGGCTGCTGCTCATGCCGCCCGGGCTGGTGATGGGCGCCCTCATGCCGGTGGGCGGGTATCTAAGCGACCGGCTGCCGGCACAGTGGCTCATCATGACCGGGCTGCTGTGTTTCGCCGTGTCATGCTACTGGTTCGGCAGCGCCGATGCCAACACGCCGTTCTGGACACTCGTGTGGTGGGTGGTGCTCGGGCGCGTCGGGCTTGCGCTCATCAATCCGTCGCTCAATTCCGCGGCGCTGCGCGCGCTGCACAGCGAGTTGCTCGGACAGGGCGCGGGCATGATCAATTTTTTCCGGCAGCTCGGCGGNNCACAGCAACGCGTTGGCGAACCTCGAGACCGCCGCCAACAGCGGCACTGCGGAATTTCTGCGCATCATGCGGGATGTGCTCGTGCAGGGCGGCGTCTCGCCGGACCTCGTCACGCCGGGCGCACTGCACTTCCTTAATCGCGTGGTTTATGCGCAAGCGTACACGCTCGGATTTCGCGACAGCTTTCTCATCTGCGCGATCGTGTTCACGCTGGCGCTGATTCCCGCGTGGATCATGAGCAGGACCGGGAACAGCACGAGGTAAGTGCCAGCCGGTACTATCCAGAAATTCGACCGGTTCCGCTCACGCCGCCTTGCGGTAGTAGAAGTTGAGCATTCCACCGGCTTTCGGGGCACAATTATCGTACCGGAGGATTTTTGAGAGAGGGAGAACCTATGTACAAGCACATCCTGCTGCCGAGCGATGGCTCACGCCTGTCGCGGAAGGCGGTCCAGCAAGGCCTCGCGTTGGCCAAGTCGGTCGGGGCGAAGGTGACCGGCTTTTACGCCAATCCGGGTATCCCGATTGAGTACTTGGGGGTCGACGCGCCAATGCCCCAATCCGTGTACGATGCCGAAAGCGAACGCGAGCGGAAGTTCACCGACAAGGTTCTCGCCGAGATTGCTGAGGCCGCGCGTCAAGCTGGCGTCCCTTGCGACTGCGTGTCTGTAGAAAGCCGTTCAGCTGCCGATGCAATCGTGGCGACCGCCAAGAAACGGCGCTGTGACCTTATCTTCATGGCTTCGCACGGCCGCCACGGGATTTCGGCGGTGCTGCTGGGTAGTGAAACGACCAAGGTGCTCACGCATAGCAATATCCCGGTGCTGGTTTGCCGCTGAGTACTTGTATTGAGATTCTATGGTTGCTGATAGATAGGTTTCCAGAGTATGGTTTTGGCTGCGGCCATGGCGGCGAGGAAGATGAGCCGTCGTAACTCTGCGGGTCCGCGCTTGCTTAGCCGGCGACGGCCGGACTTTTGTCCGGAGTCCAGCGCCTTGGCGTCATTGCCGAACCGATATTTGTTGTGCCATAAATGTGACTTGGATAGACTGGAAACGAAATTGGCAAGCGCTGCAAGTCGCTGATTAACCTGAAACAATAAATGACGAAATGCGCCTACGAACCAGGGGGTCGCGGGTTCGAATCCTGCCGGGCGCGCCAGACAATCAAGGGCTTGCAGTAATGCAGGCCTTTGCTATTTTCTACGGTTCTACGCCGGTTCTAAGTTTTCTTTAGATGTGCGCGTAGAATTCTCCAATTCGTATTGGCAGGTCGTCTTTTCTATCCAGACAAGCGGCACCAATTTCAGGGGCAGTCAGGCGTGCATTACTGAGTATTACGAAACCGGATGACAGTCCGTTTTCGCTCGACGCTCCCCTCGCCTCCCGGGAGAGGGGCATGGGGGAGAGGGCCGAGCGATGTAACACAGTTACCTAAAGCTCGATAGAACAGGATTTTGCTGCCGCCGAACGCAGAAAAACGCGGATAGGGGGCAAGGAAGGGGCGGGTTTATTCAAGCCGGTTTGATCCACGTCAAAGGTTAGGCCTGGTCTGTCTGTAGCATATTTTGCCGCGCTCACATCCCGGCGTTCCGGGATTAGTGCTCAAAACCGTGTGACTGGAGGTCTACCATGCCCCGAACCATCAGAATGATTATCGAGGACCAGGAACCCCTCACTGCTCCCGCGAAAATGACTGTCGGCGAGGCCGCCCGCCTGATGAAACAGAGCAAGTTCGGGGCTGTAATGGTGGTGGAAAACGGCAAGCTCGCCGGAATCTTCACCGAACGTGACGCGCTATTTCGTGTAGTCGCGGAGGGACTTAATGCACAAGTCATCCGGCTCGGTGATGTCATGACCCGCGACCCCCAGACAATCCGCCCGGATAAACCGTTCGTGGATGCGCTTCACCTTATGCACGTAAGCGGTTTTCGGCATGTGCCGGTAGTCGAGGATGGGCGGCCTATCGGGATGGTCTCCGCCCGTGACGCTCTCGGCGAAGAACTGGAAAACTTCATATACGAGTTGCTGCGTCAGAAGCAGATCAAGGATCTTGTTTCTTAGTATAGGTGTCTTCACGTCATCTATAGTTCATCTTTTTCCCTACCTGCATTTTGGTGCCGAGAGGGGGAATCGAACCCCCACGGTATCACTACCGCCGGATTTTGAGTCCGGTGCGTCTACCAGTTCCGCCATCCCGGCTGAGCGGCGGATTATCCCGCAATCGGCTACACGCGACAACCGACTGACGCGGTTGTCGCGTGCGCCGGAGAGGCGAGAGGCGGGGTACATCCTCGTGAGTCCGGGAGATCGGGAGGTCGTGAAATGGAAAAACTCCATTTTTATCCATCTCACGCTCTCACGCCCTCGCGCCCTTACGTCTTCACCCCCTTACCCTTCACCCTTCACCCTTCACCCTTCACCCTTCACCCTTCACCGGCCACCGTTTACCATTCACGGCTCTTCATGTCCTCTGTGGCCGACCTTGAAGCTTTCCGATTTCGATTTCGAACTGCCGCCGGAGTTTATCGCGCAGTTTCCCGCCGCGGAGCGCAGCGCGAGCCGGCTGCTGCATCTTAATGGCAACAGCGGCGAACTCCACGACCGGCAGTTTCGCGATCTGCCCGAGCTTGTCAATGCCGGCGACGTGCTGGTGATGAACGATACGCGCGTGATCAAGGCGCGGCTCATCGGCCGCAAAGCAAGCGGCGGACAGATCGAAGTGCTGGTGGAGCGCGTGCTCGATCACGAACGTGTATTGGCGCAGGTGCGCGCCAGCAAAAGTCCGCCCGCCGGAACCCGGTTGCTGCTTGCGCATGGCGCAACGGCTGAAGTGCTCGGCCGCCAGGGCGAATTCTTCGAGCTGTGCTTCATCGATTGCGACGATGTGTATGCGCTGCTGGAGCGCGCGGGCAGCGTGCCGTTGCCGCCTTACATCAGGCACCAACCCGATGCCGGCGATGCTGCGCGCTATCAGACGATTTATGCGCGCGAACAGGGAGCGGTCGCCGCGCCGACCGCGGGGCTGCATTTCGACGACGCGCTGCTCGCCGCGCTCGAAGCGCGCGATGTCAAGCTCGAGTGGCTGACGCTGCACGTCGGCGCCGGCACGTTCCAGNNGTTGACGCAATCCGCGCCGCGCATGCCGCCGGCCGCAGGGTGATCGCGGTCGGCACCACGAGTCTGCGCGCGCTCGAAACGGCCGCTGCTGCGGGCGAATTGCGCGCCGGCAGCGCCGAGACGCGGCTTTTCATCGTGCCGGGATACAAATTCCGCATCGTCGACCGCCTGATCACTAATTTCCACCTGCCGCGTTCGACGCTGCTGATGCTGGTCTGCGCGTTCGCCGGAATGGATAATATCCGCCGCGCCTATCGCCACGCGGTCGAGAGCCGCTATCGTTTCTTCAGCTATGGCGATGCGATGCTGATTGAGCGACAGGCAATGCAACCACAGATAAACACAGATAAACACGGATAAAACATGGTCCGATTCGGCATCAGTATCTGCGTTAATCTGTGTTCATCTGTGGTTCCAAAATATGTTTGAGAATCAGCGATGACCCGACCCGTCCCCGAAGCCCGCGACCGCTACCCGCATTTTCTGACCATCACGACGCGCTGGATGGACAACGACGTCTACAGCCACGTCAACAACGTCGTCTATTACTCATGGTTCGACACCGCGGTCAACGAATACATGTTGCGCGAAGGCGTGTTGAGCATGGACGAAGGGCCGATCTGCCTCGTGGTCGAGACGGGCTGCCAGTATTTCAGCGCGATCTCGTTTCCGGACACCGTCCATTGCGGCTTGCGCGTCGCGCATCTCGGCGCCTCCAGCGTGCGCTTCGAGATCGGCATCTTCCGCAACGCCGAGCCCGCAGCGGCAGCGCAGGGGCACTTCGTTCACGTCTGCTGCGACCGCGTGACCCACCGGCCAATTGCGATGCCGGAGGATATGCGCGCCGCACTCGAAAAACTACGCGTCATGCTTGTCAAGCCGCGCGACAAGCTCGCCAATCCGGTAAAAAGGCCCGGCGTCATCGTGGGCGATGCCGGCCGTGTGGCGCAGGCCAAAACCTTCGACGAGGCGAAGTGGCGCAAGAAATGGCCAACGCGCCGCAAGAGCCGGTAGGCGAAGGCGCGTGCGTCGAGTCAGGTGAATTGCCATTGTCCGCAATTTTGAGTAGTGCCGACCTCTATGCTATCATTTCGATAGCACGATAACGATGGGGTGTGGCTATGGCACAGGTATTGATTCGAGATTTGGACGATGAGACTCTGAAACAACTCAAGGAGCAGGCCGCGAGAAACCACCGCTCGCTGCAGGGGGAGTTGCACGCAATCGTCACTCGTGCGGCGGCCTTCGAGAAGGGGCGGGAAGCGATAATGAAAAAGTTGGAAGCGCGGTCGCCGCCCGCACAATACACGGACAGTACTTTGTTGATACGCGAACACCGGGATGGCGTGAGGAACGATCTCATACCGGGCAATGGCACGAGACGGGGTAAGGCTTATCCAACCGGCAGCGTCTGGAATTGGCTGAAACGCCGGCCGGGGGGGGATTTGTCGAAAGAGGAGATCGACGAGTATATTCGCGCCGAACGCGAGAGCTGGGGGCTCCCGTGACGCTGTTCCT
This sequence comes from Betaproteobacteria bacterium, assembly GCA_003153455.1. Lineage (GTDB taxonomy): Bacteria > Pseudomonadota > Gammaproteobacteria > Burkholderiales > SG8-41 > PALSA-1004. The sequence continues at coordinate 14,197 of PLYS01000160.1, read as the reverse complement.
CGACGCGAACGTCATCATTTATCTCGTGGAGGGGACGAAAGCTTTGCAGAAACGCGTCGCCATGGCGCTTGGGGAGAATCGCGCTCAAAACGAGAGGGTTGCGGTTTCGCGGTTAAGCTGGCTCGAATGCCGCGTGCGGCCGCTGCGCGAAAAGAACAAGGCGGCCTTGGCCGCGTATGAGAGGTTTTTTGCCGCGCGCGATCTGGTGATCGTTGATCTCACGGCGGCGGTGGTCGAGACCGCCGCACAGCTGCGGGCGGCGCTGAATCTTTCGACGCCTGATGCATTGCAGGCCGCCTCCGCGCTGCAAATCGAGGGGCCGGTACGATTTTTCAGCAACGATCGGCGTCTGGCGCCGGTTCCCGGATTGATGCCTGAGGCCATTTGATATGACCAACCGGCTCTACTACGGCGATAACCTCGAAATCCTGCGCAAGGTGATCAAGGACGAGTCGGTCGATCTGATCTATCTCGATCCGCCGTTTAACTCCAAGCGCGACTACAACCTGCTGTTCAAGACGCCCAAGGGCCAGCAATCCGACGCGCAGATCACCGCGTTCGAGGACTCGTGGCACTGGGGGCCGCAGGCCGAGCGCGAATTCTTTGAATTGCAGGCACAGCCCAACACCGACGTCGCGCAGATGATGCAGGCGCTGCGCGACTTCCTCGGCACGAACGACATGATGGCGTATCTCACCATGATGGCGAACCGCCTGCTCGAAATGCAGCGCGTGCTCAAGCCGACCGGCAGCTTGTATTTACATTGCGATCCGACGGCGAGTCATTACCTGAAGATTGTATTGGATGGGGTGTTCAGTCCGGAACATTTCCTAAGTGAAATAATCTGGAAGCGAACGAGCGCACACAGCAGCGCGAAGCGATGGGGACCGGTGCACGACACGCTGCTGCTTTATTCGAAGGGCAACGACTACACGTGGAATCAGATTTATCAACCGTATGAACAGGAGTACATCGATACATTTTTCGATATGCATGACCCTGACGGTAGGCATTGGAAACGTTCGGACCTCACGGGAGCTGGGACAAGAAATGGCGAAACGGGTTTGCCTTGGCGAGGAATCGATGTGACCGCGAAGGGACGCCACTGGGCAAATCCACCATCAGAGCTAGACAAATTGGACGCAGCGGGTCGGGTTCATTGGCCAAAGATAGAGGACGGGATGCCGCGGCTCAAGCAATATCCTGAGGACCTTCCAGGAGTGCCGTTTCAAGATGTCATTATGGACGTTCGCCCAATGCACAATCTTTCGGATGAACGCCTTGGCTATCCCACCCAAAAGCCCCAGGCTTTGCTCGAACGCATCATCCAAGCCTCGTCGAATGAAGGCGACATCGTGCTCGATCCCTTCTGTGGTTGTGGCACTGCAGTCCACGCGGCTGAAAAGCTCAAGCGCCGCTGGATCGGCATCGACATCACGCACCTCGCAATCTCGCTGATCGAGAAGCGCATGAAGAAGGCGTTTCCCTATCTCGAAGCTGTCGCGCCCGGATCAAAGAAGGCGCAGCAAGCAGGGGCGAATGCTTTCGAAGTCATCGGCGTGCCGCACCATCTCGATGCGGCGCGCGATCTCGCCGCGCGCGACAAGCATCAATTCCAGCTGTGGGCGGTGTCGCTCGTCGGCGCGCAGCCATACAAGGGCGGCGTGAAAGGTTCCGACAAGGGCGTCGACGGACTGATCTTTCCCGAAGTCGGCAAAGCCAAGACCGAGAAGGTTGTGGTTTCGGTCAAGGGCGGCGAGAACGTCGGCGCGGCGATGGTGCGCGACCTGAAGGGCGTGCTCGATCGCGAGAAAGCGGTGATCGGTCTGTTTGTCACGTTAGCGTTGCCGACGAAGGAGATGATCAAGGAGGCGGCCTCGGCGGGCACGTACGAATCGCCGCATCACGGCGCGTTTCCGAAGCTGCAAATCCTGAGCATCGAGGGGCTGCTCTCGGGCAAGGAGCGCGCGCAGTATCCGGACATGGCGATGGGCGGCCAGACATTCAAGCACGCGAAGACCGAGAACCAGAAGGCCGACCAGCAGAAACTCTTTTGAATTCCAATGCAGTTCTCAGTTAGCGCCACCGACGGCGCGGCGCGGCGCGGCACGCTCACGCTGGCGCACGGCACCGTGGACACGCCGGCGTTCATGCCGGTCGGCACCTACGGCACGGTGAAGGCGATGAGCCCGGCCGAGCTGAAGGAGATCGGCGCGCAGATCGTGCTCGGCAATACGTTTCACCTGTGGTTGCGCCCCGGGCTTGAGGTGATCGCGGCGCACGGCGGGCTGCACCGTTTCATGGGCTGGGACGGCCCGCTTCTTACCGACTCCGGCGGTTTCCAGGTTTACAGCCTCGGCAAGTTGCGCAAGATCAGCGAGGAGGGCGTCAAGTTCCGGTCGCCTGTCAACGGCGATCCGTGTTTCCTGACGCCCGAGGCATCGATGCGCATCCAGCGCGTGCTCAACGCGGATGTCGTGATGGTGTTCGACGAGTGCACGCCGTATCCGGCCGATCCCGGCCAGGCCAGAGCATCGATGGAGCTCTCGCTGCGCTGGGCCGAGCGCAGCAGGCGCGAGTTTTACGCCGGCATTAGCGCCGCGGAAGGCAACGGCAATGCATTGTTCGGGATCGTGCAGGGAGGTATGTACGAAGACCTGCGCGACGGGTCGCTCGCGGGGCTGATTGCTATCGGCTTCGACGGCTACGCGATCGGTGGTTTATCGGTCGGCGAGCCGAAGCGCGATATGCGGCGCATCCTGTATCACACCGCGCCGCGGTTGCCCGGGGATAAACCGCGTTACCTGATGGGCGTCGGCACGCCGGAGGATATCGTTAAAGCAGTCGCCGCCGGTATCGATATGTTCGACTGCGTGCTGCCGACGCGCAACGCACGCAACGGCTGGATTTTCACGCGCCACGGCACGATCAAGCTCAGGAATGCGCAGTACCGCAACGACGTGCGGCCGCTCGACGCAGCGTGCGGCTGCTACGCCTGCCGCAATTTCAGCCGCGCCTACCTGCATCATCTGCAGAAAGTGAACGAAATTCTCGGCGCGCGGCTCAACACCTGGCACAACCTCTATTATTTCCTCGAGCTGATGCGCGGCCTGCGCGACGCGATCGCGCAGCAGCGGCTTGCCGGCTTCGTTGCCGAATTTGAGCGGTTGCGGGCGGCATCGTGATAAAATATGCGAACTTTTCGCGAGGGGGACATCGCGGATGTCGCGTAACCCCCCGTTTCAGGAGATAAAACCGTGTTAATCAACGAAGCTTGGGCTCAGTCCGTGTCGTCTCCGTTTGGCGCTGATATATGGTCAATGCTACCGATCATCCTGATGTTCGTGGTGCTCTATTTCCTCATGATCCGGCCGCAGATGAAGCGCGCGAAGGAGCACAAGACGATGATAGACGCGCTGCAGAAAGGCGACGAAGTGGTTGCCGCCGGCGGCGTGCTCGGCAGGATCAGCAAGATCAGCGAGAATTACATCACGCTGCAGATCGCCAGCAACGTCGAAATCCAGGTGCAGCGCCCGGCGGTGCAGGTGCTGCTGCCCAAGGGCAGCATCAAGAGCATCGAGTGAAGCGAGAGGCGAGAGGCGAGAGGCGAGAGGCGAAAACGCGCAGCGGTTACGCTGNNTTGCCGAATCTCTTCGGCGAGGCGCCTGCGGTCCAGATTTCCCCGCTCAAGGTTACCGCGAAGATCGATACGGCGGTGATGGGGACGGTGGAGAAGACGCTCAAGGCGAGCGGTATTGCGCTGGACGGCATTTTCACCGATCCCAACAGCATCAAGGTCAGGTTCAGGGACACTGATTCGCAGCTCAAAGCCAAGGACGTTCTGGACCAGGCGCTCAATCCCGATCGCGAGAGTCCATCGTTCATTCTGGCGCTGAATCTGATCTCGGATTCCCCCCAGTGGTTTACCGCAATCAATGCGCTGCCGATGTATCTCGGCCTCGATCTGCGCGGCGGCATCCACTTCCTGCTGCAGGTCGATCTCAAGTCCGCGCTCACCAAGCGGCTCGACGGCCAGGTCGCGTATATTCGCAACGCGCTGCGTGAGAAGAAACTTCCCTATACCAGCATCGTGCGCGAGGCACAGACCATCGTCGTCAAGTTCCGCGACGCCGACACTCGCGACAAGGCGCAGCGCGAGATCGAGCGCATCGCGCCCGATTTTGCGTTGAAGACCGTAGACGGGGCGAGCGAGTTCCGCATCGTCGCGACGCTCACCGCCCAGGCGCAGACGGAAACCCAGAAGTCGGCCATCGAGCAGAACATCACGACGCTCAGAAACCGCGTCAACGAACTGGGCGTTGCCGAGCCGATCATCCAGCAGCAGGGCGCCGAGCGCATCGTGGTGCAGTTGCCGGGCGTGCAGGACACCGCGCGCGCCAAGGATATTCTCGGCCGCACCGCGAGCCTCGAAATACGCATGGTCGAGGCGCATGCCAGCGATCCCGCGGCGCGCGACTATGATCCGGCGAAGATCGAGGCCGCGATCAACGGCAACATTCCGTTCGGGACCGAATTGTTTTACGAGCAGCACGGCAATTCCAAGGAGGCGCTGCTGGTTTCCAAACAGGTCGTCATCACCGGCGAGCGCCTCACCAAAGCCGCTCCGACCTTCGACCAGCGGGACCAGCGGCCGGTGGTGGCGGTCGAGCTCGACGGTCAGGGCGCGCGCCTCATGCGCGACGCCACGCGCGACTCGATCAAGCGCCGCATGGCGGTGCTGCTGATCGAGAAAGGCAAGCCAGAAGTCATCACCGCGCCGACCATCCAGGACCAGTTGGGCGGCAATTTTCAGATCACCGGCAGCCAGTCGCCGCGCGAGGCCAGCGATCTCGCGCTGTTGCTGCGCGCCGGCGCGCTCGCGGCGCCGATGGATATCATCGAGGAGCGCACCGTCGGCCCCAGTCTTGGCGCCGAGAACATCAGGATTGGCTTCCATTCGACCTGGATCGGCTTTAGCGCAATCACGGTATTCATGATTGCCTATTACATGATGTTCGGCGTGATCTCGATCATAGCGCTCGTGATAAACGTGCTGTTCCTGCTTGCACTGTTGTCGATGCTGCAGGCAACGCTCACTTTGCCCGGCATGGCCGGCATTGCGCTTACCGTCGGCATGGCGATCGACGCCAACGTGCTGATCAACGAGCGCATCCGCGAGGAGCTCAGAAACGGCAACACGCCCCAGGCCGCGATTCATGCCGGTTACGAACGCGCGTGGGGCACGATCATCGACTCCAACATCACGACGCTGATCGCCGGCGTCATGCTGTTCCTGCTGGGCTCGGGCCCGGTGAAAGGCTTCGCGGTAGTGCTGTGCCTCGGCATTCTGACTTCTATTTTCAGCGCGGTGATGGTGTCGCGCAGCATCGTCAATCTGTATTACGGCCGCCGCCGCAAGCTCGAAAGCTTCTCAATCGGACAGGTTTGGAAGCCGGGAGCTGAAAAGCGTGAATGAGTGAATTATGGAATTCTTCAGAATAAAACGCGACATCCCGTTCATGCGCTATGCGCTGATCTTCAACGTGATCTCGGCCGTCACGTTCCTGATCGCGGTGGCGTCGCTCTCGACGAAGGGCCTGAACTTCGGCGTCGATTTCACCGGCGGCACGGTGATGGAGGTGAACTACGCGCAGGCGCCGGACGTGAACAAAATCCGCGATTCGATGACGAAGCTCGGTTTCGCCGACGCGGCGGTGCAGAACTTCGGCACCTCGCGTGACGTGCTGATCCGGCTGCCGGTAAAGCAGGGGCTTACCAGCGCGCAGCTCTCCGAGCAGGTCATGGCCGAACTGCGCAAGGACAACGCTACCGTGCAGATGCGCCGCGTCGAGTTCGTCGGCCCGCAGGTCGGCAGCGAGCTGATTGAAAACGGCGCGCTGGCGCTGTTGTTCGTCTCGCTCGGCATCGTGGCTTACCTGGCGCTGCGCTTCGAGTGGAAGTTCGGCGTCGCGGCGATCATCGCCAACCTGCACGACGTGGTGATCATTCTCGGCTTCTTTTCGATCTTCCAGTGGGAGTTCTCGCTGACGGTGCTCGCCGCGGTGCTGGCGATACTCGGATATTCGGTCAATGAGTCGGTGGTGGTGTTCGACCGGATCCGCGAGAATTTCCGCAAAATGCGCAAGGCGAACGTCGTCACCATCATCGACAACGCGATCACGCGCACCATGTCGCGCACTATCATCACCCATGGTTGCACGCAGCTGATGGTGACCTCGATGCTGTTTTTCGGCGGCGAAACGCTGCATTATTTCGCGCTCGCGCTCACCATCGGTATTCTGTTCGGCATCTACTCGTCGGTGCTGGTCGCAAGCCCGATCGTGATGTGGCTGCGCGTGTCGCGCGAGGACCTGGTCAAGCCCGAGAAAAAGACCGAAATCGGGGCGGCCATCTGACGGTGGAATTGCTCGCGCAGTTCTTCGACATCGTACTGCATCTCGATCAGCACCTGAAATTGCTGATCGAGAACTACGGGGTCTGGGTTTACCTGATCCTGTTCCTGATTATCTTCTGCGAGACCGGTCTGGTGGTGACGCCGTTCCTGCCGGGCGACTCGCTGTTATTTGTCGCCGGCACGCTGGCGGCCACCGGCGCGATGTACGTGCATGGCCTGTTTGCGTTGCTGGTGCTGGCTGCATTCAGCGGCGACAACACCAATTACTGGATCGGGCGCTTCATCGGACCGCGCATCTTCAGGCGCAAAAAATCGCTGCTGTTCAATCCGGCGCACCTCGAGCGCACGCATCGCTTTTACGAAAAGCACGGCGGCAAGACCGTGATCTTCGCGCGCTTCCTGCCGATCGTGCGCACCTTCGCGCCGTTCGTTGCCGGCATTGGCCGCATGGCCTACCCGCGGTTTCTGTTCTACAGTTTTTCGGGCAGTGCGTTCTGGATCGGGTTTTTCGTGTTCGGCGGCTATTATTTCGGCAACATCCCGTTCGTGCAGCGGAACCTCACGCTGTTCATCCTCGGCATTATCGTGCTGTCGATCATGCCAGGCATCATCGAGTTCGTGCGCCAGAAAGTCCGTTCGTGAGATCGGGAGATCGGGAGATCGGGAGGGGGAATTCCTAAACCCATCGTACTCTCTCACGATCTCGCGCCCTTCCGGCCTTGCCCTCTTGAGCGCGCAAGAGCTTGTCGTGCCAGCTTCGTGCTAGACTTTCTTTCCTACCTTGCATGATCAGTGCGGAGGGAAGATGGCTACGCAATGGATTCAATCCGATCCGAACACGATGATGGGCAAGCCTGTTATCGCGGGCACGCGCACCACGGTCGAGTTGATTCTGGAAAAGCTCGCCATGGGCGAGACGATAGGCCAGATACTTGCCGCGCATCCGCGTCTGACACGCGAGGCCGTGCTGGCTGCGCTGGACTTCGCGAAGGAATCATCGTAAGCGCGGGAGGTCGCGAGAGGGAAAATTCACTGATCTCCATCTCCCGTTCTCACACCCTCCCGGTAATTACGGGGTGCAGATGACAAGTGCAGGCGCTTGGGCGTCTAATCGACCGAGAAATAGGAATTTCACTACGCGTTCGGCCAGAGGCTGCGATAAAGGACCATGACTAAAGCAAAGCTGAACGAAGAGGGTTATCGGGCGATGTTCGAGAATGCGGGGGTTGGGATCACCCGCGTCGATCTCAACGGGGTCCTCGTGGATGTCAACCAGAAGTTCTGCAATATGCTGGGTTATACCCGGGAGGAACTCTTCGGCATGGCGCTCAGCACCGTCACTCATCCCGATGACTATGGCCAGGGCGCTAGATTCCGCAGCCAGCTTACCCAAGGCACGGCGCGGTCTGCAACCGGGGAGAAGCGCTTCCTGCGCAAAGACGGGGTGATCATCTGGGCGCGTCGGACCATGTCCATCGTGCGCGATGATGCCGACAACCCACAATACGTGATCAGCATCGTGGAGGACATCACCGAGCGCAAACAGGTTGAGCAGCGCCAGGCGATCGAGGATGCAATCACGCTGTTGCTGGCCGATGCGCGCAGCATTGCGGAGGCGTTACCGCGCGTGATCCAGATCATGTGCGAGAGCCTCGGCTACGCCTACGGCGCGCGCTGGGTATTCGACAGCAAGGAAAGCGTGCTGCGCTCCATCGAAAGCTGGTGCGCCGCGGATCCCGCCGTGGAAGAGTTTCGCCGGATGAGCACGTCCCGGGTTGAAACTCATGGCAAGCCCGGCGGGCTCAATCGCAAGGTGTGGGCGACGATCGCCCCGGTGTGGATCGCCGACGTCGCGCAGGAGGCCACGCTGGCGCGCCGCGACGCAGCGCTGCGAGCGGGGCTGCATTCAGCCTTCGGATTTCCCATCTTGGTGGGTGGCGAATTCTACGGCGTCATGGAGTTTTTCGGGCGCGAGGTACGTCCGCGCGACGAGCGAGTGTTGGAGATTGCACGCACCGTAAGCACCCAGATCGGGCAGTTCATCGGCCGCAAGCAAGCGGAAGCTGCCTTGCGCAAAGCGCATGACGACCTGGTGCACAAGGCAGAGGAGCTGGCCCGTTCCAACGACGAGCTGCAGCAGTTTGCCTATGTCGCGTCGCACGACCTGAGGAGCCGCTGCGCATGATCTCGATCTATACGCAGCTGATCGGCCGGCGCTACGGTGACCGCCTCGACAGCGACGCCAACGATACAAAGCTCGCGCAGCTGCTCCAGAATCTCATCGGCATCGGCATCGATCCGCAATACTTCGAGCGCATTTTCATGATGTTTCAATGCCTGCACAGCAAAGCGGAGTACCCGGGAACGGGAATCGGGCTCGCCATCTGCAAGAAGGTCATTGACCGCCATGGCGGGCGCATCTGGGTCGAATCGCAAGCCGGGCGCGGTAGCACCTTTTACTATACTCTCCCGAACAAGGAGGGACACGTCCATGACTGAAACAGACGAGAAAGCGGCGCCGGTGGAAATCCTTTCGGTCGAAGACAACCCGGGAGATGTGCGCCTCACCAAGCCTGTCGATCTCGATAAATTCATGCACGTGGTGAAATCCATCGATAGTTTCTGGCTGACCGTGGTCACGCTGCCGCCCGCCAAGCAACAATGACCGATCGCTGCTCAGTCCTGCTGATCGAGGACAACCCCGACGATGCCCGCCTGATCGAGGAAATGCTGGCGGAGGAGCCGGCGGCGCCATTCCAGCTCAACTGCGTCGACCGCCTGTCACTTGGCCTGGAATTCCTGTCTTCGCAGAAGACCGAGCTTTTGCTGCTCGACCTTTCGCTGCCCGACAGTCACGGACTCGAAACATTCGCCAGGGTCTACGCCCATTCGCCGAAGGTCCCGATCATCGTGCTTACCGGCAACGACGATCATATGCTTGCGCTGTCGGCGGTCAAGTCGGGGGCCCAGGACTATTTGTTCAAAGGCAAGCTCGACCGCGAGTTGCTGGTGCGTTCGATGCAGTATTCGATCGAGCGCAAGCACTATCAGGAAGAGCTCGAGCACCAAGCCAACTATGACGCGCTCACTGGATTGCCTAACCGGAATCTGCTTCACGATCGTTTGAAACAAGCGGTGTCCGCACAGCGTCAAGTCCGTCCGATAGCCGTGGTGTTCATCGACCTGGATCACTTCAAGTTGATCAATGACAGCCTCGGCCACAACCAGGGTGACAAGCTGCTCGCCACCGTTGCCGAGCGTCTGCGCTCGGTCGTGCGCGATGGCGATACCGTGGCGCGGCTCGGCGGCGATGAGTTCGTTCTGGTCCTGACCGATCAGGCGAAAGAGGACGTCATCTTCCGCGCCATGCAGAGGATCATCGGGCGAATCAGTGAGCCGATGACCATCGATGGCCACGAACTGTACACCACCTGCAGCGCTGGGATCAGCCTCTACCCGCAGGACGGGTCCGACGTCGAAACGCTCCTGAAAAACGCCGACGCTGCCATGTATCGTGCCAAGGAGCACGGGCGCAACAACTTCCAGTTCTACACCTCGGAAATGAACCAACTGGTCAACGAACGGCTCGCGCTCGAACACAGTCTGCGGCGCGCGTTGGAACGTAAAGAGTTATTGCTTTATTACCAGCCGAAAGTGGACCTCAAGACCAGCGCCATCGTCGGCGCCGAAGCGCTCGTGCGCTGGCAGCATCCGGAATGGGGACTGATCCTGCCGGAGCGGTTCATCCCGATCGCCGAGGAAACCGGGCTGATCGTGCAGATCGGAGAATGGGTACTGCGCACGGCGTGTACCCAGAACCGGGCGTGGCAGGACGCCGGACTGCCCCCGATTGCGATGGCGGTCAACCTGTCGGCGCGTCAGTTCAGGCAGAAGAGTTTGGAAAAAACGGTGGCGCGGATCCTGTCCGAAACCGGCCTTGATCCCAAGTACCTCGAGATGGAGCTGACCGAAAGTACAGTCATGCACAACGCCGAAGCCGCGATCGGGATTTTGCGGGGACTGGAAGCCATCGGTCTGCGCTTGTCGGTTGACGATTTCGGAACCGGTTACTCAAGCCTGAGTTACCTGCAGCGCCTGCCGATCGACACGCTCAAGATCGATCAGTCGTTCGTTCGTGATATCAGTGTAAGTGGCGCCGCCAATGACGCCATCCTGCCTCAGGCAATTATCTCGTTGGGGCACAGCCTGCATCTTAGGGTGATCGCCGAAGGAGTGGAAACCGAGGCGCAACTGAAATTTCTGAAGGTGCATCAGTGCGATGAGGTGCAGGGCTATTACTTCAGCGAGCCGATCCCGCCCGAGGATTTCGCACGGATGCTGGCGGCGAAGCATCCGTGGAGGAATCAGCAGCGGTAACGGCCGCGGTCCAGGAAATCACAGTGAATTTGGCAGGCACGGGCGCCATCGCTCTAAATCTTCTTCGCCAGTTCCGCCGCCTTGCCGATGTAGGTCGCCGGTGTCAGCGCGAGCAGGCGCTTTTTCTCGGCTGCGGGTATCTCCAGCGTCTTGATGAACGCGGCGAGCGACTTGCGCGTAATGCCGTCCTTGCCGCGCGTGAGATCCTTCAATTGCTCGTAAGCGCCGCTCACGCCGTAGCGCCGCATCACGGTCTGGATCGGCTCGGCGAGCACCTCCCAGTTGGCGTCGAGATCGGCGGCGAGCAGCGCCCGGTTGGCTTCGAGCTTGGCGAGACCCTTGAGGCAGGAGTCATAGGCAAGCAGCGTATGACCGAGCGCAACTCCCATGTTGCGCAGCACGGTCGAGTCGGTGAGATCGCGCTGCCAGCGCGAGACCGGCAGCTTGTCGCTCATGTGCCGCAGCAGCGCGTTCGCGACGCCGAGATTGCCTTCTGAATTCTCGAAGTCGATCGGATTGACCTTGTGCGGCATGGTCGAGGAGCCGACTTCGCCGGCTTTGGTTTTCTGCCTGAAGTAGCCGAGCGAGACATAACCCCAGATATCGCGGTCGAGGTCGATCAGTATCGTGTTGGCCCGCGCATAGGCATCGAACAGTTCGGCGATTGCGTCGTGCGGCTCGATCTGGATCGTGTAGGGATTGAATTCGAGACCGAGGCCTTCGACGAAGCCGCGCGCGAACTTTTCCCAATCGACACCGGGGTACGCGGCGAGATGCGCGTTGTAATTGCCGACCGCGCCGTTGCTTTTGCCAAGCAGCTTCACTGCCGCAATCCTGTCGCGGGCACGCCGCAATCGCGCCACTACGTTGGCGAGTTCTTTGCCGAGCGTGGTCGGGCTTGCCGGCTGGCCGTGAGTGCGGGCGAGCATCGCGGCGTCGGCCAGCTCGTGCGCGAGCGCGGCGAGACGGGCGACGATCTGGCCGAGCGCAGGCAGCATCACCTCGTCGCGCGCCGCTTTCAGCATCAGCGCATGGCACAGATTGTTGATGTCTTCCGAGGTGCACGCGAAATGGATGAACTCGGCGACCCTGGCGATTTCGGCGTTGGCCCCGAGCTTGTCCTTGAGGAAATACTCAATCGCCTTGACGTCGTGGTTGGTGCGCGCTTCGATCGTTTTGACTGCCGCGCCGTCGGCCTCCGAGAATTTGCTGACGACGGCTTCGAGCTGCTTGAGGGTAGCTGCGGAAAATGTCGGGACTTCCTTGATCGCGGGCTCGGCAGCAAGCGATTTGAGCCATTCGGTTTCAACCTGCACGCGGTAGCGGATCAGCCCGAGTTCGCTGAAATGCCGGCGCAGCGGCTCGACCTTGCTGCTATAGCGCCCATCGAGTGGAGACAACGCGGTGAGCGATGTGAGCGCCATAATGTCGTGCTTGCCGATAAAGCGCATATTTTACCACGCGACAGACAGCGGCCACGCCGGTTCGGCGCTGGTATAGCGACTTCCGGAAGGAGCGGTCTCGATGGATCGATTGACAGTATTGAACCCCAGGGTTTTCCAGGATATTCCGGCGATCAAAGCAAGCAACTGAAATCCCTTGAGGGATGACCTACGACGCCGCCACGGGCACGGTGATCTAGCGCTCGAAGATGCCTCTCGGGTTGAAGCGGAACTTCCAAGTGATGCCGGGTGCGCCAGTGGCTGGCGCTGCTGTGCAAGCACCTTCCTGATCGCGACGAGCACCTCGTTCGCTACCTCGGCTGGTACTCGAACCGGGCACGCGGTGAGCGGGCAAAGGAAGCATCGCCGTACGCCGGTGCCGCGCGGCCTGCGCCAAGCGAGCAACCAAGCACCGAGTTCGCTGCCCGTGCCAAGGCTACGTGGGCGCGGCTGATCCGCAAAGTCTATGAGGCCGATCCGCTGGAATGCCCAATAAACACAAGAAACGCCGAACCGGCGTCTGCTGAAACACCTGTTTTTTGCGGCTGGGGGCATACTTGACACGCCGGAATCGGCAACTGGCTGCACTACCTGCTGTGCAGAGTGTGAGCACGCCCTATTTCAACGGCAGGACGGCGCCGGGCACGACCCATTATTGATCTCCGGCGTTTTTGTTTCGACTTTTACTCAAGGAGAACATCATGAAAAAACTCACCTTTGCCTTCATCTTCGCCGCACTCGCGTTCACCGCTCCCGCGCAAGCTGAGACCATGAACTGCACGCCCATCACGGCGCTGCCGGCCGTCATCACCGTGCAGGGCATCTACTGCTTCACCGCAGACCTGGCCACCGCCATGACGTCGGGCAACGCCATCGACATCCAGACCAGCAACGTGGTGCTGGACCTCAACGGCTTCAAGCTCGGCGGCCTCGGCGCCGGCCTCGGCACGCTCGCTAACGGGATCGTCGCGTCCGACCGCCAGACGTCACGATCAAGAACGGGACGATCCGCGGATTCCGGCAGGCGATCTTTCTGTCACATTTTTCCGCCGCGTCCCAGGGCCACATCGTCGAAGACATTCGCGCCGATCAGAATACGTTAGTGGGGATTGCCGTTGTGGGCGACGGCACCATCGTCCGCAACAACCAGGTGGTGGCGACCGGAGGATCGACGGCCATTGGTAATGGGTACGCCGACGGGATCATCGTTGACGGTAAGGGGTCGCGGGTGCTCAACAACGACGTGATTAACACTGCGCAGGGGACCGGGGTGGCTCGGGGAATCCACTTTTATTATGTTACCGGTGGCTTGGCGGTGAACAACCGGATCACGGTGGTGGACAGAGGGATCGAGTTCGAGGGCAGCACCGGCAAGTACCGCGACAACCTGACCTTCGGCGTCACCATGCCCTTCACCGGCGGCACGGCCGTCGGCACCAACGACTGAGAGCGCCGGCGCCTGAGCTCCCGACGCTGGTCGCCCAGGGGGGCGGGTGCGGGACGGCGGAGCCGCACCACGGCGTCCCGACGGCGAAGGGTGACGGGGCTTCGCCGGCGTCATGCCAAGTGAAACTGAGTCAATCTCGTCACGAATTGGGTGTTCCCAAAAACGCCTCCGCAAGATGCCCTTATGGCGTTTGCTCTGCTTGCTTTCGCTGCGCTGCGGCCGGAATCCTCGCCGAAAATGCACTCTTGATCCGCTGCCAGCGCGTGGAGAAATCGCGGTCTCCGGCCGGCAGGCTCCAGACCGCGTGCGGATGATCGGCAAGAACGCGTATCGCAAACAGGGTAAGCGATCCGCACCCCGCGTGGGCTGTGCCCACCCTACAAGTGCTTACCATCCATCAGCGCGCTTGACTTGGCGCGCCCGGGGACTGCATGATTTGCCGCAACGTTGGTTGCGAAGCGCCCGGGCAGCGCGGATCGGACGGTGGAGCACGCGCGGGCAGCCCCGATCGGGCGC
>PLYS01000189.1 GCA_003153455.1 Betaproteobacteria bacterium | reverse complement strand
GTCGATCACGACCACGTCGACGGCGCCGCTGCGGACCAGGACCTCGACGATCTCCAGCGCCTGCTCGCCCGTATCCGGCTGCGAGATGAGCAGGTTCTCCAGGTCCACGCCGAGCTTCCGCGCATAGATCGTGTCGAGCGCGTGCTCGGCATCGATGAAGCCGCATACGCCCCCCCGCTTCTGCGCCTCGGCCACCACATGCAGCGCCAGCGTGGTCTTGCCTGAGGATTCCGGCCCATAGATCTCGACCACGCGGCCGCGCGGCAGCCCGCCAATGCCGAGCGCGATGTCGAGCCCGAGCGAGCCGGTGGATACCACCTCGATGTCCTTCGAGACCTCGGCCTCGCCGAGGCGCATGATTGAGCCCTTGCCGAACTGTTTTTCGATTTGCGACAGCGCCGCCGCCAGCGCCTTGGTCTTGTTTTCGTCCATGATGAGTCCCATTTGATCTTCCTGGATTATCGCATATTCCCAACGCGGATAACGCGGGGGGACACGATGCGGATGACAGCCATGACTTTGGTACTAGCCGCGGTCTCGATAATTACCTTATACCGATGGAACCGCCGATGAACGCGGGTAACACAGTGAATGTGTGAACACCCCCTCCCTAGCCCTCCCCCTTGTCAAAGAGGGAGGGAACCCTTCACCCTTCACCCTTCACCCTTCACCCTTCACCTTGCACCTTGCACCTTGCACCTTGCACGCAACAGCTCAAGCACGCCGGCCAGCGCGCGCTCGACCGACTGCCTGCGCACCGCTTCGCGGTCGCCCGCAAAATGCCGCGTCTCGGCAAACGGTTCGCCGTTCCTGAGCGCCCACGCGAGACACACCGTGCCGACCGGCTTCTCCGACGTGCCGCCCGCCGGCCCGGCGGTGCCGCTCACCGCAACCGCGACCTGGGCGTGACTGTGGACCAGCGCGCCCGTCACCATCTCCTTCACCGTCTGTTCCGACACCGCGCCGTGCTGTTCCAGCGTTTCCACTTTGACGCCGAGCATTTCGCGCTTGGAAATATAGGTATAGGTGATGAAGCCGCACTCGTACCAATCGGAGCTGCCCGGCACCATGGTCACCGCCTCGCCGACCCAGCCGCCGGTGCACGATTCAGCGGTAACCAGCATCAGCGCGCGCGATTTCAGCGCCCCACCGACCTGCTCGGCCAAAGCGTAAAGTCCGGAATCCGTCAGATCAACTCTCATTTCAACGTCCCGGTCTTGATTCCTGCGGGAGTTACACGTATATCTGTTCGAACACAGCCAGGACAAGCACAGTGTAAGCCGCCGCCAGCACGTCGTCGAACATCACGCCGAAACCGCTCTTGAGCTTGCGGTCGTAGTACCCAATCGGCGGCGGTTTCAGTATATCGAACAAACGGAACAGCAGAAATGCACATGCCTGCCACAGCCAGCCGGCGGGCGTGAAAAACAATACCAGCATGAACGCGACGATCTCGTCCCAGACGATGGCGCCGTGGTCGGACACGCCGAGCGCGCGTCCGGTGCGCCCGCACGCCCAGATGCCGAGCACGAACCCCAACGCGATCAGCGCCAGCAGCGTGGGCGCCGTGCAATACGGCGCGAGCCCCCAATAAAGCGGAAATGCGAGCAGCGTGCCGGCGGTTCCCGGCGCACCCGGCACCAGCCCGGCGCCGGCGCCGAGCGCGATCACGTGCGCCGGATGGCGCAGCATGAATCCCGCCGTCGGGCGGACGATAGGTTCATCGGAAATGATCGAATCCCCCACGCACCGGCCGCAGCGCCGTGCCGTCGGCTGCACGGACAATCAGGCGTGGAGCGCCCCGCACGCGTGTCTGAATGCGGCCAATGCGCGTCAACGCAACGCCGGCGCGCCTGCCGCTGCGCACAACCCGCTCACGCGCTCGGCGCGGTGCGGTGAAGCATAGTTCGTAGTCGTCGCCGCCCGCAAGCAACGCACTGCGGGCGGCAACACGGTCAAGATAACGGCGAAGTATGCGCGAGGCGGGCAGTGCAGCCAGTTCGATCTCGGCGGCGACGCCGGAACGCTCGAGGATGTGATCGAGATCCGCACGCAGGCCGTCGGAGATATCGATTGCGCTGCGGGCAACGCCCCGCAGCGCGAGTCCCAGTGCGATGCGCGGCGCCGGCTGATCGAGCTTCGCTGCGCAATACGCAAGTTCCGCAGGCGTGAGGCGAATGCGGCGCTTGAGCGCCGCCAGTGCAAGCGCAGCATCGCCGAGCGTGCCCGACACCCAGACGTCATCGCCCGCTCGCGCGCCGTCGCGCCGCAAGGCGGCTCCGCGCGGCACTTCGCCCATGATCTGCACGCATATATTGAGCGGGCCGCGCGTGGTGTCCCCGCCGATCAGATCGACCCCGAAGCGCCGCGCGAGCGCCATGAAGCCGCGTGAGAACGCTGCAAGCCAGCGCGTGTCCGCCTCGGGCAATGCGAGAGCGAGCGTCGCCCAGCGCGGGGTCGCACCCATCGCCGCCATGTCGGATAGATTGACTGCCAGCGCCTTGTGGCCTAACCGGTAAGGATCGGCGTCGCGCAGGAAATGGCGGCCTGCCACCAGCATGTCGGCCGAGACCACGAGCTCGCAGCCGCGCCGCACGTTGACGAGCGCCGCGTCGTCGCCGACGCCAAGTACGGCATGCCGTGCGCGGTGCGTGAAATAGCGCCGGATCAGTTCAAACTCGGAAATCACCGTGCTAACTGCTACGACCGCTGGATCGGGCCGTTGCCCTGCGTCTGCTTGCCGGCGTTGTCAGCCAGCCATTTCTGCTTCAGCGCATACGGGAAGTAAAAATCGACCGCCGCGAACACCAGGAATGCGATCGCCAGCCAGCGCGCGGTCTCGGCTGGCAGGAACGCAAGCCCCTCGATCAGCACATACAGCCCGAGCAGCGCATTGATGATGCCGCCGGCGTAGAAAACGACGATCCGTCTTTTCAGCTTTTCATCCATGGCCGACCTCGCTGTAGACTTTGAGATGGGTTCTAATCACTTTTTCCGGAACTCGCGCGGGCGCTTTTCGGCAGCGAGTTTGTCGAGCACGCCGTTCACATACTTGAAGCCGTCGGTGCCGCCGAAACTCTTGGCAAGCTCGACCGCCTCATTGATCACGACCCGATACGGCACGTCCGGCTGATTTTCCAGTTCATACGCGGCGATCAGCAGGATCGCGCGTTCCACCGGGCTCAACTGCGCGCATTTACGGTCGAGATACGGCTGCAGCGAGTGCTCAAGCCGCTGCGCTTCGCGGATCGCGCCGGCGAGCAGCGCCGAAAAATAATCACGGTCGGTTTTGTCGAAACCCCTGGCCGCGGACATCTGCTGCTCGATGGTCGCCGCGTCGGTGCCGGCGAGCTGCCATTGATACAACCCTTGCAGCGCGAACTCGCGCGAGCGGCGGCGGCGGCTGCTGCGCGCCGGGGATGCCTGCGGCCGGATCATGCTTTTTTGCGCCGGTGATCTCTCGGCCAGCTCATTTCTGATCGAGCTTTCTGAGAAGGTTCGCCATCTCGACCGCGGCCGCCGCGCAATCGGCGCCCTTCTGCATCATGCGCGCCTCGGCCTGGTCGTCGTCGTCGGCAGCCAGGATACCGTTGGCGACCGGGATACCGGTATCGAGCTGCACCGACATGATGCCGCTTGCCGACTGGTTGGCGACGATTTCGAAATGATAGGTCTCGCCGCGGATCACCGCGCCGAGCGCGACCAGCGCGTCGAAATTGCCGGTGTTAGCCATCTTCTGCAGTGCCAGCGGCACTTCCAGCGCGCCCGGCACCGTGACTATCCTGATATCGGACTCGCGCACGCCGAGCGTGGCGAGCGCGGCGGTGCAGCTCGCGAGCAACCCGTCGCCGATGTCGGCGTTGAAGCGCGCGACAACGATACCGACGCGCAGCCCAGCGCCGCTCGCAACCGCTTCGATTTCTTCGATGGAATCGTACTTCTTCATGTTCAGCCGTTCACTCGTTCACGGGTTCTTTCTGTGGTTTCGTCAGACATCACTTTCGCCGGGTTGAAGATAGCCGGTAACCTGCAAATCGAATCCCGCCATGCTCGGCATTCTACGCGGCTTCGCCATCAGCCGCATTTTCGCAACCTTCAAATCGCGCAATATTTGCGCGCCTATGCCGTAGGTGCGCAGCGCGTTCTTCTGCGGCGCCGCAATCGCACCCGGCTGCGCGCGCTCGAGCAGATCGGCCGCGGACTCCGGCCGGTGCAGCAGCACGATCACGCCGCACTCGGCGCGGCTCACCGCCGCGAGCGCCTGATTGAAGTTCCACGAGTGGCTCGCGCTGAGCACGTCCAGCAGGTCGATAACCGACACCGGCTCGTGGACGCGCACCAGCACTTCGCTGTCCGGCCCGATCCTGCCCTTGACCAGTGCAAGGTGTGTCTCCTTCCCGATCTTGTCGCTGTAAACGACGAGCCGGAACATGCCGTGCACGGTCTCGATATCGCGTTCTGACACGCGCTGCACCAGCGATTCGGTGCGGCTGCGATAGTGGATCAGGTCGGCGATGGTGCCGATTTTGAGCTGGTGCTGCCCGGCGAATTCGATCAGGTCTGGCAACCGGGCCATTTCGCCGTTGTCTTTAAGAATCTCGCAGATCACCGCGGCCGGCATCGCGCCTGCCAATTGAGCGAGGTCGCAACCGGCCTCGGTATGCCCGGCGCGCACCAGCACTCCGCCTTTTTGCGCCATCAGCGGAAAAATGTGCCCGGGCTGCACGATGTCCGCAGGGCCCGCGTCGGCACGCACCGCTGCCTGCACGGTGCGTGCACGGTCGGCTGCCGAGATGCCGGTGGTAACGCCCTCGGCGGCCTCGATCGACACCGTGAAATTGGTGCCGAGCGGCGAGCTGTTGTTGGAGACCATCAGCGGCAGATTGAGGCTCCGGCACTTCTCCTCGGTCAGCGTGAGGCAGATCAGCCCGCGGCCGTAGCGCGCCATGAAGTTGACCGCCTCCGCGCTGACGAATTCCGCCGCGAGCACGAGGTCGCCCTCATTCTCGCGATCTTCCTCGTCGACGAGGATCACCATCTTGCCGGCGCGCATGTAGGCGATGATTTCCGTTATCGGGCTGACTGTCATGTTATGGACTCTTTTCCTTGAATTCGGACAGACGTTCCGCGTAACGCGCGATTACATTGACCTTACAGTTAACCATCTGATTCATTGAATATTATAAATAGATTCGATTGGGATACCGTCAGCAATACCGTCAGAAGTGCAACATGCCGTTGCTATCGCTGTTGAGTGCGCAATTGTAGCAGCGTGCAACGTCAGGCGCGGGACGTGCAGCGTGGCCAGAAGCACAAGGGCATCGAAACGCACTGCGCGCAAGGCGAGCGCTGCGTGCGCGTCACGGAAAGCCCCGGCCGCGTACAGAGGTGGCAGCCAAAACCGGCGAGGGCGTCTCACAGCCCCGCTTATCGCGTCCTGTCGAGAATTCGATTACTGCGCCCGAGCGATCCCGTTGCGTGACGCCCGGCGGCGATAGGTGCGGGAGTTGCTCATACGATCGTGGCTATTTTGTGGGGATTCCCTGGGCGGCGGGCGCCTTGGGTGGCGACGAAACCAGCCTGAACACCCGACACACCGCCTCGGGAGGCTTGAGCTTCAGCACGGTTGCCGGCGGGAGCGGCGGGTAGTTCATCCAGGACATTCTCTCACGAGGGGCGTTCAGCGGCCGGTGCCGCGGCGCTTGGTGCGGCTACCTTTATCTAAGTTCTGGCTACGAACAGTGTCTCAATTTGAATGACCGCTACCGGCCAGCGGCCACTGGGGCGACCGTTTGACCGTCTCAGTATGCCACCGCTGGCCGAACCAGTGAGTTGGACTAGACGGATCCGTTCGTCCAGATTTGGATAGACGGAAGCGCCCGAGGTAATATGCTGTTCGGAAATAGCTTCCTGGTTACGACCAGACCTATTGCGGGAAGAGATAGACGGAATGATGATCTGTTCACATAATAGTTAGATCACTACGGAGAATAACCCATGAGACTATTCACAACACTCTCTCTTGCCGCCTTATTGGTTGGCTGTGCGTTTCCTGTTCAGAATCCGCCGGCACCGGCACGGCGCATGCCATTTCCTGAGGCAGAGTATCTCGCTCTTCCGAAAACAGGAACCGCCACTGTCAGAGGTCAGGCGTTCCTAACGACAAAAGGAGGTGACGTGAAGGTGGCCGCGGGCAAACGAGTGTTATTGAATCCAGTCACCTCGTATTCGCTTGAGTGGTACGAAAGGTCCTATGTTCCTAGGCGGCGAATCGAAGAGGCTGACCCGAAGCTCGAGGCATACATACGCACACAGATCGCCGATGGCAACGGCCGCTTCGTGTTCAAGAATGTCCCAACGGGCGACTACTTTATCACCACAACAATCACGTGGGAGGTTCCAACTGGTTACCAAGGTGGCGTGCAGGTTGAAGGCGGGATGGTTGCCAAGAGAATCAAGGTGAACGCAGGCGAAGAAGTCGAAGCTATCGTCACATGGTGATCCAATCGGGTAAGGGCCGGCTGCTAACCGGCCCTCCCCACNNCGGCCAAGATTTAACGCATCTCGCGCTGGATCCGCTTAGACTGAGAAGGTTGGAACACATAGCCCTTCTCCTGGGCATCAGCCATGCATCCCTCGTAATCCTTATAAGCCGCGTGAGATTGTGAGATAACTACCTGATGGATGGTCAGGTGCTGCCATCGCCACTTCCGGTCCTGACCTACGTAAAAGCGCCAAACAGCGTTCACCTGCGCCTCTTTTTGAAACCCGGCCATACTCAATTACCAGATTGATCTCCTGTAGATGCATGCTCTACCTTTTGACCGAGCTTTGCAACGAGTAAACCATTACTAATCCTTGATCGCGTACCACGATGTCGCGCAAGCCAATAGCGGTCGTTCGCAGGATGGTATATTTACCAAACACCGCTCACGAATCACGGCTCTTTGGCGGTTTCCTTCGCCGTCGCCTTCAGGATCTCGATGAACCGCCGGGCGGTCCGGAGATCGCGTTCAATGCTCGGTCCTGAGCCCCGCCAACTTGATGACCCGGGCCCAGCGCTCTGACTCGCTGCGCATGTACGCTGCGAGTTCTGCCGGCGTAGTCGTCTGCGGCTCCGNNTGTCGGTGGCGAATTCGTAAATCTTAGCGTGAGTCGCCCTTGTCGTGGAGTCTTGCGGAGATTGCTCAGGCAATCATGACGTGATGGCAAGATAGGTCAGACCGTGACGGGGTAAGCCTGAGGGACCCAACGCACTTCGAGTGCGCGTCACTGATGAGGCTCCCGTCAGCCGATTCCATCAGGGACCGAGGCAATAAGCCTCATACAAAGTCCGGATCTGTGGCTGCAATCTTTACCTTCTCGCCGTCATTGATTGATCGCTTGACAAACCGGGGGCGTCCATCTATGGGTCCCGAGGCCTGGCCGGTGCACGCAGCCTGCCGCCGACCTACAACCCGGTTCCCGCCATCGCTTGAGCCCGCTGCTGTGCACCAGGCTTGACCCGCTTCGTGCGCCGGGCGCATGATTTGCGGTAACGCCCGTTGCGGACCCTCGGCAAGCGCGGATCGGACGGTGGCGCACGCGCGGGCGGCCCCGACCGGGCGCACCGAGCACCGATCCGGCATCACTGCAGCGTTGCATTGGCACAGGACACAGGACGCCGGCGACGGCGCATTGATTTTCCTATTTCTCAGCGCAGCAAAGCGTCATTTTCAACTTAATCCGGGCCAGTTAGCGTGGCTCTCGCCTACAGGATCATATGAACGAAGAACAAGCCATAATCAAACACATAGTTCGATTCCTCACGGCCTCGGGTGCTTTGGCATTCGTTGCGACGTCGCTGCACGCGGCGCAGAACGACCCCGCCGCCAACTACCCGAACAAGCCGATTCGCTTTATCGTGCCGTTCTCGCCGGGGGCCGGCACGGATGTTACGGCCCGCACCATCGCTCAGAAGCTTAGCGAAAAATGGGGCCACCAAGTCGTCGCGGACAACCGCACCGGGGCAGGTGGCGCCATCGGCGTCGATTACGCCGCGAAGGCCACGCCGGACGGCTACACGATATGCCTGATTTCAGCCTCGAACTCCGTCAATTCAGCGACCAACCCGAGCCTGCCGTACGACCTGGTCAAAGACCTTCAGGGGATTTCGCAGGCAACGTCCCTTTTTTACGTCGTGTATATCCATCCGTCAGTGCCTGCGAAATCGGGCAAGGAGCTGGTCGCGTACGCCAAGGCGAATCCCGGAAAACTCAATTTCGGCTCGTCCGGTAGCAACACGCTGCAGCACTTCGCCGGCGAGCTCTTCAATCATATGGCCGGTGTCAAAATGGTGCACGTGCCATATAAAGGTACGGCCGCAGTCATTCCCGCCATGCTGTCGGGCGAAGTTCAGGTCGGGTTCGGTTCGTTGATCGGTACGCGTTCGCAGATGCAGGCTGGGCGGCTTCGCGGTATCGCCATCACGGCTGCGAAGCGCTCGCCCTCCATCGATTTGCCAACCGTCGCCGAGTCCGGAGTGCCCGGGTATGAGGTCGACCAGTGGTACGGCGTGATCACGTCTTCAATAGTGCCGCAGCCGATCGTGAGAAAGCTGAACGCGGCGATCGTCGAAGCGCTCCAACAGCCCGACGTTGCGACGCGCCTGGCCGCGGACGGCTCGACCCCCATCGGCAGCTCGCCCGAGCAGTTCAATGCGCACATCAAGTCCGAAATGGCGAAGTGGAAGAAGCTTGTGAAGGAAGCGAATCTGCGGCTTGACAAATAGTGCGAGCAGTAACGTGAGGGTATCCGAAAGTCACGGTGTGAGGCTCGTCCATCT
Source organism: Betaproteobacteria bacterium (assembly GCA_003153455.1). Taxonomy (GTDB): domain Bacteria; phylum Pseudomonadota; class Gammaproteobacteria; order Burkholderiales; family SG8-41; genus PALSA-1004. The sequence continues at coordinate 7,262 of PLYS01000189.1, read as the reverse complement.
CTGTGCCGCCTGCGCGCTGATTGCCGGTGCGGCGATTGCATTCACGGCCGCCGCGCAGAGTTATCCTGCCAGGCCCGTGCGCGTGATCGTGCCGTTTGCAGCAGGCGGTGGCAGCGATCTTGCCGCACGCCTGTTGACGCAAGGGCTCTTCAAGGAGCTTGGCCAACCCTTCATCATAGATAACCGCCCCGGCGCCGGGGCACTGGTCGGTACCAAGATCCTCGTGGAATCCGTGCCAGACGGCTATACCATCATGATCTCGACCAGTCGATTCTCAGCGGAATGGTGAACGTGTTACCGCATGCGCAAAGCGGCAAGTTACGCGTGCTTGGAGCGAGCACCGCCAAACGCGCGAGCGAGTTGCCTGATGTGCCGGCGCTGGCTGACGCAGTGACCGGCTACTCCGTTGCTTCGTGGTTCGGCGCCGTAGCGCCCAAAGGCACGCCGCCGTCCATCGTAGAGCGCCTGAATGCAGCGATAAACAAGATCATAAAGTATCCGGAATTCAGGAAAAACGCCGCAGTCGAGGGCATGACGGTCACGGGCGGCACGACAGAGGATATCAACAAGCTTGTCCGCGGCGATTACGAGCGTTGGACCAGGCTCGTCAAGGAAGCCAACATCAAGGCCGACTGATTTCAATCCACGTGGCGCGCGGCCCCAGCACGCCATGACCTTGTCGGCGATGGCGCGATCCCTTGAAAAAGACGCCGGCCCAGCAGTGTTAAGCTGCCCTGCCCGCTCGTGGAGAACGAGGTACGCCGGTATGCGCATGCGTAACGCTGAGCCGCAGGCCCGTCGCGCCGAGAATCCTGGTCAAGCTCATGAGCTGCGGATTGCCACGTTTCGAAAGCGTGCGATAAAGTGTTTCACGACTCAAGCCTGCCCGCTCGGCAACCGCGGCGATACCGCCTTGTGCCTCTGCGACGTTGCGGAGGGCTTGCATCAGTCCCTTCGAGTCACCCTCGTCAAGCACCGCCTCGACGTAGGCGACCGCGTTCCGCGGGTCTTTGAGCCACTCGAGAAGTTTCGGCCGATGCGGCACGCTAGCCGGCGCCTTTGCCCCGCGTTTTTGCCCTTTGCTGGTAGTCATGCCAGTATCCTTTTGCTCGTTTGATGTCCGCCTGCTGCTTGCGCTTGTCGCCACCGCAAAGCAGGAGAATCACCTGTTCGCCGGCCCGCGCGTAGTACACACGATAGCCGGGTCCCCAGTCGATCCGCAGTTCCCACACGCTTTCACCGCACGGCTCTGCGTCGCCAAACAAGCCGCGCTCAAGCCGATCGATTCGCGCCTGGATGCGCGCTTGCGCCTGGCGGTCACGCAGGGTGTCGAACCATCCCTGAAAAACGTCCTCGCTAGATGCGGTGGCGAAATGTCGAATGTCGGTCATATTGTAGCCCCAAAGCTACAGCACCGCCAGCGCGGCGTCACTCTGCTCGGACAGTTGGCGGATGCAATAGGATTATCCTGGACTGCTAAAGACTACTTTTCATAGGTAAAACAGCAGGAGGGGACTTGCCACTGGACTTACTTGGACGCCTCGGATAACCGTTCAACATAACGCGCGAGCAGATCGACCTCGAGATTTACTTTGGAGCCGATAGTCAGCCCATTAAGGTTGGTCGTCTGCAGGGTGTGCGGAATCACGTTGATTTCAAATGCGCTGCCGTTGACCGCATTCACGGTGAGGCTCACGCCGTTGACCGCGATCGAACCCTTGCGCGCAATATATTTTTCCAGTTCGCGCGGCGCCGCGACCGCCAGCAGCCGATTATCGCCGCTCGCCTCAAAACGCGTGACGGTCCCCACGCCATCGACGTGGCCGCTCACCAGGTGGCCGCCAAGCCGGTCCGCAAGCCGCAGCGATTTCTCCAGGTTCACTTTGGCGCCCGGTGCGAAACCGGTCGTGCAGTTCAACGTTTCCTGCGACACGTCGGCCTCGAACCCCGAGGATTGCAACCTTACCGCGGTCAGGCATACGCCATCGACCGCGATGCTGTCGCCGCTTCTGACGTCAGCAAGAGCCAGCGCTGCCGTGTCGATGGCGACGCGCACGCCGCCAGCCGCTGGTTTGACCTCGCGCACGGCGCCGACCGCCGCAATGATGCCGGTAAACATTCTATCGCGACTCCAGCCGCGCGAGGATACGCAGATCGCTGCCTACCATACGCGTTTCACTGATCTTGAGCCCGCGCCGGTCACCCAGGTCCGCAAGCTCAGGCAAATCGGCCATGCCGCGCGCCCGGTCTCCCAACAGGCACGGCGCGAAATACAACAACAACTCATCGACGCAGCCCTCGTTGATCAATGACCCATTGAGCTTGAACCCAGCCTCGACGTGCAGCTCGTTGATCTCGCGCCGGCCGAGCTCCTGCATGAGCGTCGGCAGCTCGACCTTGCCGCCCGTATTCGGCATCACGATCACCTTCGCGCCCTGGTCCTGCAACTGCGCGATCTTCGTTTTGTTCTCAATTGCGCAAACGATCAGCGCGCCACCGCCGGCAAGAACGCGCGCAGTGAGCGGCGTCTCGAGACGGCTGTCCACCACCACCCGCAGCGGCTGGCGCGAGGTGTCAACTGCGCGCACCGTCAGCTGCGGGTCGTCGTCGCGCACGGTGCCGATGCCGGTCAGCACCGCGCACGCGCGTGCACGCCAGTAATGCCCGTCGCTGCGCGCCGCCTCGCCGGTGATCCATTGGCTCTTGCCGTTCGCGAGCGCGGTCTTGCCGTCAAGACTCGCCGCAATCTTCATGCGCACCCACGGCCGGCCGCGCGTCAGACGCGACACGAAACCGATATTGAGCTCGCGCGCCTCGTTTTCGAGGACGCCGGTTGCGACTTCGATGCCGGCCTGTTCGATGCGCCCAATGCCCAGCCCCGCAGTGCGCGGGTCGGGATCGCCCATCGCGGCGACCACGCGCGTGATGCCGGCCCCGATCAAGGCCTCATCGCACGGCGGCGTGCGGCCGTGGTGGTGGCACGGCTCGAGCGAAACATAGGCGGTGGCGCCGCGCGCGCGGTCCCCCGCTGCTTTCAGCGCATTCACTTCGGCGTGCGGGCTGCCGGCGCGCTCGTGCCAGCCTTCGCCGACCACCGCGCCGTCGCGCACGACCACGCAACCGACGCGCGGATTGGGCGTAGTCGTATACAACCCGCGCTGCGCGAGCTGCAACGCCTGCGCCATGTAACGATGATCGTCAGCGGAAAAGAACATAAAAAGCTATTCGGGGAACCACGGACAGACACAGATGAACACGGATCTGCAATGACTCGAATGCGTTATCTACGTTTATCCGTGATTACCAAGGTTTACTTCTTGCGGCCGGACGGCCTTTGCACTTCTTTGATCGCGTCCCGGAAGTCATCAACATCCTGAAAGCTCCTGTAAACCGACGCGAAGCGGATGTAGGCAACCGTGTCGAGCTTATAGAGTTCTTTCATCACCATCTCACCGATGCGGCGCGACGGGATTTCACGCTCGCCCAAAGCAAGCACTTGCTGCGTGACGGTCGCGACCGCATCGTCCACCAGCGGCGTCGGCACCGGGCGCTTGTGCAGCGCGCGCATGAACCCGGTGCGCAGCTTGTCGAGGTCGAATTCAGTGCGGCTGCCGTCCTGCTTCACCACCTGCGGCATCCTGAACTCGACCGTCTCGTAGGTCGTAAAGCGCTTGCTGCACGCCACACAGCGGCGGCGGCGGCGGATGCTGTCGCCGTCGTCACTGACGCGCGAATCGATTACCTGCGTGTCTTCGGCTTTGCAGAACGGGCAATGCATGGCTTACGCCGAGAGACGGGAGTACACTGGATACTTTGCGCAAAGCGCCGTGACTTCAGCCACAACGCGCTCGATGCCCTTGTCGTCGCGCGGCACTTCGAGCACATCGGCGACCAGGTTGGCGAGTTGTTCGGCGTCGGCTTCGCCGAAGCCGCGCGTGGTGATCGCCGGTGAACCGATGCGGATGCCGCTGGTCACTGTCGGCTTCTGCGGATCGTTGGGGATTGCGTTCTTGTTGACCGTGATGTGGGCGCGGTCGAGCACGCTCTCCGCGTCCTTGCCGGTGATCTGTTTGCCGGTCAAATCGACCAGAAACATATGGCAGTCGGTGTGGCCCGAAACGATGCGCAGGCCCCGTTGCTGCAGCACTCGCGCCATCGCCCGCGCATTGGACAGCACCTGCTGCTGGTAGCCTTTGAAATCGGGGCCCAACGCTTCCTTGAACGCCACCGCCTTGGCCGCGATCACATGCATCAGCGGGCCACCCTGGAGACCCGGGAAGACCGCCNNGCGTGGTGCTGGTGACGAAATCGGCAATGCCGACGGGGGTCGGATACAGCCCCACCGCGACCAACCCAGCGTAATGCGCGATGTCGGCCATCAACCATGCGCCGACGCCATCGGCGATCGCGCGGAAGCGCCGCCAGTCGATCACCAGCGAATAGGCCGACGCGCCGGTGACGATGATCTTCGGCCGATGCTCGCGCGCAAGGCGCTCAACCTGATCGTAGTCAATTGCCTCGGTGGCGGGATCGAGCCCGTAGGTGACCGCACGGTAAAGTTTGCCGCTCAAGTTAACCGATGCACCATGCGTCAGGTGGCCGCCGGCCGCAAGCGACATNNTCGGCATATTTGTTGGTGAGCACCGAGCCCTGCGCCTCGAGCACGCGCGGGCTGGCGTAGTTCTCGGACGCGATCAACTCGATGTGATCTTCCTGGCGGCGCGATTCGTGCTCGAGCGCCGACCATAACTCGGGATCAAAGGTCTTGATCGTGTCCTGCTTTGAATACATGCGTTCAGTCCCGGTCTAAGTTCTCTGAATTGGCGATTTTACCATGCGATCTCTGCCATGCGATCTCTGCTGCGAAGGGGACAGACCACCCCGATTGCGAGGCGCGCTGACGGAGCCGTTGTCTCAGCCGCTCAACGCCCGTGCCCAGCATTGCGGAGATCTCGTCTTTGAATCGCTAGTTACCGAGCGCGAAGCCGCCATTGGCTGCGCTGCGGATTTCTTTCAGATCTTCTTCGTCCAGTTCGAATTGACATATTGAACATAACGCCGTCCGAGGTGCTTCATGAGCAGCGAGGCGCTATCGGTCTCTGAGGGGGTGATGAGCAGGTGCACGTGATTGGTCATCAGCACGTAGGCGTGCACCCCGCATTCGAAGCGCTGGGCCAGTTTTAAAACCGGTAGTCTTGAGCGGCGAAAAAGCAGGCGATACGGTCGTTTCCCCGCTGAATGATGTGCAGGGGGACGCCTGCAAACCTCAGACGCGCGCGCCGTGGCATTTTGTTATCTCGCTGGACTGTAACCTCGATACCTCGGATACAACGCGGCTATCGGGTCACACGCTGACCGGTTGGCTTGGCTTAGTGGTCTCTGTCCCTGAAAGGTTCTGGCGTCGCGGCGTAGGCATCGGCTAGAAGCCGAGCCGCGATCCGGCACAACTCGCCCAGCCACGCGTAGCGCCGGGCGAAGACCGGCCGCAACAGCCGCGGCACGGTGAACACGTACTGCCGGTGCGGCACGGGCGTAAGAACAGGCTCTTCGACCCACTCGCCGTAGAGCAGCACGCGCTTCTGGTGGCAGCTGGGGCAGAAATAGCGCGTCTTGCAGGAGAAGGCGAGCAGGATATCGTGCCCTCAGGCATCGCAGTAGATGCACGCGAAGCCGTGGTGCGGATCACAGTGGACGGTCCACATCGTGCCGGCCATGCACCCCTCCGACCCGTGGGGAAAGGCCAGTCGGCTTCGTGCTGGGATTTTCCGACGGCCGCACGCTCTATCACACGGAGGAGACCTGGATATTCGGCGACATGGCCCTGATCCAGGAGATCTACCGGCCGAACATAATCCTGCTCAACGCGGGCGGCGGGCCCTACACCGAGGACCCGAAGACGGCCGCCCTCGCCGTCAAGAATTACTTCAAGCCCGACGCGATCGTCCCGATGCATTTTGGGACGTTCCCGCCCCCTGGCCAAGGAAGCGGATATGCGCGCGGCGTTCAAGGGCGACAAGCGGCTGAAGGTCCTGACGCCCGGAACACCCGTCAGGCTTTGATCGCGGAACCCGCCAACGGGAGTGAGACGGTGAATCGGGAGCCCTTCCCCACCGCGCTTTCGACGGAGACTGTCCCGTTGTGCAGTTCCACCATCCTCTTGACGATCGCCAAGCCCAGCCCGTGGCTCGCCTCGCCGGCGGTAGGACGGGTACTGGCCTTGAAGAAAGGTTCGAAGATCCTCCCGAGCTCTTCCGGCTTTATGCCCAGCCCCTGATCCTCCACCCAGATCGAAAGGCGCCCTGAGCCCTTTTCCGCGCCGACGGTGACGGTCGTTCCCGGCTTGGAATATTTGACGGCGTTGCCGATCAGGTTGTCCATCACCTGACGGAATCGTTCCGGGTCCAGGCGGGCGGTCCCGATGTCCCGGGGGACCGCGTCGAGGACCGAGACTCCCTTCTTCCCAGCGACGAAGGCATTGAATTGGACGGCCTTGCCGAGCAGGTCCGCCACGTCGGTCTCACGGAGGCGGAGATCGAGCCGCCCGCTGTTGATCTTCGTCACGTCGAGCAGCTCGTTGATGAGGCCCAGCATCGTCGCCGAGGATTCGAGGATCCCATCGAGGAACTGCCGATGGACGGGGTCCTTCGCATCCTCCCTCAGGAGGTCCGCCAGCCCGACGATCCCCGTCAGAGGATTGCGCAGGTCGTGGGCCGCCATCCCGAGGAACCGGTCCTTCGTNNCGGTCCAACAGCCTCCAAACGAAGAAGTAGAGCGTCGCGACGAAGAGCGCCAGGAGCACCACGGACAGCGCGACCATCGCGATGTAGTTCTGGTCCATGGCGGCCTGGATGGCGCCGTAGGGCATGCTGACGCTGAGGCCGCCCATGACATCGCCCGTCTTGAGTCCTCGATTCCCGTGACATTCCTCGCAGGAAGCGTTGGCGTGGAGGGGCCGCATCAGCCGATAGGTTGGATCCCCTCCATTTCCCGTCACGTCCACCTTCTCGGGCGACCGGGAGTCCATGGAAGACAGCGCTCTCCTCTCCCAATCGTCCGGGGCGTTGGCGGGGTTCATCGGCTTGAGGCTGGTGATGCGGAAGGAGAAGCCCTTAGTGAGCTTCGCGGACTCGGAGATCTCCCGGAGCATCAGCATGTAGCTCTTGTTCGTGTAGGCCTTGCCGGCGCGGTCCTTGATATCCGCGTTAGCGAGATACGGGCTGGAAACGACGCCCGGCCTCTTCTCCACGAAGACCCCGCCGTAG
>PLYS01000230.1:1437-17603 GCA_003153455.1 Betaproteobacteria bacterium | reverse complement strand
CGGATTAAGAGTCCGCTGCTCTACCAGCTGAGCTAACGCCCCGATGCAAGGTATTTTACCGCGTGTCTAACGCAATGCGACATTTTATCGTTTGTCGCGGATGAGCGGCACGAAACGCACCGCGAGCGCCTTGCGCGTGCTGGTCCTGCCGCCTGCATCCTTCTCGATCACGAGCAGTTCCTGGCCGCTCCATCGCGGGCCGACCGGAATCACGAGCTTGCCGCCGGGCTTCAACTGCTGCACCAGCGCCGGCGGCACCTCTAACGCGCCGGCGGTCACCATGATCGCATCGAACGGCGCCTGCTCCGGCCAGCCGAGGTAACCGTCACCACTGCGCACAATGACGTTGCGGTACCCGAGCGCCGCCAGCCGTGCGGACGCCTCCTTCGCGAGCGGCGCGACAATCTCGATCGTGTAAACCTCGCGCGCAAGCTCGCCCAGTACCGCCGCCTGATAACCGCAGCCGGTGCCGATCTCGAGCACTTTGTCACCCGCCTTGAGGTCGAGCAGATCGCTCATCAGCGCGACGATGAACGGCTGCGAAATGGTCTGGCCGTGGCCGATCGGTAACGGCCGGTTGTCATACGCATAGTGCTCCTCGCCGGGCAGCACAAAGCGGTGGCGCGACACTTTGTTCATCGCCGCCATTACGCGCTCGCTTAACGCCGCGCGCCCGGTCTCAAACCGCGTCTCGCGCGTGAGCGTTGCGATGTCATCGAGCATCGCCTTGCGCTGCATGGCGTACGGGTCCTGGGCTTCCGCAGTCATGATCGATCCGGCCGCAAGCAGCACTCCGAACAGCATGGCAACTCTGTAAATTGCACGGGTCATAAAAACGAACGTGGCGCACCGAGATTACTCCCGGTACGCCTCGCCGATCAAGACCCGCAAATCAGGCCGTGAATATGATTACGCCTGGCGCGGGCCGACTGGCTCCGCCGCGCTACTTCTTCGCCGGCGCCATGCCCCCATCCGCCTTCGGCTGCGCGCTCATGCACCCGCTCATGAACTTCTTGCGTTCGTCGCCTTTGAGCTTCTTGCCGCTCGCTTCCTTCGAACAGGACTTCATCTTTTCCTGCTGCGCCTTCTGCTTCTCGGTGGGCTCCTTCTTGGCCTTGGCCGACTTTTCGGCGCTCTTGACCGTCTTCTCGGCTGCCGGCGCCGCCTTCGTCTCATCGACCTTGCTCTTGTCCTGCGCCAGCGCCAGCGGCGAAGTTGCCAGCATGAAGCAGATCACTGCTATCAGTTTTTTCATTTTCCTCTCCTCAGAGTAATTGATTAATGGACCGTTATCAGGCCGTAACGGCAACATCATTATTCACGAAGCCGTCCGGTCAGAGAATATAACGGTCGACCCCTCAGGCCGGCTGACACAGCCCGAAAGCGCCGGCGATCAACTCATAGGACTCAAGCCGGGTACGGTAATCGCCGGTAATAGTAATCATCATCAATTCATCGGCTTCGAACTGCTCGCGAAGCTCGATGAGGCGTGCCTTGACCGTATCCGGGGACCGAGCACCACCCGCCGCCGGTTATAGGCGATACGCGTTTTTTCTACCTCAGTGTAGCTGCGGCTTGCCGCCTCGTGCTGATTCGGTACCGGCAAGTTGATTCCGTACTCCATGTTGAGCCGGCGTAAATCAATGCTCGCTGCGCGCCGCTCGGCTTCGGCGTCGGTTTCAGCGCAAATCGCAAATACCGTCAGCAACGACTGCGGCTTGCTCTCGCGCTGCGACGGCTGGAATTTGCGTTTGTAGTCGCGCATCACCAGATCTCCGCCGTCGGCGCTGATGAAATGCGCGAACGCGAAACGCAGCCCGAGCTGGGCGGCGAGCGCACCACTGTAATCCGACGAGCCGAGCAGCCAGACCTGCGGCGCGGCCGGACCCGCCGGCATCGCCTTCACTTTCGCGAACGGATGATCAGCCGGCAGCGCATCGTCCAGGCTTGATGGTTTCTGCGATCGCCTGCGACGGCGTATGGCCGCTGATGATTGGTGATTGGTCGAGCACACTCAGGCGCATACTTGCCTCACAATTCGAAAGTGGCGATTATACGGTCTCGCCCTTGTTCAATATGCACCACGCACGCGGGACGCCGGTATTAAACCAGAATGAGGTATGCCATGAGCCAAAAACCACAACCCTATAAAGTCCGCAGCATCCATGTCGTAGCAAAAGGCGCCGACGTATTGGTACGCGAGTACACCCTCGACCCCGGCGAGTTCATTCCCTGGCACCATCACACCGACACCTCTGATTACTATTACTCGCTGGAGGGTGCAGTCGTGGTGGAGACGCGCAATCCGCCCGCACATCGCGAAGTCGGTGTCGGCCAGACGGCGGCCGTTACGCCCCCCACCGCACACCACGTATCGAATCCCGGAACCACACCCTGCCGCTTCCTGCTGGTTCAGGGCGTCGGCAAGTACGACTTCGTCAAGGAGGAATGAGCGGGGCGCGCAACGCATTCAGCGCGCGCCTAAAGACGCGGCAAGAATATTCGTGAAATCCTTGCGCTGCGACTAGGCTCCAGGCTGATAATTGAGATATCCTGTAACCTGTCCGAAAGCATTCAATGGAACGCGCCGCCGACAACATGTCCTCGTTCACCGCACTCGAGCGGATACGCTATTGGTGGCGCCGGCTCGCCACTGCGGTGCTGCCCGGACACGGCGAGAGCGAGGCCGACCGCGCCAGGGCGCGCCTGCTGGCGCAGCTCGAGGAGTTGTTCGAAGACTACCGCGCACAGCGCGGCGGCGAGTTTTCGGCGCGCACCCGCGCCGAGCGGATTGCAGCAATCTACCGCGCCGCCGACCTCGATCAGCGCGCCGCGGTCCTGAATCTGATCACCCACGTGTTCGCTCCGGACCGCGACGAGCTTGATCGCGCGCTCGGCGCGATGCAAAGCGCCGCCAGCGATGCCGAACTGAGCCGCGCCGAGGCGCAGTTGCGCACGGCACTCGATGCGCCGCGCGCGCACTTTCTGACGCAATTCAATCTGCTGCCCGACGGCGTCAAATTCCTGGTCGACCTGCGTATCGACCTGCTCGGGCTGCTGCCGCGTGAACCGTCACTCGAAGTGCTGAAAGTCGAGCTCGACGGCCTGCTCACAAATTGGTTCGATCCGGGGTTCCTGGAGTTGAAGCGCATCTCGTGGCAATCGCCGGCTCTGATCCTCGAGAAGCTGATGGGGTACGAAGCAGTGCACCCGATCGAGTCGTGGGACGATCTCAGGAACCGCCTCGACACCGACCGCCGCTGCTATGCGTTTTTCCATCCGCGCATGCCGAACGAGCCGCTGATCTTCGTCGAAATTGCGCTCTTAAAGGGCGTGCCGGCGAGCGTGCAGTTGCTGCTCGACCAGAACGCGCCGGTGCACGACCCGCAGACCGCCGACACCGCGATCTTCTACTCGATCTCGAACACGCAGCGCGGATTGCGCGGCATCAGCTTCGGCAACCTGCTGCTGAAGCGCGTGATCGAAGACCTGCGCCGCGACCTGCCGCAGCTCAAGGTGTTTGCGACGCTGTCGCCATTGTCGGGATTCCGCACGTGGCTCGACCAGGCGGAGGCTGAAGGCACGGTGCCGCTCGCGACTGCCGACGCAGCCAGGCTTGCCCAGGCGCTCGGCGCCGATGCGCACGAGGTTACGCTCGCCGCTGCGCTGACACGCCCCGACTGGGCGAGCGACGCGCGGCTCAGTGAAGCGCTGCGCGCGCCGCTGGAAAAGCTGTGCGCGCGTTATCTGCTCAAGGAAAAATCCGGCGGCCAGCCGCTCGACCCGGTGGCGAACTTCCATTTCAACAACGGCGCTCGCGTCAACCGTCTTTTCTGGCTCGCCGACACCTCGGCGCGCGGCATACACCAGTCGTACGGGATGATGGTGAGCTACCGCTACGATCCCGACGAGGTCGACAAGAACCACGAGCGCTTTCTGCACAGCGGGCAGATCGCAGCATCTTCCCGCGTGCTGCGGCTGCTTGACTAGCGCTCCGAGCCCTGAATAAATTCTTTTAGCACCGCATTCCACGCCAGCGCCAGATTGCCGCGGTTGTAGCCGCCGCCGCCGAAGCCCATGATGCGCCCCTGCGCCAGCTCGTTCGCGAGCTGACACAGGCTCCTGGCAGCATGCGCGTGCGCTGCCGGAGAATACTTGAGATGCGCGAGCGGATCGCCGGCAAGGCTGTCGGCGCCGCACTGCATGACGATGAACTCGGGCTTGAAGTTGCGCAGGTGATCGACGACGCGCTCCCACACCGCGAAGAAGTCATTGTCGCCCGCGTCCGGCTGCATCGGAATGTTGAGCTTGGTGCCCTCAGCTCTGTCCTTGCCGCGCTCTTCGGCGCCGCCCGTGCCCGGATACAGGAACATGCCGTCCTCGTGGATGTCGGCGACGATCAGCTCGGGATCGCTTTCGTACGGATAGTAGATCCCGTCGCCGTGATGCACGTCGATATCGACATACGCGATGCGCTTGACGCCGTATTTCTTACGCAGCGTATCGATCACCACACCGCAATCATTGAATACGCAAAACCCTGCGCCGCTGCCGCGGCGCGCGTGGTGCAATCCGCCAATCGGCTGGAACGTGCGATAACAGTCGCCGCTCATCACGCGCTCGAGCCCTTCGAGCGCCGCGCCGACCACCGCCGCCGATGCGTCGTAGACGCCCGGATACGCAGGCGTGTCGCCGTAATCGATCATGCCGTGCCCGAGCTCGGACAATTGATCGACGCGATTCACGTAATCCGCGGTATGGAAGCGCTCGATCTCGGCGCGCGACGCCGGCCGCGACTCAGCAAGCCTCGCCTGTCTGTCGAGGCCCTGCTTGACGGTTTCCTTCCAGAACGCATCCTGGCGATCAGGCCCGAACGGGTGGCCGTTCGGAAAGCCATACTTGCCGAGCGCTTCGCCGACGTAAAGCACAACTTCAGCAGTCATGCCACGATGCTCCCGTGCTCCAAAAAGACCTCACACCTTCAACAGCCGCGCCGCATTGCCGCCAAGTATCAGCTCGCGCTCGCGCAGCGTGAGTTCGGTCAAGCGCTCGACGACGTCGACCGGCCGCACGTAGCTCATGTCGGCCGGATGATCGCTGCCAAGCACTACGCGATCGGCGCCGACCTGCCGCACCAGGTTCATCAGGATCTCGGTGCTGTGGGTGATGGTGTCGTAATGGAAACGGCGCAGGTAAGCTGACGGCGGCTTAGTCATGTGCTTGGTCTCGGGCCGCACCGAGCTGCCGTGATCCCAGCGTCCGATCAGTGACGGCATGATGCCGCCGGCGTGCGGCAGCACCACGTCGAGCCTGGGATACGCGTCCATCACGCCGCCGAATATGAGCGAGGCGGCGGCAATCCCGGTGTCAGCAGGGTTGCCGATGAAATTGCGCAGGTAATAGCTGCGCATGCGGTCGGCGCCGACCGGATTGATCGGGTGCAGGTAAATCGCCAGCCCCAAAGCTTCACTGCGCGAGTACACCGGCCAGAACGACTTGTCGTCGAGGTTCTTGCCGTTCACGTGCGTCGCCATGTAGACGCCGCGGATGCCCGGCAGGCGGGCGGCGCGGTCGAGCTCCTGCACCGCAAGATTCGGATCCTGCATCGGGAGCGTCGCCAGGCCGAGGAAGCGGTCCGGATACTTGAGGTGCGCGGCCGCGAGGCTGTCGTTATATACCTGCGAGAGCTTGAGTCCGAACGCGGGCGGCGCCCAGTACACCATCGGGCTGGTGAGCGACAGCGCGTGTATGTCGACTCCGGCATCATCCATTGCTTTGAGCCGGATACCGAGATCCATGTATGTCTCCTGGAAGACCGCTCCGATCCCGGGTACGTTAAAAGTGACCTGGCCGCGATCGTTTTTACCCACCTTCGCTCCGTTGCTGCCGCCTTCCTTCGCCAGCAATGCCACAAATTCCGGCGCATGCCAGTGCGCGTGAATATCGATGACCGGCACGCTGTAGCCGCGCAGGCTGCGCTTGGTNNCTGGTCCCGCGATATTAAAACAACGCGAGCTGCCCGTTAAGCTGCGGCTTGCGGAACCGCGTGGTGTCGAGCGAACGGTTGCGGCGCCCGCTGTTGAAGCCGAGCCGTTCGCACGCGATGTCGAAGCGCTGGCGCAGCAATTCCGCGAATTCGCCGCTGCCGCGCATGCGGCTGCCGAAACCGGGATCGTTGTCGCGCCCGCCGCGCATCTGGTGCACGCGGCTCATCACGTGCTTCGCTTTCAGCGGATAGTGCGTCTCGAGCCAATGCCTGAACAAATCCTTGACCTCATGCGGCAACCGCATCAAGACGTAACCGGAGCTGCGCGCGCCGGCGGCAAAAGCGGCCTCCAGCACCGGCTCGATCTGATGGTCGGTGAGAAACGGTATCACCGGCGCAACGATCACCCCGGTTGGAATTCCCGCCGCGCTCAGGCGCCGCATCGCTTCCAGGCGCCGCGCCGGCGCCGAACAGCGCGGCTCGAGCCGCCGCGCGAGATCATGGTCGAGGTTGTTGAGCGAGATGTAGACGTTGAGGAGGTTCTTTTCCGCCATCGGCGCAAGGATGTCGATGTCGCGCTCGATCAGCGCGTTCTTGGTGACGATGCCGACCGGATGCCCGCACTCAGCAAGCACTTCGAGGATGCCGCGCGTGATCTTGTATTCGCGCTCGATCGGCTGATACGGATCGGTGTTGGCGCCGAGCGAAATCACATCGCATTCATAGCCGGGCTTTGCGAGCTCCGCTCGCAAAAGTTCCGCTGCGTTCACCTTCGCGAATAGCCTGGTTTCGAAATCAACGCCGGGCGATAGATTCAGATACGCATGGCTGGGGCGCGAGTAGCAGTAGATGCAGCCATGCTCGCAGCCGCGGTACGGATTGATCGACTGCGTGAACGGAACATCAGGAGACTCGTTGCGCGAGATGATCGATTTCGCGTACTCGACAGTCACGTAAGTCTTGAGCGGCGGCAGCGGCTCATCCGCTTCTCCCCTCTCCCCTCTCGCCTCTCCCACAGCAGGCGGTTGACCCCACCCGTCATCGAACGCCTCGCGCGCGACCTTCTCGAAACGCCCTTCCGGATTGATGCCCGCGCCACGGCCCTTGCGCGGCGTTGCGGGTTCGCGGTTGATTGTCTTCAGCGGCATCTGGGAACGTTACGCCAGGCGCCTGACCCAAGTAAAGCCCGCGCGTAAATTGCTGCTTCGCGGCAACCACTCAGGACGTAGGATGGGTTGAGGTCGTCAAGGCCGATACCCATCAACAACGATCGGCCGATGGGTATCGCTGCGCTCAACCCATCCTACTCGCCAGCGAACAAGCGCTCGATCACGGCAAGCGCCGCCGGATCGGCTTTGCCCTGCGCCCGCGCTAGTTCGGCGGCGACCGCGCCGAGCTGCCGGTAAATCGCTGCAACACCCGGCTCCCATGCTTCGAGCGCGTCAACCTGGCGTGCGACCACCGCGTGGTCGCCGCGCGCGATCGGTCCGGTGAGCGCCTGCACCGTGCCGAGACTGAATACGTTGTCGAGCGTTTCGCGCACCAGCGGCTCCATCATGCGCAGCGCCGTGTCGCGCTCGAATCCCGATTTCTCGTAGCAGCGCAGACCGGTTTCGAGCAGCGCCGTCAGATAGTTGCAAACGATCACGCTCGCCGCGTGGTAGATCGTCTTGAAGCCGGGATCGATGTCGGACACGCTGCCACCGATCCGCTCGAATGCAGGCCGCAGCATGGCCAGCGCCCTCGCATCGCCTTCCGCGGCGCAATAGGTGCCGCGGAAGGTCTGTGCAGCGACGGCTGGGTCGGCGAAGCTTTTGAGCGGGTGCACGCTGGCCACGATAGCGCCGCACGCTGCAGCCGGCGCCAGATCGCGCGACGGCAGCGCGCCGCTGCAATGAAACATGATATTGCCGGCCGTGAGCAGACCGCTCGCTGCGAGCGCCGTGCAGCACACCACAATCTGATCATCGGGTGGCGTCAGCATCCACACGTCGGCTCGGCGCATCCCCGCTAGAGCGTCAACCGCGCGCCCGTCGCCGATGAACGCGACCGCAGATTCGCTTTTCTCGAGCGTACAATCGAGCACGTCCTGGATTTTGAACGTGTCGTTATGCGCCCACAGCCGCCCCAGCGCGCGGCCTACCCGGCCACAGCCGATGATGTTGAGTGTCCTCGTCGCCATGCTTAACTTGTCCGCGTGCACATTCGATATAAGATTTCCCCCAGTTACGCCTCGCGCAGCAACTCGGTAACGAGCGCTTCCCACTCTTTTTCAAGCGGGATCTTCGGCATCTTGGTGCCGGCGCGGTCGTGCCAGTAGTTCGCGTTGTCGAGATCGCCTTCCCTGCGGTGCAGATACGCATGCACCCGCGCACTCGCCTTGCCCTTCACCGACTGCACGATTTCGTGCGCGCGGTTCCAGTCGCCCCTGGCGTCGTGCCACAACGCTTGCAACAGTTTGTTTACGCCTGTTGGCGGCGTCTGTGCGGAAAGAGATTGCTGAAATTCGCGCTTGTCCATGGCTCCGCCTGGAATTGGCCTTCAACCCTTTTGCAAGACTGAGAGCAGGGAATGCTCCACTTTTTCCCGGCAAGATGCAATCGCGGCTGCTGTTGAAACTTGATCTTGTCGCCTGTTACCTTTATCTTCCGAAGATACACCATACGAATGAGGTAACCATGGCCCAACAGCAAGACGGCAAAAGCATGAATCTGACAATGGACGCCACGAGCGTTTATCGCGAGGACGTCTACACCGACCGCAAGGTGGGAACGATCCGCAGCCTGACCCCCGTCAAGAGCGACGGCTCGCCGGATCAGGGCCGCAAACCGGTTTATGTCGGCGAAGCGCAAATACTCACCCCGATGGGCGCGCTTCCGGTTACTTTCGAGATCGACGCCGCAACTCTGGATGATGCGGTAACCCAGTACGCGGCAGCCGCCAAGCAGGCCGTCGACCGCACGGTGAAAGAAATTCAGGAGTTGCGCCGGCAGGCGGCCTCCTCCATCGTCATTCCACAAGGTGGTATGCCGGGCGGGCTTCCCGGTGGCGGCAAGATCCAGATCCCTTGAGCGGATGCGGCTCCTGATCTTCAAGCCAGATGTCTAAAGCAAAGAACTGGCCGTGCGGCCCTTTTAATGTAACGCGGGACCATGGCCACCAATTCGCTGGCGCAGCTACCGCAGCCCGCGGAAATATCAGGTGCTGAGCCTCGTTCTATCGACGGTCGCATTTTTTGTTGCGAGCTACTTTCTTAAACGCTACCTCGACGACATGGGCCTGCCAAAAGGCATGACGCGCAGCATCCTGGTATTTTGCCTTGCGGCGATGGTAGCTTACGGCGTCGCGTTTATCGTCGACTGGATTGCGCCCTGACGCAGGCGCAGAAAGAGTATCAATATGAGTCCCGAACCTTTCACCACAATTTCTGCCACTGCCTTGGATGAGCTTAGCGTTAACACCGTGCGTTTCCTCTCGGTCGACGCCGTGCAGAAAGCAAACAGCGGCCATCCGGGGCTGCCATTGGGCGCCGCGCCGATGGCCTACGTGCTGTGGACGCGCTTCCTCAAACACCATCCGGCTAATCCCGGCTGGTTCGACCGCGATCGCTTCGTCCTTTCCGCCGGGCACGGATCGATGCTGCTGTACAGCCTCCTCCACGTTACCGGTTATGCGTTGCCGCTGGAACAGATCAAGCAGTTTCGCCAATGGGGCAGCGTGACCCCCGGACACCCCGAACGCGGCCTCACGCCCGGAGTCGAGACTACGACCGGACCCTTAGGCCAAGGGTTCGGTAACGGCGTGGGTATGGCGATAGCAGAGGCGCACTTGGCCGCGCGCTACAACCGCCCAGGCTTTAAGGTCGTCGATCATCATACCTATGGGATCGTGAGCGACGGCGACCTGATGGAGGGCGTCGCCGCGGAAACCGCATCGCTGGCCGGCCATTTGCAACTCGGCAAGCTGATTTACCTGTACGACGACAATCATGTCACGCTCTCCGCCGGCACCGACATCACCTTCACCGAGGATTGCGCGCGCCGCTTCGAGGCGTATGGCTGGCATACGCAAGCGGTCAAAGACGGAAACGACCTGGCAGCGATCGATCGGGCGCTGTGCGCTGCTCGCGGCGAAACCAAGCGCCCGTCGCTGATTCTCGTGCGCACCCGTCTCGGTTACGGCTCGCCGCACAAGCAGGACACGTTCGAAGCGCACGGCTCGCCGCTGGGCGCGGAAGAAGTGCGGTTGACGAAGGAGAACCTGGGTTGGCCGACGGAGCCGCCGTTTTACATTCCGGAGCCGGTGCGCGCGCATTTTCTCCAGGCGGTCGAGCGAGGCGAGCGGGCCGAGGCAGAGTGGAACGACAAATTTTCCGCGTATGCGCAAGCCTTTCACGAACTTTCCCAGGAACTGCAACAGCTCATGCGCGGCGAAATGCCTGCCGGCTGGGATGCAGATATCCCCCAGTTCTCAGCCGACGCCAAAGGCATGGCCACCCGTGTCGCCTCGGGCAAGATCATGAACGCCATTGCTCCGCACCTGCCGGGGCTGATCGGCGGCTCGGCGGATCTGGATCCATCGACCCACACCGCGCTGAAGGGTCTGGGAGACTTCGAGCCGTCGGACGCGGCCGCCCGCGACACTCAAGGTTCGGACGGCGGCGGCTGGAGCTACGCAGGGCGCAATCTGCATTTCGGCGTGCGCGAGCACGCCATGGGTTCGATCATGAATGGGCTGGCAGCGCACGGGGGGACCGTGCCGTTCGGCGCGACGTTCCTCGTCTTCTCCGATTACATGCGGCCGCCGATCCGCCTCGCAGCGCTGATGGGACTGCACGTGATCTACGTGTTCACCCACGACAGCATTGCGCTGGGCGAGGACGGTTCAACGCATCAGCCGGTCGAACAACTCGCCGCTCTGCGCGCAATTCCACGCCTGATCGTCATTCGCCCAGCCGACGCCAACGAAACCGCCGCCGCGTGGCGCATTGCACTGGCAACGCGTGAGCAGCCGGTGGCGCTGGTATTGACGCGGCAGGACGTGCCCACGCTCGACCGTTCACAGTTTGCCGCGGCCGATGGGTTGCAGCGCGGCGGATACATCCTGGCCGATGCCCCGAACGGCAAGCCTGAACTGATCCTCATCGCCAGCGGCTCAGAAGTCGCGCTGATAGTGGCGGCGCGGCAGAAACTACTGGAGAAAAAAATCCGGGTGCGCATCGTCTCGATGCCCAGTTGGGAACTCTTCGACGCGCAGCCGCAAGCTTATCGCGACACGGTTCTGTTGCCTTCGATCCGCGCGCGGCTCGCGGTCGAAGCCGGCGTGCCGCAGGGCTGGCATCGCTACGTCGGCGATCAGGGTGACGTGCTTGGCGTGGAACGCTTCGGTGCCTCTGCGCCAGCGGAGGTGCTGCTGCGCGAATACGGTTTCAGCGTGGAGGAGGTCTGCCGGCGCGCGCTGGCGCTACGGCGCTGAGGATTCGGCCAGTTGCTGGTTGCGCGCGTCCGCACCGGTCTACGGGCGCCGCTTCAAGGCCGATTGCGGATTCGACCCGAAATCAGCCATCTTTTACGAGAGAAAATCGGCCAAAAGGCGGCAGCAGCAGCGCGGAAGTAACCAGCACGTCCACGTCAGTCGCGGGCCGGATCGCGCGGGCTGGCAACTGCTCGCCGGCGCGCCACCGCCCCACTGCAGCGCGCTTGGATTCGCCTTCGACCAGGAACAGCACTTCGCGTGCGCGGCTCAACCGCGCTGCGGTGAGCGACACACGCTCGCGCGGCGGCTTCGGCGCGTCGAACACCGCCAGCGTATCCGGCGAGCCGGGCGCGGTCCCCCATTCCCGGCCGGGAAACAGGCTCGCGGTGTGGCCGTCCTCCCCGAGCCCGAGCAACACCAGATCGAATTTGCCGACCGGCCGCAGGATCCCGGCATACGCCTCGGCGGCTTGAGTTGGCCCCAGTTCTGCCGGAATTGAATGTCGCTGCGGCGCGGGAATCGCGACGTGATCGAGCCAGGCTTGTCCGGCCATAAGCGAGTTGCGTGCCGGATCGTTGGCGGGCAGACAGCGCTCGTCGCCAAAGTAGATGTGCCATGCTGGCCAATCGGCTGGGGTTTCGCGCAGCTTCCGATACGCCCCACGCGGCGTGTCTCCGCCGGCGAGCACAAGATGGAATTGGCCGCGTGCCAGAATCGCACGATCAGCCGCCGCCAGAATGCTCGCCGCCGCTGCCCGGTCCAGCGCCGGTCGGCCTTGCATCGCATGCCAGCGGCAACGCTGTTTGTTCGTGGGTCCCATCAGAGGATGCAGTTCACCCGGCCGCCTAGGCGTCGTCCGGCGGGTGCGCCAATCGCTGTACTGTGGCCGGGCTTCACCACGCCAGCCAGCGCTTCGAAAGCCATTTGAGAGCGGGCGTCAAACGGGTGCGGTTATCAACCCGTTGTCGGGATTCACAACGTCGCAGCAATCGTTCTCTCGAACTCGACTTCCGCGCGCAGAGCCTCGAGATCCCGGTGAACGGCAGCCACCGCCAGCTTCCTGGCGCCGCGTCGGTACGTGATGGTGCAGTCTCGCTCGGCAAGCTTGCCGTCGATCTCGGCTTTGTCCCATCGTTCGGCGTGACCGACATAAACGATGCCGAAGTCGTACTGCTCGGTCCAGAAGAACGGGACAGCGTGGAAACGCTCCCGCCTGCCAAGCATGTTGCGCGCGGCGGTCTGCCCCTGGCGCTGGGCAACAACCCAGTGCTCGACGCGGATTCGCTCGCCGGTGAGCCGGTCTGGCCAGCGCGCGATGTCACCGGCCGCGAAGACGCCCGGGACGCTCGTTTGCAGGTACTCGTCCACCGTGACGCCGCGATCGATTGCGAGTCCCGCCTGTTCCGCCAGCGCGATCATCGGTCGAACGCCGATCCCGACGGCGACGAGATCGGCTTGGAGGGTTTCTCCGTTCTTCAACGTGACGCTTCGCGCGTCTATCGCGGTGGCTGTCGTGCCCAGATGGAAGGTCACTCCGTGTTCCTCATGGAGTTTGCGCATGAAATTGCCGACATCCGCTCCCAGGATTTTCTCCATAGGACAGTTTTCCGGCGCGACCACATGCACTTCGATGTTTCGTGCCCGGAGCGATGCCGCCACCTCGAGACCGATGAAGCTCGCGCCGATCACCACGGCCCGCCGTGAAGCCAGAGCCTTGGCGACGAGAGCGCGACTGTCGGCCAGCGTGCGCAGATAATGCACGTGCGGGAGATCCCCGCCAGGCACTTCGATGCGCACCGGCTCGGCGCCGGTGGCGAGCAGCAGCGCATCATAGGCGTAGCGGCTGCCGTCCGTGAGCTGCACATGCCGGCTCGCATTGTCGATCGAGGCAACGCGCGTGCCCAGCTTCAAGCTTATGCCTTGCTCTTTATAGAATTCCGGCGATCGGAGGGGAATCGACTCCGCGGGCGCCGTGCCGGCGAGGTAGCCCTTCGAAAGATTGGGGCGATCATAAGGCACTGACTCATCGGCGCTCAGCATGACGACGGAACCGGAATAGCCCTCGCGACGGAGCGTTTCGGCGGCGGCGTTGCCCGCCGCACCACCACCCAGGATAACGATCGATCCGGGTATGCCGGCCGCTGCACGGGCGGATTGCTGCGCTACGCCTTTGAGCTTTTCTCTGACATACACGGTGCCGTCCCGCTGCTCCACGCGCCAACAGGAGACCGCGTTCAGTGCCGGTGGCCGGAGCGCCTCACCGGTGCGCAGGCTGAAACAGGCATGATGCCAGGGACAACGAACCGTATCGCCCACCAGCAGCCCGTCGGTGAGCGGGGCGCCATAATGCGTGCAGAGGGCACCGATCGCGAACAATTCGTCCCCGCGCCGCGCGAGCAGCACCGGTTCGCCGTGTGCGTGCCCGAGCAGCATGGTGCCTTCAGCAACGGTTGAGAGTGCCACTCCCTTGGCGAGATCTGGTCCGCCGGGTTTCGTCTTTTCTTCGCTCATTCGATCTCCTTGACGTTGATGCTGGTGGATGCGCCGCTGCCCACTGCCGCAAAAAGACACCGTTTCTGAGGGCCATCCGTCGTTACGAAGAGTATCTTCCTCGCTCCAAGGCGTT
This sequence comes from Betaproteobacteria bacterium, assembly GCA_003153455.1. Classification (GTDB taxonomy): domain Bacteria; phylum Pseudomonadota; class Gammaproteobacteria; order Burkholderiales; family SG8-41; genus PALSA-1004. The sequence goes on along the minus strand of PLYS01000230.1, from coordinate 3,516 downwards.
CTGTTCGATAGCTTACATTAAAAATCAATTGTCCTATCAACCTGGTCGGCGACCTCTAACATCGGCACGTCGGTTGCCATGAGATAACCCCCCGGTCAGAGCTGAAAGCCGATCCACAGCACCAGCCCTTCACCAAGGTCGCGCCACAGACCAGGCGGCTCCGCTTCGTAGCGGCAGGCCGCGCGGCTTTCAAGGTCGAACCAGGCAGAAAAGCGGGTGATATCGCTGGCGTCATGAAACGCCGTCATGAGTTCGTAATTGAGGAACAGGCTGCGGCTGTCCAGGTTAGTGGAACCCGCCAGCGCCAGCACATCATCGATGATGGCGGCTTTGGCATGCAGCATGTGCGGTGAAAGCCAGACGCGCACCCCCGCAGCGGCAAGTGCGCGCAGCGACCGATGCCGCGCGATGTCGGCCAGGCGATGGTTGGACCGTGCCGGCAACAGCAAATCCACTTGCACGCCCCGCCTTGCAGCCAGACACAGCGCCATCAGCAAGGCATCGTCGAGCAGGACATAGGGCGAGATGAGCGCCATGCGCGTGCGCGCGCGGTAGCCAGCGCTGACGAGCAGCGCGTGCACGGTGTCGTCAGTCTGGTCGGGGCCCGAGGCGATAATCTGCCCCGCAGCCTCGCCGGGCGCGGCGATAGGGATGGGCTTCGCCTCCGCCTCCACAGCAGCGCCCGTCGCCGGCGGTTCGGTCCCGACCGCGAAGACCCAATCGCGCCGAAACAGAACGGCTGCCTGCCGAGCGAGCGGGCCTTGCAGATCGAAGCTCAGGTCGTGCCACGCCGCGCAATCCGGCTGCGCTTCAAAATACTCCGCAGCCAGATTGCGCCCGCCGCACCACAGCCGCTCGCCCACGCAACCAGCGTCGGCCACCGCGAGCTTGCGATGGTTGCGCAGATTCGTTCGACCACGCAGATTGAAGTGCAGCAGGGGGGCAAAGAGCCCGACCCGGACACCCGCGTGCACCAGTGGCGACAGGTCCGGCCACCCGCCCATCATGCGGCCCACCCCGTCGAGCAACAGCCGCACCTGCACCCCGGAGCGCGCCTTGGCGGCCAGATGCGATATCACCGCCGCGCCGACCGTGTCTCGTCCGAGCAAGAAGCTGCACACATCAAGGGTATGCCGCGCACCGTCGATCAGTTCGAGAAGCGCTCGCAGCGACTCCGAGCCATCGGCGTGGACGCACAAGGCCCGGTATTTCGCGGGGCACGGCTGCCCGAGCGCAGCAGCCACCTCGGCCGGCCAGGCACTCCCATCGGCGCTGTGTGGAATCGCCCGAACATCCGCGCGCGAGCGGCCGGTGCGGGTGAGCTTGCGCGTGCCGAACAGCAGATACAGCGGCAGCGCAACGTAGGGCAACAGGAACATGAAGAATACCCAGCCGATCGCAGCGGATGGATGCCGGCGTTGCTGCAGCGCGTGCGAGACCACCACATACACGAGCAGGCCGGTGACGGTAAACAGCCCATGCAGCGACAGCCAATGCGAAGGTGTCAGGGCAGGCAACACGTGCGGCGCAGTGAAGAGTGGAGCGTTTCGGTCATTGAAGTAGAGTCTTACCTATGCGGCTCTCCGACGTCGCGGCACCACTTCGGGCTGCTGCTCAGGCAGCGGTTCCGATCAGTGCCCCGATACCTGCAGTCACCCCCATGGCCAAGGCGCTCCAGAATGTGATGCGCATTATTCCCGTTGCCACATTTACGCTGCCAATATAGGCAGCCAATCCTCCCAGGAACGCGAGAAACAGAAGCGAAGCTCCAGAGACGACAGAAATCAGATTCGACTCTGAGGCGAGTGCAACGACCATAAGCGGCATGGCAGCTCCGGCCGCGAAACTGCAGGCAGAAGCCAGCGCAGCCTGTAGCGGGCGTGCCCTTAGTGTCCCGGAGATGCCGAGTTCATCACGTGCATGTGCACCAAGCGCATCGTGGGCCATGAGTTGCTTGGCGACTTGTTTGGCAAGCGAAGAGTCAAGGCCGCGACCAATATAAATCGCCATCAATTCTCGTTGTTCGCCTCCAAAGTCTGCTTTAAGTTCGGCGCGCTCTTGATCGAGTGTGGCCTTTTC
>PLYS01000230.1:0-1420 GCA_003153455.1 Betaproteobacteria bacterium | reverse complement strand
ACCGCCGCGCGTAACCAGCCGATGCTTTGTAGCCGGTGCTTTTCCCGACGGCGTACAGTCATTTTCGCAGTCTCGTTCAAATAAATAAGGACTGTCTGGAAATCAGCGCCAAGCCCGCCATGACCTTGTAGCAAAAGTTCGGTACCGATTCAAGAAGGAGTCGGATCGAATGCTTCAAGCCCGGATGGACGGCAACCCTGGGTCAATGTACCCAGCGGGTCAGAGGCCTCAAATTACCTTCGTGCAAGCTGCAGAAGCTGCCCATCGAATGGGTGGTCGACACGCCACTCCAGAACGACGAACCGCACGAAGTCCCGCAACAGCTGAACAGTCAATTTGATGAGCGCTGCCACCCGCTCATCATGCCACAGCTATCCTACTCCGGAAATTTGGTCGATTTCGCATTGATCCAATATATGCGCACCACAACCGCTGAAAACGTGATGAGGGCTCGACTCCCGAAATGACAAACCCCGCCGGGGCGGGGTTTGTGCGATTGCCGCGGATGCTACCCTTCCGGCTATTTCTTCTCGGCGGTTATCAGCTTCGCCTTGTCGGAGGCGATGTCCGTCTTCTCGCCCTTGATGGCCTGCTGGTCCTTGTAAACCCTTTCCGAGTCCTTGGACTCCGCCGCCATTTTGGCTGAGGCTTTGTCGGCTTTCAGCGTCGCCTTGTCGGCCTTCATCTGCTTTTCGTCGCGCTGCAACGTGGTTTTGTCCGACTTCATTTGCAACGAGCCCGGTTTGTCGGCGGCGATGTCCTTCTTCTCGCCCTTGATGGCCTGTTGGTCCTTGTAATTCTTTTCTGCGTCCTTGGATTCCGCCGCCATTCTGCCTGAGGCGGAGTCGGCTTTCAGCTTCGCCGTGTCGGCCTCCAATCGCTTTTCTTGGCGCTGCAAGGTGGCGTTGTCCGATTTCATTTGCGCCTGGTCTTCCTTGAATGCTGGGGAGGGCTGGGCGATGGCGGTGACGGCGACGAAAGCGAAGGCCGCGGCGACTGCGGACACACAAGCTTTGTTAATCGATTTCATATTCATGGTCATGATGTATTCCTTTGTGCGTTGATTTTTCGGGATCGAACGCCGCGGTGTTGACTTTATCTGCGCGTCCGTGGCTTACACTATAGCCCTCGGCCGGGCACACGTAAGCTGCTGAAGGTCACGAGTTGGGCCTGCAGGAGGTCACGACTTGGAGGTGACCAAAGTCACAGTCGCGACGCTCAGGCCTAACCGCCCGGCGTCATGCAACTGAAATTCCGCCCGCACCCCGACGCGCGCTGTTGCGAGCGCGCGCGCATGGCGACTCAATCTTCCTGGAACAAATCGGCCAGCAGCCTGGTCAATCGCCGCGCCGCTGGCGTACCGACATCACGGCCAGCTCGGTACGCGTATTGGCGTGGAGCTTTTCCATGATGCGGCTCA
>PLYS01000346.1 GCA_003153455.1 Betaproteobacteria bacterium | reverse complement strand
TCGGCTGGGGCAGCACCAAGGGCGCCATCGAGGAAGCAGTCGAAAGCATGCGCGCCGAAGGCTGCAAGGTGTCCTCCATGCATCTGCGCTTTCTCCAGCCGCTGCCCCCGGGAATCAAAGAGGTGATGCAGCGGTTCAAGAAGGTCATGACGATCGAGGGTAACTGGAGCGACCGCCCGCAAGACGAATTGATCGACGAGACCAATCGCCGCTACTCGGCGGTGGCGACGTTGCTGCGGGCACGCTACCTGATCGATGTCGATTGCTGGAGCGAAGTGATGGGTCAGCCAATAAAACCCAGCACGATTTGCCGCGTGATCCGCGATCAATTGAAAAAGTAAGGAGAGGCAGAACAATCATGACGATGAACGCCACCCAGTGCCTGCTCCAGATGTACGATGAGCATTACGATCTCGAAGACTACCAAAGCGGCGTGCCGCGCTGGTGCACCGGCTGCGGTGACAACGCGATCCTCGCGGCCGTGCAGCGCCTGTGNNTTCCATGGCATACACGGACGCGCGCTGCCGATCGCCGAAGGCGTCAAGATGGCGCGGCCGGATCTGCACGTGTTCGTCAATACGGGCGACGGGGATTGCTGCAGTATCGGCGCCGCGCACTGGATCCACGCGATCCGCTATAACATGAACCTGACGTTGATGCTGCATGACAATCAGATCTACGGTCTGACCAAGATGCAGGCCTCGCCGACGTCCCCGCTTGGAACGAAGAGCAATACNNTTCGTCGCGCAGGCGGTCGACTGGATCCCGGAAATGCTCTACGACATCATCAAGGCCGCCTACCACCACAAAGGTTTTTCGTTTATCCGGATCGTCCAGCGCTGTCCGGAATGGCTGCCGGAGATGTTCGAGCCGTGGATGCACGATCCGAACAGGATCCTGGTGCTCAATCACGAGAACGGCCTGCAGGTAAGCGCCAGCCTCGCCAAGGTTTACAAGAACCAGCAGGCGCACGATCCGTCGGACCTCAACCGGGCGCGCGAAATCGCGTCGAACCTCGATCCTATTCCCGTGGGCATCCTGTATCGGAATCCGGATGTTCCCCGCTATGAAGAAGTGCGGCATGCGGGGCAGATGCGGTCGACCGATCTCATCGAAAAAGGCCTCAACGCCGAATTCGATAAATTCACGGTCTGGCCGCAGGAGACAGAAGCGCAAACGCAGCCGGTGATGTGAGGCGTTGACACACCCGTCACCGTGCAGGCTCAACCAGCAGAACAAGCGGACACCAAAATGCATTCGGAACTTCAAGCGCAGCTCGCATTTCATCTGACGGGCAATAGGCCTGGCGCCGGCCTGGAGGTCGTCGCAGGGCTCGGCCTGCATCCCGCCCTGTTTGCCGGGTATCGGGATCTCACCAAGCTGCGCTACGATTTTCCGCTGGTGTTGGTCCAGAACGCCACGGACCGTGGCTTCGTGCAGTGCCTCTCTGCGATTGTCGATGGCGTTGTCCATGAGATTGCACAAGGAGACGATGGCGAACGCCTGACCAGGCATCTGCTGCGGCTGGAGCAGGAAATCCGCGTCCTGATGGCGGAAGGCGCAAGCGGCGCACTGTCGGCGCTATGGGAAAAGGCCGCCGGCCGGCTGGCGGCGCGGGGGGACGATTTGCTGAAGGACAGCCTGAATCGTGCGAGCACTGCCCTCAAGATCGATGGCAAGGTCGTCGATTGCAGCAGCTCCATGCCGGCCGACCTGATCAACCACGCTTGGGCGAGCGTGCAGGAAAAGAAGGCGAGCAAATTTCGGGAAGACCTCGCCCGGCTGACCCAAAAACTTTCGGACATCCTGCAGGTCGACCGGGTCCGCTCCAAAGCGGGACAAAGCGCGGAAAGCCTGAAAGCTTCGGTTGGCGCGTCCCATGGAGAAGATTTCGACTTCCAGACCATGTCGCGCCTGCTTACCAAGTCTTCACCGAAGGCTACGCTGCCGGAAAGCCGGCGCCGGCGCATCGAATCGCTGCTCTCGGTACTGAAGTCGCAGCGCTTCTTCGCGGTGCAAGGCAGCGTCGATAAGCGCGGCGCTGGTGAAAAAACTCACTCGTTTGTGTTCGAGCAATGTACCGCCGCTCTCGCCGCGTACCGCGAACGGATGCCCGAGGCGATCGAACTTGCCAAGGCCGTTGCGATAGCCGGCCTCGAGATCGAAGGCGAGTACAACGAGGCCAAGCACGACGCCTTCTTTAAGGAATTCGACGCGGCCGGACTGGATGAACGGGACCTCGCCATGTTTCCGGATTATCTGGTCCTTATCAGCGCCGAAAAACTGCAAGGCGTCGAAAACGACAAGCTGATGGAGGTTTTTTCCGCGGGACTTCCGGTGAAGATCCTGGTCCAGACCGACGATCTTCTCGAAGCATTGCCGGCCGGTGACGCACACCTCGCCATCGGCGTGCGCAGCAAGCAGCTCGCCAGCATGGCGCTCGGCTTGAACGAAGTCTACGTCCTGCAGTCGAGCGGCTCGAACCTGTTCCAGTTCCGCGACCGCATCCTCAAGGGAATCGCCTATGCCGGGCCCGCGCTATTCAGCGTTTTTTCCGGCTCGACCGGAAAAGCAGCCGACCTCCCGCCTTACCTGACCGCGGCGGCGGCGATGGAGTCGCGCGTCTTTCCGGCTTTTACCTACGACCCATCCGCGGGTGCGGACTGGGCGTCGCGGTTTTACCTCGAGGGCAATCCGCAGGTGGACCGCGACTGGCCGGTGCAGAGCTTCGCGTACGAGGACGCAGAGCTCCAGAAGATCCCGCAGGACCTCGTGTTCACGCTCGTTGACTTCGTGGCCTGCGACCAGCGTTATGCCAGGCACTTCGCGCGGGTGCCGCAGGCGAAGTGGAACGCCAGCATGGTCCCGGTCGGCGAGTGTCTGGCCGGCGACACGCAGAGCCTTTCCGAGAAAATCCCCTGCCTGCTGATGGTCGACCGTGACGACGTGCTGCACAAGGTGATCGTCGACGATAAGCTGATCCAGGAGGCGCGACGCTGCCGCGAGATGTGGCACAGCCTGCAGGAACTCGGCGGTATTCACAACTCGCACGCGGAGCGGCTGCTAGCGCGCGAGAGGAAAGTCTGGGAAGAGCGCCAGCAGCACGAGGTTGCGGTTGCGCCGAAACCCGCGGCAGCAGCACCGGCGGCGACGCCGGCAGCACCGGTTGCAACAGCCGATGCGGCTGCGATGCCCGCGCCGGCCGAACCGGAGCAGGAAAAGTCGTCCGACGAACCCTACATCGAAACCCCACGCTGCACGAGCTGCGACGAGTGCACGCAGATCAACAACGTGATGTTCGGCTACGACGCAAACAAGCAGGCGTCCGTCGTGAACCCCGACGCCGGGACCTACCGGCAACTCGTGGAGGCGGCCGAGAGTTGCCAGGTGTCGATCATCCATCCCGGCAAGCCGCGCAACCCGAACGAGGCTGGGCTGGAAGAATTGATCAAGCGGGCCGAGCCTTTTCTGTAGCGGCCGCGGATCAAGCGCTACTCCGCGCTTATCCCTGATTCATCGCTTCTTGACGCGTCTGCCGGAATGCTCCGTCAGACCTTGCAGGTATTCGGGTATTTCCTGACGCAGTACCTGGCGCAACATCTTCGCGGTGACCGGCTGATCGGTTTCCGATAGATAGTTCCGCAGCGCCTCGTTCATCATGGTTTGATAGCCGGTGCCAGCGCTCTCCGCCCGCGATCGAAACGCATCAAGCACCGCGTTATCTATGAAGATGGAGATCCGCATCGGGCGCGACCACCTCGCGTGCGAGCTCCAAGGCTGCAATGGCCTGCTCGCGCTTCACTGAACCTCTTTATCGTAACGATGCCGTCGTGATTGAGTCGTGATTGAGTGTTGACATTGGTGCATTACCAGGGTAATGTACAAAGCATGCCGCTCGCCCAATCGAAACTGACTGCCCAGGGCCAGATCTCTGTGCCAGCCGACATACGCAAGAAACTCGGGGTCGGGCCCGGATCCGTCCTCGAGTGGGATGAGAAGAACGATGAGGTTATTGTCCGGAGAGTCGGGCGGCACACCTCAGAGGAAGTGCACCAAGCGCTGTTTCCCGACGGTAGCCCCAAGCAAAAAGGGCCCGCAAGCGTGAAGGAAGGCATCAGAAAGCACATTCGCCAGAAGCATGCGCGCGGTTGACACCAATCTGCTGGTGCGACTGGTCGTGCGCGACGAAGCGGATCAGGTGAATGCCGCGGAGGCGTTTGTCTCAAAAGGGGCGTGGGTATCCCACCTCGTGCTGGCAGAAACGCTATGGGTGCTCGACGCGGTCTACAATCGCTCACCCGCGCAGATCGCGCGCGCGATCGACCGACTGCTGAACCACCGGGAATTGACGCTCCAGGATGCGAATGTCGTCGCACTGGCGCTGGATCATTTCCGCGCCCGCCCGTCACTGGGTTTCTCCGATTGTCTCGTTCTGGAAATTGCCCGCAAAGCCGGTCATCTGCCGCTCGGCACCTTCGATCGGAATCTCGCCAAGCTGGACGGTACGCACCGCCTGTAGCGCACCCCATCTCCAATAAAAGCTTTTCACCGCGAAGGACACCAAGGGCGCGAAGGAAAACAAAAATGCTGGATTTCGGATAATTACAAGAATAGTCCGGCATTGCGGCAGACGCAGCGCGAATTCAGCGCCGCTCGCCCGCTGCGCGCAGCGCGGCAAGCAGCGCCTGGAACGGAAGTCGAACGCAATCGTAGCGGCTGCGGTGACCGTGCACCGGCGCGAACGCGGACAGCTCCTGCCAGCCGGCGGGCGGCGGCGCCTGCCGCTCAAGCATTTCCGAAACCCCCGCGCTGATTTGCTCAACCTCCTCGGGTTTTGCGCCTACTGCGCGCTTGCCGATGACCGATGCCGCCGCGCGGCAAAGGAGACAGCCCTTGACCTGATGCGCCAGCGCGGTGATGCGACTGCCCGCAAGGGCCACTTCCATCTCCACGCAATCACCGCAGAGCGGATTATCAATGAACGCTCGCCCGTCGGGCGCAACCAGCGCGCCATGACCGGCGTCGGCGTTCGCGAGCGCCTTGATCGCTTCCTGGTATATCTGGTCCGCGCTCACCGCGGCATCCTCCGCGTGGCCGCGAACTCAGGACGCGTCACGCAGCCTCGCCCCGGTAGCGCACCTGGATCACCTCGGAGAGAATGGAAACCGCGATCTCGCACGGCGCACGCCCGCCGAGGTCGAGCCCCACCGGCGAATGGATGCGCGCAACCTTGTCGCCGAGCCCCGCCTCGGTGAGCCGCGCAACGCGTTTGGCATGCGTGCGCGTGCTGCCCAGCGCCCCGATGTAAAACACGGGACTCTGCAGCGCGGCAATCAGCGCCGGATCGTCGAGTTTGGGATCGTGAGTAAGCGTCACCACCGCAGTCGTCGCGTCGAGCTTCAACCGCGCCAGCGCCTCGTCGGGCCACTCATCCACGAGGGTTACGCCCGGAAAGCGCTCCGCGCTCGCGAAAGCGCGCCGGGGGTCGATCACGATCACCTCGAAACCGGCGAGTGTTGCCATCGGCGCGAGAAACTGGCTGATGTGCGCGGCGCCCACCACGATGAGGCGCGGCGCGCGCGCATACGACCGGATGAACAGATCCTGCTCTCCGGGCAAAATGCCGCTGCGGCCGGCGACGAGCATGCGGCGCACCGCCGCGCGCTGGGCGTCGGCGAGATCGATCGCGCCCTCCCAGCGCTCGCCATCGAAAAAATCCTGTGCGCCGTCCGTAAGCCGCGTCACCACCGCGGACGAAGTTCCTGCCGCCGTCGCGGCCTGCAGCCGCTCATACAGCGCCCGCTTCATTCGAACCGCTCCACAAACACGCGCACGCGCCCGCCGCAGGCAAGCCCCACCTCCCAGGCCTGCTCATCGGAAACCCCGAATTCGAGCGTGCGCGGCTTGCCATCGGCGATCGCAGCGAGCGCTTCGGTCACTACCGCGCCCTCGATGCAGCCGCCCGAAACCGACCCGACGAATTCACCGCGCTCGTTCACCGCGAGGTGGCTGCCTTCGGGCCGGGGCGAGGAGCCCCAGGTCTGCACGACCGTGGCGAGCGCCACGCCCTGCCCGCCCGCTTTCCAGCGCTCGACGCTACTGAAGATTTCTTCCGCATCCGTTCGCATGATGTTCCCTTTCAGTTGGAAACATGATGGCACAACGCCGGCCGGGCGGAAAGTCCGGTAAGTGGATCGCCCATCCAGTTTTTTCGCCGCGCCACAATGCGCTTGCATTCAGCCGCCGAGAGCGCGCGCGATCGAAAAGGCCTTGAAGCGGGAGATCAGGAGATTGAGAAGCCGTGAGGCCGGGAAGTTGTGAGTGCGTGAGTTCGTTATTGAATGGAGGCTTCCCTTTACCTTTTCACGCTCTCACGCGCTCACGCCCCTACGTCTTCTCGCTTTCTCGCCCTCACGCTCTCCCGGCTATCGCGCCCTCCCGCCCTCTCGACCTCATGGTTTTCGGCAACTCGCTGCCGGCGGCGCAGTGATTTGCGCTATACTGGAAACTGGTTGACCAGTTCACGCGAGGCCCATATGAAGACCGTCGGCGCATTCCAGGCCAAGACCCAGTTGTCGCAACTCCTCGACCAGGTCGAGAAGGGTGAGGCTGTCACGATCACCCGTCACGGCCGGCCGGTGGCGGTGCTTGCGCCCGTCGCGCCCGCCCGGCCCGCAAAAACCGGCGAGCAGTGGCTCGCCGAAATGAAGCGGCTGCGCAAAGGAATCACCTTGGGCGGCACCGTTACGATCAGGCAGTTGATCGACGAAGGCCGCAGGTATTGAAGCCGCGGCGAACGTCAAGGCTGCGCGAGCCTGCGGCTGTCTACCTACCCGATACGTTCGTCGTCGACTGCTCGGTGTGCCTGCCTTGGTACATCGAGGACGAGGCAAGCGAATTCTGCGCCCGATTGGCGGGGACGCTCGGCCGGGCCGAAATCTGGGTCCCGTCGCTATGGCGTCCCGAACTGGTCAGCGCGGTGATCAACGCCGAGCGCCGTAAACGAATGACCGGCGATCGACGCCGCGCGGTACTCGCGAACGCGGACGGCCTGCCGCTGCGGATCGACCACGAAATGCCTTCGGTCGTCGAACTGAACGAGCTTGCGGCCAGCCATCACCTCACGCCCTACGACGCCGTTTACTTCGAACTCGCGCGCCGCCGCAAGCTGCCGCTCGCGACACTCGACGCGGCGCTGGTCAAGGCCGCGCGCGCGGCAAAACTCCCGCTCATCACCGACCTCTCGGTTTTCCCAGAGGGTTAGCCTACCCGTCGGGCACGGCCCTGGCCCCGATCTCGGTGCCGATATTGCCGCCGGCGCCCGCGCGGTTATCGATGACTACAGCGCGCGCCCAGCGGTCGTTGAGCCGCTGTCCGATCAGACGCGCCACGATGTCGTTGGCGCCACCGGGAGGAAATGGCACGATCAAACGCACCGGCTTCGATGGATACGCCTGCTGCGCCGCGACCGGAGCGGCGAGCATGATTGCCATGCAAAGCGACAGCAGTTTGGTCACGTGCCGGAGCATGAACTATTCCCCGATAGCGCGGTCGTTGCTTGCCGCAAAGCCGTATATTGGCACGTTTGCTTGGATTGTTTTTGTGTTGCAGGCGCAGCGGATGCCAATGCGCCTGCATTCAGCTGCCGAGAGAGCGTGAGATCGAAAAGGCCGTGAAGTCGGGAGATCGGGAGATTGAGAAGCCGTGAGGTCGGGAAGTCGTGA
>PLYS01000071.1 GCA_003153455.1 Betaproteobacteria bacterium | reverse complement strand
AGTTCCTCGCGTCGTGGCTGTTCCTGATCATCGCGCTCGCGTTCACGTTCCCGGTGTGGATCACCGTCAACTGGCTGGGCAATCCCGACAACGGCGTGATCGTCGCCGGCTATGTCGGCAGCGCGCTGCTGGCGGGCGCTTATCTCGCGATCAGCTGCATGACTTCGGCGATGACGCGCAATCAGGTGATCAGCTTCATCGTGTCGGTGATGATCTGCCTGTTCCTGATCCTCGCGGGATTTACGCCGGTCACCGATCTGTTGGTGCGCTGGGCGAATCCGACGTTCGTGCAGACCATTGCCGCGTTCAGCGTCATGACGCATTTCGAGGGCTTTCAGCGGGGCGTGATCGATTTGCGCGACGTGGTGTTCTTCGTCTCGTTGATCGGCTTCGCGCTGTTTACCACCGGCGTCATCATTCGCGGTCACCGCGCGGGCTGAGGGGCGAGGAGACCAGTCATGAATAAAAAACACCTCGAATCGATGCTCTATTCCGCCGGCGGCGTGGTCGCGATGCTGGTGATCCTGCTTGCGGTCAACTTCATCATCAGCGCGCTCAACCTGCGGGTCGATCTGACGCAAGGCAGTGTTTATACGCTGTCGCCCGGCACCAAGGCGATCCTGTCCAAACTAGAAGCGCCGGTGAAGATCCGTTACTACTACTCGCAGGGCAGCAGCGCGTTGCCGGTCAGTCTCAAGACGTTTGCCAAGCGCGTCGAAGACCTGCTGGGCGAATACAGGCGCGCGGGTAACGGCAAAGTCATCATCGAGAAGCTCAATCCCGAGCCCGATTCCGACGCCGAAGACTCGGCCACGCTCGACGCCATCGAAGGTCAGTTGACCAATACCCAGGAAAAATTCTACCTGGGGCTGTCAGTGAACTTCCTCGATCAGAAGGCGGCGCTGCCGGTGCTTGCACCCGACCGCGAGCAACTGCTCGAGTACGACATCACGCGCGCGATCTCGCGCGTGGCGTCGACCAGCAAGCCGGTGGTCGGCATCATGAGCGCTCTGCCGGTGCTGGGGCGGCCGTTGAACCCGATGCTGAAACAGCAGCCGACCACGCCGTGGGCGCTCGCCACCGAGTTGCAGAATGTCTTCACCGTCAAGAAAATCGAGCTCACCGCCGATAAGATACCCGACGACATCAAGGTGCTGCTGGTGATCCATCCGCGCGATATTTCGGAGACGACCGAATATGCGCTCGACCAGTTCATTTTGCGCGGCGGCAAGCTGATCGCGTTCCTCGATTCGTACGCGTATTTCGACCAGCAACCCGACATGCAGAATCCGTTCGGCGGCAACAACGCCGGCCAGTCGACGTTCTACCGGTTGCTCAAGCACTGGGGGTTCGGCATGGAAATGGGCAAAGTGGTCGCCGATCTGACCTACGCGAGCGGCGCCGGGCCGCGCATTCTGCCGACGCTGCTGGCGTTGACGCCCGACGCGCTCAACAAGGACGACGTGGTGACCAGCCAGGTCGGCACCATGCTGATGCCGTTCGCGAGCGTGTTCACCGGCAAGCCGGCCGGGGGGCTGACCGAGACGGTGCTCGCACAGACCTCGCCGAACTCGATGCTGGTCGATCTGATCATCGCGACGCTGTCGGGCGAGCCGTCGACGCGCGGCTTCCAGCCGTCCGGCTCGCCGTACACGCTCGCGCTCCGGCTCACCGGCAAATTCAAGACCGCGTTCCCCGAAGGCAAGCCCAAACCCTACGCGCCGCCGTCCCGAGACCCGAAAAAATCCGAGGCCGAGGTTAAGGACGCCAAAGCCGCGCCGCAGCTCAAGGAATCGGCGCAGGAGAACTCGGTGGTGCTGGTGTCCGACGTCGATATGCTGACCGACGGCTCTGCAGTCGAAGTGCAGGAAGTCTTCGGCCAGCGGCTGGTCGTGCCGCGCAACGGCAATCTTAATTTTGCGCAGAGCCTGGTCGAGCAGGTGGCCGGCGATTTCGACCTCACCCAACTACGCAGCCGCGCGGCATTCACGCGGCCGCTCGCCGTGGTCCAGCAAATGGAAGCGCGCGCGCAGCAGAGCTATCTCGGCAAGATCAAGGAACTCGAGGACAGCCTCAGTCAAACGCAGGAGAAGCTCGTCGCCATGCAGAAACAGCGCGCCAGCGCGCAGGCCTCGGTCATGTCGCCGGAGCAGCAGGCGGAAGTCGAGAACTTCAAGAAGAAGGCGATCGAGACCCGCAAGGATCTCAAGGAACTTCGCAAGAACCTGCGCGTCGAGAGCGACGCGCTGCAGTTCTGGACCAAGGTCGCCAATATCGGCCTGATCCCGCTGCTGGTGGTGATGCTCGGCATTGGGCTCGCGGTTGCGCGCAGGCGAAAGGTGGTCACAAAATGAACCGCAAGAGCTTTCTGGTTTTGCTCGGTCTGGTGCTGGCGCTCGGCGGCGCGGGGCTCGCGTTGTTCTGGCAGGATCTTGCCGCGTGGCGCAGCGCCGATGCCAAAATCGGCTCCAAGCTGTTCGACAAGCTGCCGGTCAACGATGTCGCGCAGATTCGCCTCATCGACGCTAAAGGAGAGGTCACGCTCACGCTCAAGGATCGGCGCTGGAGCGTCAAACAACGCGGCGATTACAACGCAAACTATCAGGATATCGGCGATCTGCTGGTGAAGCTGCCAGATCTCAAAGTGGTGCAAACCGAGAACGTCGGCGCTGCGCTGTTGCCGCGGCTCAACCTGGTCCAGCCGGGCAAGGATGCCAAGAGCGCGGACGGCGCCGGTACACTGCTCGAGTTGAGCGACAAGGGCGGCAAGGTGATCGGCAGCCTGCTGCTCGGCAAGAAAGTTATCAAGATTGAAGACAGTCCGCTGCCGATCAAGCAGGAAATCCCCGTCGGACGTTATGTGTTGAGTCCCGGCAATCAGAGCGTGCTCGTGATTTCCGATGCGTTGAAAAACGCCGACGCGAATCCCGCGCAGTGGCTTGCCAAGGATTTTTTCAAGGCTGAGCGCATCAAGTCGCTCACCGCGAGCGGCGAGGGCGTGCAGTGGAAAATCGCGCGCGGCGAGGAGTATGGGCAGTGGAAATTCGCGGCCAGCGGCGGCCAGCTCGATGCGAGCGCCGCGGTCGCCGCCGTCAACGCGCTTGCTTCACTCGCGTTTGTTGATGTCGCGATCGACGTCAAAGCGGAAAGCCTGGAAAAACCACGCACCATCGTGGCCGAGACTTTCGACAATCTCACTTACACGCTCAAGCTCGCCAAAAAGCCCGGCAGCGGGGACTATTACCTGGCGGTGGCGATTGCCGGCGATCCGCCGCGCGAGCGCAAGCCCGAAAAAGGGGAGAAACCCGCGGACAAGGAGCGCCTCGACAAGCAGTTCGCCGACAGCGCGAAGAAACTCGGCGAGCGGCTCAAGCTCGAGAAGAGCCTCGCCGCGTGGACCTATGTCGTTGCAGGCAAGACGCTCGAGCCGCTGCTCAAAGACCGTGGCGAGCTTATCGCGGTGCCACGCAAGCCGCCCGTTTCAGGGCGCTAAGCCCTGGTTCCTGGTGAGCTATAGAACGCAGATAAGATCAAGAGCTTTAATGAAAGCGACACATGAAATTCAAGGACGTACTCAAATCGCCGGTATTCCCGCTCGGCCACCGCTGGGGCTTCGATCGAAGCAAGAAATACTATGAGTCCGACGTGACCGCAATGGTGCGCAAGATGCTCGAGGACGAGAGTATCCAGCAGGACCAGCGTTTTGCGTGGGAACGCTGGCGCTTGACCAAGTAACGGCAGAGAGGCGTGAGGCGGGACAAGGCATGCTGAGATCGTTAGCTGCGGTGTTGGGCGTTGTTTTGCTCGCCTTCAGTACATCGGCATCGGCGCAGCAGTATCCGAACCGTCCGATACGCTTCGTCGTGCCGTTTGCTCCTGGCGGCAGTACCGATACGCTCGCGCGCACCATCGGGCAAAAACTGACCGAAGCGTTGCAGCAGCAGGTCGTCGTCGACAACCGCTCGGGCGCGAACGGCAACATCGGCATGGAAATCGTCGCGCACGCCGCGCCTGACGGCTACACCATCCTGCTCGGTTACATCGCCAATCTCGGCATCGGGCCGGCCCTTTACGCCAAGCTGCCGTTCGATCCGGTCCGCGACTACGCGCCGATCACCCAGCTCGCGTCGTCGCCGAACATCCTTGCCGTGCACCCGTCGTTGCCGGTGAAGTCGTTGCGGGAACTGATCGCTTACGCCAAAACGAATCCAAAGAAACTCAACTTCGCTTCATCGGGGGTCGGCAGCATCGGCCATCTGACCGGCGAGTTGCTCAATCGCAGCGCCGGCGTCGACATGGTGCACGTGCCGTACAAGGGCAGCGGACAAGCGGTGATCGATCTGCTCGGCGGACAGGTGCAGATGATGTTCAGCGGCATGTCGTCGGTGATGCAGCACATCAAGGCCGGCAAGCTGCGTGCGCTTGCAGTGACTGGAGCCCAGCGCTCGCCGGCGGTGCCGGACGTGCCGACCATCGCCGAATCGGGTTTCCCGGGATTCGAAGCAACCGCGTGGTACGGCGTGCTCGCGGCGGCGCGCACGCCGAAGACTATCGTCAATCGTCTGCACGACGAAATCGTGCGCGCGCTGGCGCTGCCCGACGTCAAGGAGCGCCTGAACAACGTCGGCTTCGAGCTGGTCGGCGGTACACCCGATGAGTTCACGGCCTTCATCAAGTCCGAAATCGCGAAGTGGACCCGGGTCGTGCGCGACGCCCACATCAGCGCTGAATAACCCTAATCGATACCGAGCCGCGCGTAAATCGGCCGCAGATGCCGGCGCAGCAGCGGAAGCTGACGCGTCATGCGTAGCGCGGCCAGCACACAGATGACGCCGCCGGCAAGCAGGGTGTTGGTCGCGCCGACGTGGTCGGCAAGCACGCCGGCAATCAAGCCGCCGAACGGCACGACGCCGAGAAACGCCGCGGTATACAAGCTCATCACGCGGCCGCGCTTGTCGTCGTCGACGATGGTTTGCAGGATTATGTTGACCGCGACCGAGATTACCAGGATGCCGAAGCCGATTACAGCCATCAGCACGAGCGAGAGCGCAAGCCACCGCGACCACGACAGCGCGATCAGCGCGCTGCCGGAGACGAGTGCCGCTGCAACGATGAAACGCACCAGTCCGCGCACGTTGCGGCGCGAGGCAAGCAGGAGCGTGCCGCAGATCGCACCCATGCCTGCGGCGCCGACGAGGAAACCGAGGGTCTCGGCGTTGCCCGCAAAGGCTTCGTGCACGACCGCCGGCATCAACGTGTTATAGGGCGCCGCGGTCAGGGCGATCAACGCGAGCAGCGTCAGCAGGAACCGGATCGGAACCGTGCGCCACGCGTAGACGAGACCTTCCTTGAGCCCGTGCAGCGCGGGCGCATGCGATTCCGCGTGCTGTTGCGGTCCGACGCGGATGAATGCGAAGCTCGCGAGCACAGCGATATAGGTAAGCGCATTGATCAGGAAGCACGTTGCTTCGCTGAACCAGCCGATCAGCAACCCCGCCAGCACCGGTCCGGCCAGGCGGCCGCAATTGGCGGTGAGCGACATCACCGCGACCGCATTCGCGAGATCCTGCTTGTCGCCAATAAGCTCGATCAGATAGGCATGGCGCACCGGCAGCTCGACCGCGACGCACATGCCGAGCAGCATGGTGAGCGCGATGATGTGCCAGATAGCGATTACGCCGCTGAACGCAAGCGCGGTGAGCGCCACCGCCTGCAGCATCTCCAGCACCTGGGTCGCAAGCATCATGCGGTGGCGGTTGAAGCGGTCGGACCACAAGCCGGCGAACGGCGCCAGCAGCAGCACGGGAAGATTCGACGCGAAGGCAAGCATGCCGAGCAGCGTCGCGCTGCCGGTCAGTCGGTAAACAAGCCAGGCGAGTGCGATTTGCTGAATCCAGTAGCCGATCAGCGAGCATACCTGACCGCCGAGAAACAGCGCGAAATTGCGATGGCGCAGCGCGCGTAGCGTCAGGCTCATGGTGCCGCGATTTTATGTGATGAGAGCGCGCATGGCTATCCGGTCGATTCTGCTATAGTTGCGGCAATGACCGCGCTGAAGTGTTTTGCGTCGCGGTCACGCTGCGCCGCGCACGGCGTTGGTGCCACCACTTCCGCAGCACCGCGATGAATCTATATCTGGTTTTCCTGATCATATTGTGCAACGTGGCGTGTCAGCGTGCGTGCAGGGTCATTATTCCTTTGTATGCAATCGATCTCGGCGCGCCGCAGTTCTGGATCGGCGTGCTGATCGCGTTGTTTTCGCTGTTCCCGATGCTGTTTGCCCTGTATGCGGGCAGACTCTCGGACCGTTTCGGTCCGCAGCGGCCGATGCTCTTCGGCTCGATCGGGCTCGTGATCGGCCTGCTCACGCCTTATGTATTCCCCGCATTGCCGGCGCTCTACGCGTCGGCGGCGCTGTTTGGCCTGTCATTCGTGTTTTATCACGTGGCGGCGCAGAACCTCGTCGGAGCGCTCAGCAGCAAGGAAGAACTGACCGGCAATTTCAACAATTACGGACTGGTGATGGCGGCGGGCGGTTTCGTCGGGCCGCTCGGCTCGGGTCTTTCAATCGACTATGCCGGGTACCACTCAAGCTTTCTTTATCTGGCGCTGCTGGCGGCCGCGGCGGTAGTGATCCAGGTGACCACCAAGACTCTGAGCAATGCCGGGCAGCCGGGCGCCGGGCATGGCAAGCAGCCCGATAAATCACATAAGGCGCGCGACTTTCTGAGCAACGCGCGGCTGCGCCGCACGCTGATCGTCGGCGCCGTGGCGCAAACTGGAAACGATTTGTTCCAGTTCTACATGCCGATCTACGGGCATTCGATCGGTTTGTCGGCATCGAGAATCGGCTTCGTGTTGAGCATGGTCGCGGTTGCGGCATTTGTCGTGCGGGTACTGATGCCGGCGCTGGTCCGGCAGATGGGGGAGGATACGCTGCTCGCTTCTTCACTGATCGTGGGTGGCGTGACTTTTCTGGTGTTTCCCTTGTTCAAAGATGCCGCCGTGCTCTCGCTGATCGCGTTCGTCCTCGGACTGGGGCTTGGTTGCGCCCAGCCGTTGTCGATGATGATGACCTACGCCAACTCCCCGCAGGGCAGGTCAGGCGAAGCATTGGGCCTGCGCACGACGCTCAACAATTTCATCCACGTCGTGGTGCCGATCGTGTTCGGTTCGATCGGCTCGGCGTTTGGTCTTGCGCCGGTGTTCTGGATCAATGCATTGCTGCTCGCGGGCGGGAGCGCGTTAAGCCGCAGTGGGCGCAAATCATGACGCGCCGGTGATCGATTCGAGCGTGATAACGGTGCTGCGCGAAGCGCGCGGCTCGCGCATAATAACGGTTTTTTCGGGGAGGAGTGTGGCATGAAGATCGCCGTCATCGACGACTACCAGAATGCATTTCGCAATCTCAAGTGTTTTGCCCGGCTCAAGGACCACGAGGTCGCGGTTTTCCACGATACGGAAAAAGATCCGGCCACGCTTGCGGCGCGGCTGAAAGACGCCGACGCGCTGGTCTTGACGCAGCAGCGCTCGCCGTTCCCGCGCGCGGTGATCGAAAAGCTGCCCGGCAAGTTGAAACTGATCGCGCAGACCGGCCGCAACACTAACCACATCGACGTCGCCGCGTGCACCGGGAAAGGCATCGTGGTCGCCGCCGCCGGCGGCGGCACGTCATACTCGACTTCGGAGCTTGCATGGGGTCTCATCATCGCCAGCCTGCGCCATATCCCGCACGAAGTGCAGCAGCTGAGGCAGGGCGTGTGGCAGACCACGGTCGGCACCGGCCTGCACGGCAAGACGCTAGGCGTTTACGCGCTTGGTAAGATCGGCGGTTGTGTGGCGCAGGTCGGCAAGGCATTCGGCATGAAAGTGACGTGCTGGGGGCGCGAAGCGTCGCAGGCCAAGGCGCGCGAACTGGGTTACGAGGTGCCGGCGAGCCGCGAGGCGTTCTTCGGGAACGCGGACATCATCAGTCTGCACATTCCGCTCAACAAGGAAACGCGCGGCATCGTCACCGCCGCCGACCTCGCGCGGATGAAGCCCACCGCACTGATCGTCAACACCAGCCGCGCACCGCTTATCGCGGAAGGCGCGCTCATCGAGGCGCTCAAGCGGGGACGGCCGGGTTTTGCCGCGGTTGACGTCTACGAGGAAGAGCCGGTCACCGGCGGCAACCACCCGCTGCTCAAGATGCCGAATGTAATTTGCACGCCACACCTCGGCTACGTCGAGCAGGGCACGTATGAAAACTACTATGGCACCGTAATCGACAGCATCCTCGCGTTTGCCGCGGGCAAGCCGATCAACGTGCTGAATCCGGAAGCGCTTAAATAGGGAGGCCAAAATGGGCAATAGCTTTGCTAAGGCAGGTGCGTTATGGCTGGCGGGTTTTCTCTTTGTTATTTCCCTCATCTCTTCCGGGGCCGTTGCCCAGGACAAAGGGGCTGTCCAGTACAAAGTGATCAAAACCCAGGATTTCATAAAATCGGCTAACCCTAACCCCGGTGAACGGGTACGGGTGGAAATATTGACCGAGAAGGAGCACGCCAGAAATCTCAACGGAATTTTTGCCTCTATTCCTGGGGCGTCCCCCGGGGCGAAACCGGCATACCATTATCATAAAAACCGCGAATCGATCATCCAGATCCTGAGCGGAGACGCAACCGAAATGATCGAAGGGAAGCCCGTTCCCCTCAAGCCCGGAGATGTCATCTTTATTGCGCCGAACGTAAAACACACCATGATGAACAACAGTTCGACTCAAGATGTGAAATACATGGAATTCTATTCGCCCATCGCGGCCGATTCCGTACAGGTGAAAGAATAGGCCTGGCCGGTTCACCTGCCCATTGCGCCGAGCAAGGGCTGAGAGTTCATGGCTGAAGCCGTCTATTTCCCGTCCATGATGAAGCGTTTTGCGGCAGGCGTGTCTGTAATTGCATTGACGGCTTTGGGCGCGGGTATGGCGTGCGGCCAGAATTTTCCGGCCAAGCCGATACGCATGATTACCGCAGAGCTCGGAGGGGGAAGTGACTTCGCCGCACGGCTGGTCGCGCAGGGACTTTCCGCGGCGATCGGTCAGCAGGTGATCGTGGACAACCGGGTGGGCGGCGTCATCATAGCGGACATCGCGGCCAAGGCGTCGCCCGATGGCTATACGCTGCTTCTCTACAGCGGCACGCTCTGGGTCGTGCCGTTCATGCGGGAGAAGCCGCCGTACGACCCGGTGAAGGATTTTTCACCGATCACATTGGTAGGCAGCTCGCCTACCGTTGTGGTCGTCCATCCGTCGGTGCCGGTCACGTCCGTCAAGGAGCTGATCGCTTTGGCCAAGGCGAAACCGGGAGAGCTCAATTTTTCCTCGGGTCCGTTGGGCGCCACGCCTCATCTCGCCGGGGAATTGTTCAAGTTCATGGCGGGCGTCGATATCGTGAATATTGCCTACCGGGGCGTTGGATTGGCAGTCAACGATTTGATGAGCGGCCGGGTGCAGGTGATGTTTCCCAACGCCGGTGCGGTGATGCAGCATGTCAAGGCGGGCAGACTGCGGGCGCTGGCGGTGGGCAGCGCGCAGCCGTCCGCGCTGGTTCCCGGTCTGATCACGGTGGCTGCTGCGGGCCTGCCCGGTTATGAGGCGGTGGCCACATATGCCATATTCGCTCCGGCCAAAACCCCGGCGCCGCTGATCAAGCTGCTGAATCAGGAGATCGTGCAGGTGCTCAACAGGCCGGATATCAAGCAAAGGTTCTTCGTCGCCAGCACCGAGATTGTCGGCAGTTCACCGGAGGGGCTGGCGGCAACGATGAAAGCCGAAATGGCCAGGCTGGGCAAGGTGATCAGGAATGCCGGCATTCGGGCCGAGTGAGGAGTTTGTCGGATTTAGCCCCGACAAACTCCTACGGACTGTTAAGTCCGTACTGGCTGCTTTGCAGTTACGCTGCGAATAACGCCGCCAGGTCCGCGGCGTCATTCAGATCCTCGAGGTTCTCGATGGCCTGCCGCGCCGCCTCGACGCGGCCGGCATCCAGCACCATTCCCGCGCATTCCCGGTACTTGTCGACCACCTCGTCGCGGCTAAGCGGGCGCTCCCCCGCGCCCCGGAAATGCTCGACCCACGTGTTCAGCACACGGCCGTCGCACAGGCGGATTTCCATCGTGGCGGGCGCCGCGATTGCGTTGACGCGGCCGCGCAATGCTTCGCGGCTCAGCTCCGGCGGCACCTCGACGCGAACTTTCGCCATGAGTTTGCGGGCAGCGGGCTCACGCACTTTCTCGTCGGTGAATTGGGCGAGTCCCATGCGCCGGTCGAGGATCGCGCGCGCTACGCAGTAGGGAATGCTGGTGCGTCCCTCGAGCCCCGTCTGCGGGTCCACATGAAACACCGTCTCCGGGATCAGGTAGTGCACTCCACAGCGCACTTCCTCGATGTCGTCCGGTTTGAGGTCGTGGGCGCCGGCCAGCTTCAGCGCGCAATCGATCGGGCGCTGAAGAGGGAATCCGCAGGGGTAGAGCTTCATGTAGAGCACGGGACCAAGCAGTGCGAACTCTTTGCCCAGTCCCGCGATCTTCGCCTCGAGCTGACCGGGGCCGACGCCGAACAAGGCACAGAAGCCCATCCGGCTTTCCAGGATAGCCGCATCGGCCGTGAAGCCGCGCTGCGCCAGGAGCGCCGCCACGACCCCGTTGCGCGCGGCGACTCCCGAGTGGAATGCCTGCGTCATCGTCCCGAAGTTCTGGCGTGATCCCCCGGCGAGCGACACGGCGATGCCGAGCGCCATCCGCACAACCTCGGGGGTGACGCCCAGCAGCCGGCAAGCCGCCACCGTAGCGCCCAGGCTTCCCACGGTGGAAGTGGCATGCCAGCCGCGTTCGTAATGATCGGGCGCGATCGCCTGGCCGAGCGCCGTCTCCAGCTCGAAGCCGACGACGTAGGCCTCGAGCAGGGAACGCCCCGACAGATGCCGCGATTCGCCGAGCGCGAGCAAGACCGGCAGCAGCGTTGCCGTAGCGTGGCCGGGCATCACCAGGCAGGTGTCCTCGTAGAGCAGCGCCGAGGACAGCATGCCGTTCGCCATGGCCGCGTCCGCGGCCGACGTGCGAATGCGCGTGCCGACGATCGCCGCCTGCGGCGCCCCGCCGCATTCCCGGATGAAATCGAGGAGGATCTGGCTCGACGGGAAGCGCGCGCCGGCAAGGGCAACGCCCACGCAGTCCAGCAAAGCAAGCTTGGTTCGGCGCAGGACCTCATCCGGAATCGCCATGCCGGCGGCATCCGCTACGAACTGCGCAACCGATTCAGTGGCTCCCATCCATTTCTCCGCTGCGCCGCGTTGCGAAGACGTTTGCTTCAACCTAATCGATACGCGCGCCAGAATCCTTGACAACTTTCTCCCACTTGCCGATTTCGGCTTTCTGGAACGCTGCAAACTCATCAGGCGTGCCGGCGAGCGCTTCGCTCGCAAGCTTCGCAAGACGTTCCTTGAGTTCGGGAGTCCGCAGGATCTTTGCCGTTTCGCCGTTAAGCCGCGCGACGATTTCCCGTGGCGTTCCAGCCGGCGCGAACAAGCCGTACCACTGTAACGCTTCGAACCCCTTGAGCCCGGATTCCGCAACGGTCGGCACCCCGGGAAGCACCGGCGAGCGCTTTTGACTGGTCACAGCCAGGGCCTTCAACTTGCCGGACTGTATATAAGGAAGAAATGAAACCGCCGTGCCAAACTCCAGTGACACTTGACCGCCCACGAGATCGGTCAGCGCCGGAGCATCGCCTTTATACGGGACGTGCAGCATCTTGATCCCAGCCTGAGCTTTGAACATCTCGCCGACGAGATGGGAAACGCCCCCATTTCCGCTCGATGCAAAACTGAGCGCATCAGGCCTCGCCTTGGCGAGCGCGATCAACTCCTTCACGTTTTGCGCAGGTACCGATGGATGCGCTGAGAGAGTGATGGTGGATGTCGCGAGCCCGACGACAGGCACGAAATCCTTCACCGAATCGTAGGGCAATTTCGCATACAAACTTTGCGCAATCGCGTGCGTGCTGCTCGTTCCAACCAGTATGGTGTAACCGTCCGCGGGCGCTTTCGCCGCGACCTCGGACCCAATCGTGCCGGCGGCCCCGCCGCGGTTGTCGACGATCACCTGCTGCCCCCACGCTTCACTCAGTTTTTGCGCAACCAACCGCGCAACAATGTCGGTGGCTCCGCCAGCCGGAAACGGAACAATCATGCGGACAGGCTTGGTTGGATAAATTTGCGCTGGTACACCCGTCGGCCAAATCCAGGCAGCCATGAAAAAAACGAGTAATGGAAGTCTCATGTCAGTCACTCGCTGATGAAATCGATGAATACTATACTTGCCATCGAGCAATCTTACCTGCACTATCGATTCTAGTCCTCACACATGATAAACGCTCATTTGGCAAGGACCTGTCTTTTCGGCTAGAGTCGCGA
>PLYS01000298.1 GCA_003153455.1 Betaproteobacteria bacterium | reverse complement strand
CCAGCGAGAGGCGGGAGGCGGCCAATTCCGGACATTCATTGATTGCTCATCAGAGTCCTGGTTGGTTCCCTAACGGCTTTTGACCGTGAATTACTTTATGTCGCTATCGGCGCGCTGCGAATTATGCGGACAAGATTCTCAAAGGCGCTAAACCGGGCGATCTGTCGGTAAACCAACCCGCTAATACGACGTTAGTCTCCGGCTTCAGTGATTTCCTATTGGCTCCAACCCGCTATTTGTGATGGAGCGAGCCGCCTCCGGCGAGGCGAGGAATCTGATTAGCGCGTGAGCCGCGTCCGAATCCCTGGTATTTACGGCGACGCCGGCGGAGAACACAGCGACTTTCTGAACTTCCGGCGGTAGCGGTGTCACATGATCTATGCCGGGCACGGGAAGTAGCTCGCTGATCTGCTGGAAGCCGATTTCTGCCTCTCCCCGTGCGACCACAGCGCCAACTCGCTCACCCCCTGTGATGCGCCGGCTCTTACTTAACACCTGGTCGGAGATTCCCAAGCGCTGTATCAGTTCGGTGGAGACGTAATCGCCGCTTACACTGGCTGAGTACGCGATGGATTTCGCCTGCAGGAGCGTGCGTTTCAGCGCGTCGGCCGTGCTGATGTCCGGCTTGGGGGCTCCTTGCCCGCACCGCGATGCCAATCGCCGAGCGCGCGAGGGGAGTATAGCTTTCGGCCATGATCAGGCCGTCTTTTATGAATCCAACAAGTACGGCATCCGCTACAATGACAACGTCAACGGGTTCACCACGCCGCAGCCGATTCGGAATGGAGTTCTCCCCCGTCCCTATGGACGTTGCGGCGGTCACGAGTTTCTTCTTCGTAAGGAGCTCGAGTCGGGGAATGAGTTCAAGATATGCCGCGGTAAACGCGCCTGAGGTCATGATCCGGATCTCATCTGTCGCCGTATTCATGGTTATCTTGAACCCTTCAGCTGTACTCGCAAGGTCATCGTTGCGATTTGCCGATCTCACAGCCTTTCGGCGGTGCGCTGTGGTGCCGGTCAGTGCAAGGAACTCGAACGCCTATGCCGCTCGTCAGGTCAGTACAGCCCGAGCATCTTCCAGTAGAACGAGCCGACGCCGAGCCAGATCACGATGTTGATGACTCCGACCAGCAAGCCGATTCCCCACCACCGGCGCAGCGACACGTAGTTGCTACCGAAATAGACGGGGGACGGTCCGCCGGCATAGTGGGTGAGGCTCACGCACAGGCTGGAAAAGAATGCCAGCAGCAGCGCGGCAAACAGAGGCGGTGCGCCGACGGCAACCGCGACCGTCAGCATCGGTACGTACAGCGCCACCGTGTGCGCGGTCAGGCTGGCGAAGAGGTAGCCGCTGAAGTTATAAACCAGCACGATCACCACCAGAGCCGGCAGCCACGGCATGCCGGTTACGTGGCCCGACACGAATGTCGCGAACCACTTGAAGAGGCCCAGCTTCGATAGCATGGTCGCCATGCCGACGAGGCCGCCGAACCAGATCAGGGTGTCCCAGCCGGTGCGTTCTGCCAGCACGTCTTCCCAGGTGATGGTGCCGAACAACAGCATCAGGCACAGGCCCAACAGCGCGACCACCGTCGCGTCGATGTGCGTTAACGAGCCCGTGATCCACAGCAGCAGCGCGAGCGCGAAAGTGCCGAGCACCACCCGTTCGTCGCGGCTGACCGCGCCCATCTTGGCGAGTTCGTCGCGCGCGAGTTGCGCCGCCTGCGGCGTTTCCCTGATTTCGGGGCGATCGATCAGATAGATCACATACGTCATGACCAGCAGGGAGAGGAGCCCAGGCACGATCCCGGCGAGCGCCCAAGTGCCCCAGGTGATGTCGACATTGGCCGTTTTCTTGGCGAGCTCGACGATCAGCGGATTGGCCGCCATTGCGGTCATGAACATCGCACAGTTCACGCCGTGCGCCTGGTAGGTGGTGAGATGGATGAAGCGGCCAATCTTGCCCGCGGACGGACCCGGCTCGGAGCCGAACGCACTGGAGAGCGAGCGCACAATCGGGTAGAGCACGCCGCCGGTGCGCGCGGCCCCGGACGGAATCCCGGGCGCGAGCACGAGATCGCTGGCGACGAGCGCGTAGGCGAGGCCCAGCGTCTTATGGCCGAACGCACGGATAAACCAGTAAGCGACGCGGCGGCCGAGCCCGGTCTTGGCGAACGCGCGTGCGAACATGAACGCGACGAAGATCAGCCATACGGTGGCGTTGGAAAAGCCGTTCAGCGCGTCGCCAATCGATAGCGTGCCGGTCAGCGCGGTAGTAGTCATGCCGATGAGCACAATAGCCCCCATCGGCAGCGGCTGCAGGATCAGGCCGAGGATGGTTGCCACGAATATCGCAAACAACTCCCATGCCTTGTGATCGATGCCCGAGGGCGCCGATGTAAACCAGATCGCAGTGCCGACGGCGACCAGTACGATGAAGCGTACGATGCGCTGGTTTCTCGTAAGGCTGGTATTCGAGGTGCTCATGACTACCTCCCTGAGTGGTACAGCATCCGTAACCAAGCGCCCTCGCAAGACCGCTGCGGCGAACGCGGAAAAATCCCGTCATTGCAAAAATGCTACTACCGGAGGTGACCCAGCGTGTTGATCTGCATCAAGCGAACGCCGCAAGGGGCCGCGCGCCGCGACTGCTACTGAATATGCACGTTGATGATCTTGATTAGTTTTTCCAGCCCCGCGTAGTCGGCGCTGAACTTCGTTTGGAATTCCCCGGGCGTCATCGGCGCAGCCGGTTTCGCGCTGTCGGCGGCAAGTGCTTTCACGGTCTCTGGCGTGTTGACGCCCCGCCGCACCCACAACCCCGCATTCAAGTCAGCCCACGCACCTCAAGACCCCGACTATCGTTACCCCTGCCCCATGCGGGTGGGCCGAGGTATTTCCCTCAGCTACGAATACACGATTAAAAAGGCGTCAGGCTGTCGGGTCGAGTCTGGCGCAACAACGGGTTGATTATTCGGCCTTATGTGCGCTGCCGAACAGACCAACTTGGGAGGAAGGGAAATAATAAATGGGGAGATGAATCCGTCTGATAATTGGTTCGGGTGCCAGAGACTGAATCCACAAGGAGACGCATCATGGAACGAAATGGCCATCAATTCACTTATGCGGCTGCACGCGCCCTTGCGGCGGCGGTGCTCGTCGCAACTATCGCTTTCGCTCCAGGCCCGGTATTCGCGGCTAAAGCCTCTAGCGAGGACCGCGTCGAAACACGCATCAAAGATATGCATGCCAAGCTGAAGATCACACAGGCACAGGAAGAGCAGTGGGCCAAGGTCGCCCAGGTGATGCGCGACAATGAGAAAACCATTGAGCCGCTCATCAAGGCCAGAACAGCAAATGCCAAAACGATGACCGCTGTCGGCGATCTCAAATCCTATGGCGAGATCACCGATGCCCATGCCGATGGGATCAAGAAGTTCACCCCGGTCTTCGCGACTCTCTATGACAGCATGTCGGAGGCTCAGAAGAAGGAAGCCGATGTCCTGTTCCGCCGTGGCGGCAAGATGTCAAAGAAGAGCAAATGACCGCAAGTACAGGACGCAAAAATCAGGAGACCCTGCCTCGCGGCAGGGACTCGCTCCAAACATTCCAAGAATGGAAGGGCATAATGAAAACCTCGACAAATCAGGCCAGGAATTTCAGGCCGGCAATCAGCAAGATCGTGATCGCACTCGCCGTTGCTTCGGTGATGGGCGGTATGGCCATAACACCGGCGCTCGGCGCTAATCGCCAGGGGCACCAGGACAAAGGCTGGCACAAGGGACAATCGCAAGGCGATCGCAACCGGCGTGAGTACCGGCCTGTGTATCAGCACCCGCAACCTGTCTACGCGCCGCCGCCGGTTTACTATACCCCGCAGCCGTCGCCGGGCATCAGCTTGTTCTTTCCGCTCGATTTTCTTCGCCGCTAGGAAAATCCTCTGCATCGGTCGGGTGGCGCTCAAGACCGCGAGCGCTGGGGGATGTTAGAAACAATTTCCGCGGCCATTGCGGCGCGCAATCTGCCATTTTCCGCGATGGAGAAGACCCATGAAAGCACGCGCCAAGTATGTGTTGACTCAACAACGTGGAGACCACGATGCATC
>PLYS01000484.1 GCA_003153455.1 Betaproteobacteria bacterium | reverse complement strand
AAGCCTGCAACGTCGCGATACGCGACCTTGCAGTCACCCTCATCCCCGGCCCTTCTCCCAGCGGGAGAAGGGAGCGCGGCGAACACTTCAAGGATTTTGGCCTTTGCTTCTTCGCCACCCAATGTGAAGTCGAGTGCTTCGCCGCGATATAAGCGGACGAGGTTGGCGAGGAACCCAATCTGGGCGGGTGTCCAATCGCGATGCGCGCGGTCCACCTGCCGGTAGATGTGGCGGGCATCGAGGAACAGCACTGTTTCACCGCGGGCCGATTTCGCCTTTCCCTTATCCAAGAACCACAACGTGCAGGGGAGCGTGACGGTGTAGAACATGTTCGGGCCGACAGCGACCATCACGTCCACGACGCGGCTCGCGATGAGTTGGCGGCGGATTTCCTGTTCGGAGCCGCGAGCGTCGGAGGCGGAGTTGGCCATCACGAATCCGGCGCGGCCCTGTTCATTAAGCGCGGAGTAGAAGAGTTGAATCCAGAGGTAATTAGCGTTGTCGGTGCGCGGCAGGCCGAAGGGGAAACGGCGGCCTGGTCCGACGGCGTCTTTCAACCGCTCCTTGTCCACGGCATTGACGTTGAACGGCGGATTGGCGAGGACGAAGTCGAAGCGGCCGGTGGCGTCGTGCGGGTCGTCGTAATAGCTGTTGACGTTGCCGCCGTGGCGGATGTCGCCTTCAAGGCCGTGAACGGCAAGGTTCATGCGGCAAAGGCGGCCGGTTTCGTCGGTTTTCTCGACGCCATGGATGGAAAGTTCTGCGGCGGGGTTCTTTTTGTGTTCCGCCACGAACCGGGCGGACTGGACGAACATGCCACCCGAGCCGCACGCGTCATCGAGGATGCGCCCGTGATAGGGTTCGATGACTTCGGTAAGGAGGCAGACGATGCTGCCGGGTGTATAAAACTCGCCGCCGCCCTGGCCCTCGCTCATGGCGAATTCGCCGAGGAAGTACTCATAGATGCGCCCGAAGGCATCGTAGGCCATCGAGGGGGGAATCTCGGAGATTTTCTTGAGCAGTTCCTTGAGCAGGGTGCTGGTGAAGAGGTTGTAGGTCTTGGGCAGGACGCCGGCGACCGGCGGGTTATGCTTCTCGATGTCGCGCATGGCGGCATTGACCTTCGCGCCAATGTTCTCAGCCTCGGGGCGGTTGAGGAGGTAATCGAACCGCGCCTCGGCGGGCAGGTAGAGAATGCCCTCGGCGTGGTAGGCGGCAGGCTCGTCCACGCGCGAGCCTCGCCGGGACGATGAGCTGGCTTTCTCCAGCTTGGCGCGCTGCGCGGCGAAGCGGACTTCGGCGAAACGCAGAAAGATGAGGCCGAGCACGGGCGCGGAGTATTCCTGGGACTTGAGGCCGGAGTTGGCGCGGAACTGGTCGGCAGCGTCCCAAAGGCGTTTTTCCAGAACGGCGTTATCGGTATCTTTCTCGGATGGTGCGATCCATTGCATGGACGAGTTCCTAGAATGTCGATCGAAGCGATTTCAGGCTTCTGTGATGAGTATTATTGACTATTTTCATCTTGCCTGCGGTTTATTAACGGACTGACTGCGTCGCTGAACCCGCCACTCCTCTGGTTACTGCGCCAACTCCAAGTGTTTCCCACATAGATGCTGCGGTATGGCCTTGTGCGGCTAGAAGCCACTTTTCGGACTACGGTGTCCGTGTCGAACGCTTCCAGAATTCTCTTCGGGCGCGCTCGTCGTCATGGCGAACAACATGTTGCGAGAACCGAGGTGGTCCGGCACAATTCGTCTTACTACCGTTGAACGAACAGGAGCGCCCCCATGGATACATCGAAGGTTTCCAGCAAGTGGCAGGTCGTGATCCCTCGCCACGTACGCGAGGCCGAGCAGATTCGCGTCGGCAGCGAGGTGGCGTTCGAGCGCACGGCGGAAGGGATACTGCTGCGCCCCGTCGGGGCCGGAAAGCGCATTGCGCCGGAGGAGGTTTACGGCATCCTCAAGACACGGCGTCGGGCGGCGACGGAAGCTGATATCGCGCGTGCAGTGCGGGCGGCAGCCGTGCGCAAGGAGCACAAGCGCAGGACATCGCGATGATCGGCATCGACACCAACATCGTGCTGCGCTCGGCGATGCGATGATTGCCGCTTCGTCGCAAGGGTCGGCGCGCGTCGAGACCTTCGATCGTGATTTTGCCCGCCTCGCGCGCAAGCTCCGGACCGCACCTCCAGTTGAGTTCGCGGTCAAGTAGCCGGCTGCGGCCGAAAGGCACCCCCAGACCGATGTAGGCCGATCGCGCTGACGCGAACAATCCTGCAGCTTACGTGCGTGGCTTACGGTAACCGCGCGTCAACTCGCAGCGCTCAGCGGACCAATGCGGCTTATCGACTCCGATGTCATCATCTGGAACGGGCGCAGCCAGGAGGCGGCCGCTACCTTTGCAACCTGACGCTTGACTGCGGCGCGGGCAAGGCGGAAGCTTTCGCGCGGAAGCTGAACCTCTACAATTGTGGAAAGGAACCAAAATGTCGCAACGTCCGCGGGTCAACCCGGAAAGCATCCGAACCGTCAATCCGTCCACTTGGCCGCAATACCCCTATAACGATTTGCCGCGGACCCCCGAACAGTCGGAGGTGCGCTACTCGATTTTTACCGAAGCCGATAAGCGCCTGCGGGTGCGCGACGGGGTGGAGCTCGCCTATGATGTCTATCGGCCCCACGCGCCGGGGGAGAAGTTCCCGGCGGTCCTCGCCTGGTCTCCGTACACGCGCCAGCTTCAGCGCACGCTGACGCCCATCGGTCAGAACGAGGCGGGCCTCACGGAATTCTGGGTCCCGCGCGGCTACGTTCACGTCATTGCCGACGTGCGCGGCACGAACGACTCCAGCGGAGCGTGGGACCACTGGGGCCCGGAGGAACAAAGAGACCTGAAGGAGATGATCGAGTTCATCGCCTCGCAACCATGGTGCAACGGCAAGGTCGGGATGGTGGGCTGTTCGTATTTCGGCATGAGCCAACTGCTCGGCGCGGAGCAGCAACCCGCAGGACTCGGGGCCATCTTCCCGTACGACGCGGCGACCGACCTCTATCGCGACGCCTACTACCATGGCGGCATCTACTCGGCCTGGGGGCGCTTCTGGTTCACCAGCGTCATGTTCCTGAACCACACCAGCGGCCGCGTGAAGGATCTCTCCGGGCTGGATTATCATTTCAATCGGGTGTTGAGCGGTCAGGATCAGCTCGACTGTCTCTACTTCCAGGAGCGCTCATCGTGGCCGAACCTGCATAAAGTTCAAGTTCCGACCTACTTCGGATGCGACTGGAAATTTTTCGGGCTGCACCTGCGGGGCGCCTTCGACGGATGGGAGGGAATCCCGCAATCCACGCCGAAGAGAATGCTTATCGGGCCGGAGCCCATGCCGAGGCGGCCGTTTGCGGCCTATCATGTAGAAGCCCTGCGTTGGTACGACCATTATCTCAAGGGGATGGACTCCGGCGTGCTGGAAGGGCCGCCCATCAACCTGTGGATTCAGGGCGAGGAGTGTTGGCGGGGTGAAAACGAATGGCCGCTTGCGCGCACGGATTGGAAAGAGCTCTACCTGACAGGGGAAGCTCTTTCCGAAAACGCCGGCGCCGCGGGCGAGCGCTCCTACACCTTCGTTCCGGGAACGAAGGAAGCCAAGCGTGGCGAGCCCAAACTCATATGGCGCGGCGAGCCGGCGTCAAAACCGTTTGAGGTGACGGGCCCGATGGCGCTGAAGCTCAAGGCCGCATCGAGCGCCGATGACACGGACTGGTTCGTCTTCATCAAGGACGAAGCGCCCGACGGGTCCGAGCGGACCATCACGCGCGGTTTCCTGAAAGCGTCTCATCGCGCGACTGACGCAAAAAAAAGTACCGTCTGGCGTCCGTGGCACCCGCACGACAAAGTGGACCCGATCCGGCCGGGAGAGGCGTACGAATACGACATCGAGATCATCCCGACGTGTAATTTATTTCTGGCGGGCCACCGGCTGCGGATCGAAATCGCGTCGTGCGATCCGGCCGCGAACCTGATTTATACTCACGAGCCGATGCCGCGGGTGGTTACGAACACGATCCAGACCGGCCAGGGTGGCTCGCGTCTGCTCGTCCCGTTTATTCCGCGGTGAGGCAGAATTATCCTAAATTCAACAGATGAACCGCCAAGGACGCGAAGGACGCGAAGGAAGACAAAGTAAAAGTTTTGTCATCAAGAATACCAATCTGGTGATTGCATGTGGGTGTCACCTTAGTATTGATTTCCTTGGCGTCCTTCGCGGTGATAAGCTTTTCTAAGGTTAGAGGAGTCGACGAGACATGAACGCAAAACTACGCAGTGTGGCGGTGGTTGTGGGCTGGGTGCTGTGCGTGGGCGCGGCGGCGCAGCAATATCCGAACAAGCCGATACGTTTCATCACGGTGGGCGCCGATGATGCGGCGCCGAGAATACTCGCGCAGGTGCTGTCCGGTCAGCTCGGCCAGCAGGTCTACATCGAAGAACATGCGGGCGCGAGCGGCACGATAGGCGCGGAAGTGGCTTCGCGCGCGCCGGCCGATGGCTATTCGTTCATGATCGCCACCAGTACTCATATGGTCACGCCGCACTTCTACAAGCTGTCCTACGACATCATGCGCGACTTCGAGCCGGTGTCGCTGCTCGCGTCCACTTCGTTCGTGCTGCTGGCCCATCCGTCGCTGCCGGTCACCACGCTCGCGGATTTGGTCGCGCTCGCCAAGGCCAAGCCGGGACAGTTGAACTACAGCGCGACCAGCGCCGGCTCGACTTCGATGCTGACCTTCGAAATGTTCAAGGCGGCCGCGCACGTCAACATCGTGCATGTGCCCTACAAATCGATGGCCGCTGCCCTCACCGACGTGATCGCCGGGCAGGTTGATCTGGGTTTGAACGTCACCCCGTCTTCGCTGGCGCAGATCAAGTCGCATCGGGTACGCGCGCTGGCGGTATCCACGCCGAAGAGATCGGCGGCACTGCCCGACGTGCCGACATTCGTCGAACAGGGCCTGAACGTCGTTGCGCCGGCGTGGTTCGGCTTGGTGGCGCCGGCCAAGACGGCGCCTTCAATCATCGCCCGCATGAATGCCGAGGTCGTCACTGCGCTGCGCAAGCCGGAGGTGCGTGAGCGCATCCTCACGCTCGCGCTGGAACCGGGCGAAAACACGCCCGAGGAGTTCAGGGCGTACATGAAGGCCGATATGGCGAGGTGGGCGCAGGCGGTGAAGGACGCCAAGATTCCTACCGTTACGCAGAGGTAATCGGGTTATTTCTTAAAGAGGTGCTCCAGAGGTACTTTCCCCTCCGCATCAAAGCTGTCGACACCGAGATGGCAGGCGAGCTCTTCCACGGGTTCGGTGTCGGAGAGGTTCTTGTTCCCGTGTATTTCTCCCTTGGGAATGTAAAGAAAATCGCCTGGCTCCATGTCTATTTCCTCTGAATAAGGCCCTATGAACCAGCGAACACGCCCGCTTATGATGTAGATGCACTGGGCGCCGCTGATGTGATAGTCCCGCGCGGCTCCGCCTCCCGGGGCTATGGTCACGATCGCCATGGCCAATTCCGGATTCTTGACCGTATCCTTGTCGATACCGATTCTGCTGCTAAGCGTGGACTGACCCTGCCGCTTCTTCTGCATGCTCTTTTTGATAAGCGTCGCCATCTTCTTTGCTCCTTTAAGTTAAGTTTGACGTTTCCGATTACTCCTGCGCGGCTGCCAGCCCTGCGACTGCAAGACCTGTGACAACGGCGATGATTCCGCGTACGGATTTTATGAAATTACCCTGTTTTGGATTTTCCTTCGCGTCCTTTGCGGTTCAAGATCTTTTGCTCAAGGATTGGTGGCGAATAGTCGCAGCCCGGTGTTTCACCCGGCATCGTCCGAGGGCCGCCCCCTGAGCAGATCGGTAATCTCCGCGGCAGTTGCAACGACTGCCGATAGAATTTCACCTCGCCGCGTTTCGGAAAGCCCGGCGGAATGCATGGTAGTCTGCAAAGCGGCCATCAGGCTCCCCGTCGGATAAAATATTGGGGCGGCAATTCCCAATATGTCATTGAACCCTTCACCATCGCTTATCGCGTAACCTCGATCGCGAATCTGTTTCAGGCTCTTCCGGAACTCACCAGGGCTCGTAATGGTTTTCCTGGCGTGCCTGATGAGGCCGAATTTTCGAATCATCTGCTCCACATCCGGGGCCGGGGCAAATGCGTACAGGAGCTTTGACGAAGCGCCCCTGTTCCACGGGATTCGCGTTCCGGGAGCGGAATAGATACGGACCAATCCCGGGCTTTCAAAAGAATCGATGATCCGGTTGGCATCCCCGTCCCGGACGACGATGTAAACGGTTGCCTCAACCTGAGTGGCGAGTCGTTTTAAAATCGCGCGAATTTCAGTGGTAAAACCGATCCGGCGCGCGGCCAGTATTCCCATCTGGTATAGCCCAAAGCCCAGCGAATACTTGCGAGTCAGAGGATCTTGTCTTAGAAAGCGGGCGTCCTCCCACGTCTTCACCATGCGATGAACGAGGCTCTTCTGGATCCTTAATCCGCGTGCAATTTCCGTAATCCCCCATTCCGGATGCTCGTCGGTGAACAGGGACAGGATATCCATTCCCTTCCGCAGCGATTGCGATCGCGCGGTTGGCTTCACCTTGTTTGGATTCGCATCCAGCGCGTGGATGCTTTTTTTCGGAACGGATTTACTCAAGCTTCATCCAGGAGAGCATCGGCCCGGCCATGGGTTACTGCTACTCGAAGCGGATACCGACGGACTTGATGATCGGCCTCCACTTTTCGGATTGCTGCTTCAGGAAGTCCGCGGTTTCCTGACGCGTCGTGACAAACGGCACGATACCCATGGGCAGCATCTTTTTTTCCAATTCCGGATTCTTGCTCACAATGGCCCGGACCGCCTCGTTCAATTTGTCGAGGATTTCAGGCGGTGTATTCGCCGGAGCGACCAGACCAAAGAAGGTGGATATGGTTATATCCGGAAAGCCGGCTTCGGCCATCGTCGGGATTTCCGGTTGCGTCGGCCAGCGTTTGGGAAACGCCACCGCAAGCGCCTTGAGTTGACCAGCATTGACCCAGGCAATGGCCCCTCCGTCGAACATGAAGTCGACCCGGCCGCTTTTGACGTCGGCATTCGACTCGCTGGACCCCTTGTACGGCACGTGCAGGAGTTTAATGTCCGCGCGCTGCCTGAATTGCTCGCCGAGAAGATGGTTCGGCGAACCCTCGCCGTTGGAGGCGTAGGTCAGGCCGTCCGGACGTTGCCTGGCCATGCGTATCAGGTCTTGAACCGAATTGGCGGGCGAGGAAGGGGCCACGACGAGATAAAACGTGTTCTGCCCCAACATCCCGACAGCGGCGAACTCATCCGGATCGTAATCGAGTTTCTTGTACGACCATTTGTTCAATGCGTGCGAAGCAATGGTTGCGAGAAACAAGGTGTACCCATCCGGAGCGGATCGTGCGGCCAAGGTGGCCGCGATATTCGTGGCCGCGCCCGGCTTGTTGTCGACGATGAATGGCTGTCCGAGCCGCTCCTGCAGTTCTTTCGCAACGAGGCGCGTGAGAACATCGGTGGCGCCTCCTGCCGGATACGGAACGAGAATTTTCACGAACCGCGTCGGATAAGCGGCGTGGCCATCGGTGGACATCAGGACGCCGGCCACCGCCATGATGCTCACTAGGAGCAGCGCCGCCACGCGCACTATGCGCATGGACGTTGCTTTGCGGCAGTGGTCTCCCAGGAACGCACAATGCGGATAACGTCGTCTCGAAATCCCGCGGCAGGTCATGGCATCTCCTCTTGCACGCGGCCTTCGCCGCATTTCGTGGCGATCACCAGCGTATTTTCTTGACAAAATAGTTTACTCCGGTTTATCATTTTTTCGCAACAGACGTTCACATAGTTAGAACAACATTTGTCGCGGGCATTGCTTCCAAATGGATGGGAATGCTCTGCCGCTTCCCGCAACAAGGACCTTAAGTCAGAGGAGAGTTGGAATGCGATCCCAGCATGCTGCGGACAGGATTATCGATAGCCTCGTTGAGGCAGGAATCACGCATTTTTTCGGCCTGCCCGGCGGTTCCACGATGGAACTGTACAAGGCGCTGCATGGAAGGGAGGCGGAGATCAGGCCCATCGTGCCGCGGGACGAGCAGACCGCGTCCTGCATGGCCGAGATGTACGGCAAGCTGACCGGAAAGCCAGGCGTATTCGCAGGGCAAGGCGGCTTCGCCGGGTCAACCGGACTGTTTGGCGTGATCGAGGCATTTCTCGCCAGCACCCCGATGGTGGTGCTGACTGAATTGTCCGAGTGCGACACTTTTACCTTGCACGGACCAATCCAATCGGGCAGCGGGCACTACGGTTCATTCGACATCCAGAGCGTTTTCCAGCGCAACACGAAATATTGTTCTGTCGCGCATTACCCGCGCGAGGCAGTGATTGCCGTTCAGCTTGCGATCAAGCACGCGATTACCGGCAGACCGGGCCCGACCGCGTGCATCTTCAGAAGTAATGCGCTGAAGGGCGAGGTCGAGACGGGCGGGCTGCCGGAGATCTACGACACCAGGCGCTTTCTGACTTCATCGAAAACGTGTCCCCCCATTGAGGCAGTCGAGGCGGCAGTGACGCTGCTTGCTGCGGCCCAAAACCCGGTCATCATCGCTGGCAACGGTGTGCGCATTTCGCGGGCGCAGGATGAGTTGCGCGAGTTCGCCGAAGCTCTGGGGGCGCCGGTTGTGACGAGCACGCTCGGGAAAAGCGCCATCGCCGAGAACCACCCGCTGGCGGCCGGACCGATCGGATATACCGGCCTCGCCTTTGCCAACGACACGTTGTCGCTGGCGGACGTCATTCTCGTGGCGGGTTCCCGCCTGAAGCCGCAGGAGACGTGTTACGAAAACCCGAAGCTCATCGATCCCGACCGGCAGAAGATCATCCACATCGACATCGATCCCCGCAATGCGTCCTGGACGCTTCCCGCGGAGATCGCGCTGATCGGCGATGCGGCATTGACACTGCGGATGCTCAAGGCNNCTGAAGGATAAACGCGCCTATTTTGCCCATCCTTCAACGCGCTCCAGCGCGGTTCCAATGCACCCTCAGCGTTTGGTGCAGGAGGTGAATGATGCCGTTCCAGACGATGCGATCGTCTGCAGCGACGCCGGCAATAGCCGCCACTGGATGAACCATTTCTATCAGACCCGGCGCGCCAACAGCTATTTTGGAAGCGGGGGACTCGGGGGAGTGAGCTGGTCCTTGCCCGCCACCCTGACCGCCAAGATCCTGTTTCCGGAGAGGCCCGCGATAGGCGTGTGCGGAGACGGCGGATTCGCGATGCAAATGCACGTGTTGCTCAGTGCTATCCAGTATAAGGTGGCCCCGATTTATGTGATCATGAACAATTCGCTACTGGGGATGACCTCACAGGGGATGGGAGAGTTGAGCACTGGCTGCGAATTCCCGGATGTTAACTTCGCGGCGATCGCCCGCTCGTGCGGTTGTTTCGGCGAACAGGCGGCCAGGCCAGGGGAGGTTACCGAGGCCGTACGCGAGGCTCTGCGGCAGGATAAGCCCGCGGTCATCGACGTAACGATCGACCGCAAAGTGGACATGAAAGCGGCGATTTACTCGGCCTGGGCCATGGAGGCCATGGGCGGACGCGCTACCCGATAATTGGGGTGAACGTTGTTCCGCGGGAGCGCGAATCCACGCGCTTCGGGGCGTGATGGAAGCCGCTGCGAGTATCAACTTCGGTAATAGCCTGGAGGAGATGTCATGTACGAAGAAAATCTTTCAAAGCGTGAATTCCTGCGGCGTGCGCTTGCCGGCGGCGCGGCGATAGCCGCCAACGGCTCGTTGCTCAGCCTGATTCCGAACGCAGAGGCGGCGGCCGGGAAGCCCATTCCCCCCATTGTCATGACCTATTACGGGAACTGGCCCGAGATCGTGGAATTTTTCAGAAAGGCAGCCCAGGATCTGCGCAAACTGGGGTTGACGCCGAAGCTCAATCCCGAGCCGAGTTCGGTCGCCGTGCCCAAGACGCTTCAGCAGCATGACTACGGCGATTGGGGCAGCATCATGTGGGGCGCGACCCCCGACCGGCTCGATCCCAACTTTCACCTGGAGGAATTGCTGTTCTCGAAGAGCGAAAGAAATTACGGGTATTACAACTCGCCGAAATACGATGCCGCGGTGGAAGTCCAGAAATCCGCGATGGACAGGGACAAGCGGCGCGAGCTGGTTTGGGCGGCCCAGGCGGTGGCTGCCGCCGATTTTCCCGTATGGTGGCTCGCGCATCCCGTGGTTATCAGCGCTTACAATCAGAAATACTTCGATGGCGCGACGGAGATAATGGGCGCCGGTTACGGTCTGGTTTACAGCAGCTGGAACTACATGAATTTTTACCCCAAGACCAACCGCAAGACGCTGAAGAGCGGGGTCCAGATCGAATATAACACGCTCAATCCATTTTCCGCGTCGACCTCCCCCAACCAGACCTTCCTGCGATTTTTCTACGATACGTTTGCCCTGATCGGTCCCGATCTGAAGGTTCGCCCATGGGCCGCCGAATCATGGAAAGTCGTGAACCCGACGACCATCGATATCGTCCTGCGCAAGGGAATGAAATTTCACGATGGCACGGCCGTTACCGGAGAGGATGTTGCGTTCACGTTCGAGTATCTGAAAAAGTGGGATTTTCCGTTCTTCAGAAATGCGATGGCGGTCATCGACAAGGTCGAAGTGAAAGGAAACGACATTCGCTTCCAGCTGACCAAGCCCTATGCCCCGTTCTTTTCCAACACCCTGACGTGGCTGTTCATCCTTCCCAAGCACATCTGGAAAGACATTCCCGAGAAAGCGGGCGTCAAACATCCCGGTGAGTATGCGAATCCCAATCCGGTCGGCAGCGGCCCCTTTGTGTTCGGTCACTGGCGCAAGGGACAGGAATTCTATTTCAAAGCCAACAAGAGCCACTTTGCGGCGCCCAAGCTCGATGACGTGTATTTTGTGATCATTCCAAGCATAGACGGAGTTGCGGGAGCCCTCGAACGGGGTGAGATCGACCTGACGCAGGAGACGATCACCCCAGCGTTGGCGGACCGGCTGATGCAAAACCCGGACATGAAGGTCGGCTATGCCCCGAGCCACGGGGTTTATGAAGTCCGGCCTGACCTGAGGAAGGCGCCTTTCAGCGACATCAATTTCAGAAAGGCGATTTACCACGCTTTCGACCGCCGCCCGATCATCAACTTCTTCGCGGGTAAGGCCCGCATTTCGGGAAATACGCCGATCACGCCGCTGAACGAATTCTGGCACAATCCCAATCTCCCGGCCCCGGAATACAACCTGGAGAAGGCGCGCGAAATCCTGAAGGCCGCGGGCTATTCGTGGGATTCCAGCGGGGCGTTGCTGATGCCCTAGGAGTTTGTCGGACTTAGCCCCGACAAACTCCTAATGCAAAACCCGCACCAGTGGAATTGCAAAAGGGATAACAGATACGCGAATTCACCCGCGTTTTTTCAAAAATTCGACCGCTTCGAGTGACGTTATTATGAATAGTCAGCCGGTTTTGCTTTCAGCAGCCTGGGCGGACTGTTAAGTCCGACAGGCTGCTGGCCGGAATCCATGCGCGCGTATCTCATCAGACGGTTTTGCCAGACGCTGATCGTCCTCTTCGTCGTGATGAGCCTGGTGTTCGTGCTGTTTCGTCTGCTGCCGGGCGATCCGACGGCGATGATGGTCGATCAAAGCCTGGACCAGCTCGCGCGTCAGCGCCTGCTGGTGGAGTGGGGGCTCGATGCCCCACTTTTTCAACAATACCTGACCTTTCTGAAAAACATCGCCGCGCTGAACTTCGGGGAGTCGTTTTATTACCGGCAGCCGGTGTGGCAGGCCATTTCCTCTTCGTGGTGGAACACG
Organism: Betaproteobacteria bacterium; assembly: GCA_003153455.1. Classification (GTDB taxonomy): domain Bacteria; phylum Pseudomonadota; class Gammaproteobacteria; order Burkholderiales; family SG8-41; genus PALSA-1004. The sequence continues at coordinate 22,344 of PLYS01000484.1, read as the reverse complement.
GTCGTTCTGATGGGAACGGCCATGCCGATCGCGCTGGCCGTCGGAATTCTTGCGGGGGCTTACCTGGGCTGGCGGCGCGGCTCCAGGATGGAACGGTTCGGAATCGTGCTGGCGCTCATCCTCAGATCAACGCCGATATTCTGGCTCGGCATTATTGTCCTGATGGTGTTTTCCTATTGGCTCCATCTTTTTCCCACCGGCGGAATGCGTGAGGCCGGCAGTTCGGGCGAGGGTTTGCTGTCGACGTATTTGTCCATGGATTTTCTCCATCACATGGGTTTGCCGCTGCTGACAGCGACGCTTTATTTTCTGGCGGACCCGATGATGATAATGCGAACGTCCATGCTCGAAATAAAGAGCGAGGACTTTCTGGAGCACCTCCGGGCCGTCGGCTTTTCCGAAACCGCGCTCATGCGCCATTGCGCCAGAAACGCGCTCCTGCCGGTCGTGACCTTCGCTTCGATCATGGTCGGTTTCGTGTTTGGGGGCCAGGTTCTGCTGGAAATAGTTTTTGCGTGGCCCGGGATCGGACGCGAGATGGTGCTGGCGATCGACCGCAGGGATTACCCAATCGCCCAGGCCAGCTTCATCATCATGTCGTGCATGGTCATCGGCATGAATTTTGTCGTGGATCTTTTGTATTCCCATCTGGACCCCAGGATCCGCTATGCGTGAGAGGCACGCGTTGGTGGGGTCTTCGCCGGGGTTTCCGGCGCAAGTCCGCCGCTTTCTGGGGGCGGACAAGACGGCGCTCGCGGCATGGCTGGTTCTGGGCTTTTTTTTCGTGCTGGCTTTAGCCGGCCCGTATATTGCCCCGCGCGACCCGGTGGAGAGCAATTACCGGGAGGATGGCTCGCTGGTGCGTCTCGAGCCGCCGTCGAGAGAGTTCTGGCTGGGCACGACCAGCGCCGGACAGGACGTTCTGAGCCAGACCATCGCGGGCGCGAGAATTCCAATCGAAGTCGGGCTCGTCTCCGCGTTCTTCGTCGTGCTCATCGGGACCAACGTCGGCCTCATCGCCGGCTACTTTGGACGATACATCGATGAAATCCTGATGCGAATCACGGATGTCGCGTACGGCATCCCGTTCATTCCGTTTGCGATCGTGCTCATCTCGGTAACCGGCGTCGGGACCACCAATATCATGCTGGCGATCACGCTGCTTCTGTGGCGAACCTCCGCGCGGGTGATTCGCGCGCAGGTTCTGACTTTGAAAGAGCGCCCCTTCGTTCTGGCGGCCAAGTTGTCCGGAGCGAGCGACTTCCGGATTCTCTACCGCTACATCGCCCCCCATGTGCTTCCGCTCACGCTGTTATACATGGCGTTTGGAGTCGCCTGGGGGATTCTGGCGGAGGTCAGTCTCGGGTTTGTCGGGCTGGGCGATCCGGAATCGATCAGCTGGGGACAGATGCTTTTCTATGCATTCCGCTCCGGGGCCATCCGCTTTGCCTGGTGGTGGACCCTGCCTCCGGGTATCGCGATAGTTCTCACCGTGGCCTCCTTCTACCTCATCGGGCGCAGCTTTGAGGGGATCGCCGATCCCCGCCTGCGGGAACGTTAGCAGGAGGCGCGCCGGTGCGCTCGCGATAACGTGACAGACATGGCGGTCCTGGACGTCAGGAAGCTCAGCGTGACCTACCGTTCCGGCGACGGCGACGTTTACGCCGTCGACGATGTCAGCTTTGCGCTCGAGAAAGGAGACTCTCTCGGGCTCGTCGGCGAGAGCGGCAGCGGCAAGACCACGATCGGAAAAGCGATTCTCAGGCTGCTGCCGGAGAGATGCATTGCGGGCGACAGCCGCATTTTTTTCGACGGCAAAGACCTTCTCGACGCGAGCGAGCGGGAGATGCGGGCGATCCGCGGCAGGAAAATCGGCCTGATTCCGCAAAGCGCCATGAATGCGCTCGATCCCGTGGTCAGAGTCGGCGATCTCATCACCGAAGCAATGGTCTTGCATGGATTGACTGATCGCGGTGGCGCGGACGGGAAAATCAAGGAGCTTTTTGCGTCCGTCGGGTTGGACATGGATCGCAGAATGCATTACCCGCACATGTTCAGCGGGGGCATGCGGCAAAGAGCCGTCATCGCAATGGCCTTTGCCCTCGAGCCATCGCTCATCATTGCCGATGAACCCACGACCGGGCTCGACGTGATCGTGCAAGGACAGATCCTCAAGGAACTCTCGAAGTTGGTCGCCAGAACGGGTTCGACCTTCATGATAATCACCCATGACATGGGTGTCGTCGCCGAACATTGCCGGACCGTGGCCGTGATGTATGCCGGCCGGCTGGTTGAAGTCGGACCGGCCCGAGACATTCTGCTGAGTCCCTCCCATCCCTATACGATGGGTCTGCGCAACGGGTTTCTGGGGGTCAGCGGGAAGGTCAGGGAGGTCATTTCAATTCCGGGCGCGCCGCCACGTCTGGCAGCGCCTGCGCGCGGATGTTCTTTCCGTCCCCGCTGTCCATTTTCAGAAAGCCGTTGCGAAACGGAAAAACCGCCTATGCAGGAGGCTTCCTGTTCTCACCGCGTGGCGTGTCATTTCCGCGAGCGGGCGTCTGAAATGCGGGAACAGGCGATGAGTCCCGCTGCGTGGCGGGAGGCGCCCGGTGAGTGAACCCCTGCTTGCGGTCGATTCGCTGAAGGTACGGTTCTCCTCGCGTACCGGAATTCTGTCCCAGTTGTTCGGGGAAGAGCGCTACGTACGGGCTGTCGACGGGGTTTCCTTCAGGCTCGAGCGGGGTGAAATACTGGGGCTTGCGGGCGAGAGCGGCTGCGGCAAGAGCACTTTGTCATTCACGATCCTCCGCCATTATCAGCCCTGCGAAGGGCGGGTGGCCTTCGACGGAATCGATGTCTTTTCATTGGCGAAAAAGGATCTGAAGGCGTTCAGGAAAAGCGTCCAACTGATTTTCCAGGATCCCTATCAGTCATTGAATCCGCGGTTTACGGTATTTCGATGCGTGGCTGAGCCGCTTTTCATCCATGGAATCCGTGACCAGCGGGAAACGAGAGACCGGGCCGTATCGGCTCTCCGCTCATCCGGTCTCTTGCCTCCCGAGGACTTTCTGCGCCGGTACCCGCACGAATTGAGCGGTGGCCAAAGACAAAGAGTGGCCATAGCGAGAGCGATCGTGCTGAACCCGAGTTTGCTGGTTGCGGATGAGCCGGTTTCGATGCTCGACGTTTCGGTCAGGGCTGGCATTCTGAATCTGTTCAGGGAATTTGCAAAGAGCGGCCGCGTCGGGATTCTTTATGTATCGCATGATCTGGGAACAATACGGTACATTTGTGACAGGGTGGCGATCATGTATCTTGGCCGCATCGTCGAAATTGGACCGACGGCGGAGGTCATGCAAAATCCCTCGCACCCTTATACCAGGGCGTTGATTGATTCCGTTCCGGAGATCGAACCCGGCGTTGGCCGCAAGGACCCCGAACTCCTGGAAAAATTCATCGAGGATACGGCGCCTCTTCACGGCTGCCGCTTTCAGCGGCGATGCCCTTTGCGAAAGGACGAATGCTTCGTGCATGAACCCGATCCGGTCCGGATCGGACGCGAGCACGAAGTTGCATGTCACCTTTACAGGACTCGATCCGACGCGTCATAGAAATTCGGATACGTCCGTTGATCCAGATCAAAGAGGTGACGCGCAGGCTGTGTCCAAATGAATCGGTTGTTCATTCGTATACGCCTGCCTCTACCTCGGGTTGGCGTAATTGATAGGAGACTCTGGCAAAGGTGAGAGAAAGTGCCCACTGCTGCCGGATTCCAACGAAGCCCCAGGTAGATTCGAGAAAAAGGAGGAAACAATGTCGGAATTTGGAATGATGGGAGTTGATTGGGAGGAACGGGTTAATTTCGATCGGATGCGTCGGGAGCGGTTGCAGAAAGCTAAAGCCGCAATGGAGAAAGCAGACGTCGATGCTCTGTTTATTTTCGCCCTGGAAGATGTGCGCTACCTGACTGGGTATCGCAATCACCTCGGCCCGGTGACGACGCTCGGTGGGGCCGTTGTCGTACTGCCGCGAGGGGGTGATCCCATTCTTTGCACCGGAGATTACAAGCATGTCCTGGCACGCATGCCATGGATGCATCCGGATAATGTCCTGGGACGTCCCGTCATTCGCACGGAGGGGGGCACCACGGCGTGGGCCGAAAGAATAAAAGCGAAAATCGGAAATCTCGCCGAGGGGAAAATCGGCGTGGATATTACGTCCTTCGGCCTTTCTCAAATGCTATCGAAATCTTTTCCGAAAGCCCAGTTTGTCGATGCCAAGAAGGTCCTGTCCCCCGCGAAGATGATCAAGACCCGGGACGAGATCGAATGCCAGTATATCGTTAACATGATCACCGAAGCCGGCTTCCACGCTCTTCTGGACAATCTAAAGCCGGGCGTGAAGGAATGTCAGCTTCTGTCTATTGCCTGGCAAAAATTCACTGAGCTCGGCAGCGAATGGAGCCAATGCGCCAATATTGTCTGTTCCGGCCCGTATACCGCTCCCTACCGGAGATTTACGTCTGATCGGATAATCCGCGAAGGGGACATGGTGATCGTGGATATCGGTGCCTGCTTCAACGGGTATTGGGGAGACTTCACGCGCACGTTCATCTGCGGTGATGTCCGGCCGACCAAAGAGCAGATCGATTTGTGTCAGGAAAGTTACGACACTCTGTTCAAATGTCTCTCGAATGCGGTGGTGGGGAAGACGAACGGAGACGTCGGCAAATACCTGAATAATCCGGAACACAACCCCAATTCCGATGATGTCTCCAGCGGGCACGGTGCTGGGGTCAATCCCTGGGAAGCGCCGTGGATCTCGTTCCTTACCCCGGACGCGATAATCCCCCTGCAGGCGGGCATGCTCTTTAGCGTCGAACCGTATGCGGGACGACCCGGAGTTGGCGGCTTCCGGCTGGAAAACCAGGTTTTCGTGGGCGAGAAAGAGCCGGACATCTTCACGACCATGAGTTTTGATGAACGGTTGTTGCGGGATATCCATCCTCTGGACAAAACCACCGGAAGAAAAATTCGCTACCCTAAAGAATCACTCTTCCCTCGGTAAAAGCTGACCATCGCCCCGGCCATGGCTTGGCCGGGGCCCTCACCGCGTACCGACAGGCCTGCTTCGCCGCGGTTCTGTTTCCAGGTCAACTGGTCACTGTGATCTTCGCTTCTTTCACCACCCTCTTCCACTTTTCGACATCGCGCTTGATGGCGTTCAGCAGCTGCTCAGGCCCCCGCCCGACGGGCTCAACCGAATCGGCCTCCAAGCGCTTTTTCATGTCCTCGGTCTGCAGTATCCTGTTCACTTCCCGGTTCCACAGTCTGACGATGTCGTCCGGCACTCCCTTCGGTCCGCAGAAGCCCCACCACCCCACGGCCTCGTATCCCGGCACCGTTTCGCCAATGGTGGGCATATCGGGCAAGGAGGCAACGCGCTTCGCGGTGCTGACGGCGATGGCGCGCAGTCTGCCCGATCTGACGTGGGGCAGGGCCGACAAGGTGCCGAAAAACACCTGCACCTGCCCGCCGAGCACATCGTTCAGCGCCGGGCCCGACCCCTTGTAGGGGACGTGCGTCATTTTCGCGCCCGACATGAGAATGAACAGTTCCGTGGCAAGGTGGTTCGTGCCGCCGGTGCCGGGCGTGGCGTAGTTGAGCTTGCCGGGATTGGCCTTGTTGTAGGCGATCAGTTCCTGGACGCTCTTGATCGGTATCGAAGGGTGCAGCGTAACGAGGAAAGGCGCCTCGCCCAGCAAAATGATCGGCTGGATGTCCGTTACCGGGTCGTATGGCAGCTTGTAGAGGGCGGCGTTGGCGGCGTAGCTGCCCGGGATCAGCAGCAGGGTGTAGCCGTCGGGCGCTGCGCGCACGGCAACCTCGGCGCCCATCGTGCCGCCGCCGCCCGCCCGGTTGTCGACCACCACCGACTGCCCCAGCACCTCGGACATTTTTTGCGCGGTGACGCGCGCCATGATGTCGGAGCCGCCGCCGGGCGCGAACGGCACCACGAGCCGGACGGGCTTGGTCGGGTACTTCTGTGCAAATGCATTGCCAGAAACGACAGCGAGCGCCAGCAATGCTGCAAGGCCTGCGATACGCAAAAGGTACATGATGCTCCCTCCAGATATTAACAATCTAAAGAATTACTCTCCTCTCGGTAAGAGCTGACCATTGCCCCGGCCATGGCGTGGCCGGGGCCCTCACCGCGTACCGATAGGCCTGCCTCGCCGCGGTTCCGGACCGAACTACAGCGGTGTCCCGAACCAACGCCCTAATACGCCCGATTCTGTGGCGCCTCGCCGCGCACCAGCACGCGCTCGACGTTGTCCCAGGATGTCCTGTGTAGAACTGCTATGGACTGGCGCGTTACCCCGGCAATGTGGGGCGTGAGCAACAAGCGCCGCCCACCATCCCCTTGCAGCGTGAACAGCGGATTGTCCGGCGGTGGCGGCTCCTGCGAGTAGACGTCAACTGCGGCGCCGCCGAGATGACCGGATGCGAGATGTTCCGCGAGCGCGGTCTCATCGACAACGCCGCCGCGTGCTGCCTGAATCAGAATCGCGCCCGGCTTCATCGTCGCAAGCTGCGCGTTTCCGATCAGGCCTTTCGTCGCCGGGAGCAATGGTACGTGCAGCGTCACGACGTCACTCGTGCGCAGCAACTCGTCGAACGTCACGGACTTGGCGCCGATTGCGGCGATCGCGTCGGGATTGCGCGGGGCCGGATCGAAATACGTAATCATGCAGCCCTTCTGGTGGAACGCCTGCGCTACCGCGAGGCCGACCGTGCCCAGGCCGACCACGCCCACGACGAGGCCATCCAGGCTGGCGAGATTTTCGGTGATCATGCGCGCGCGGAACTTCACGTAGTTGCCGGCGCGGATTTCGCTGTCGCCCCACGCGAAGCGGCGCAGCAGTACCGAGGCCGCGGTGACCGTGTAGTCAGCCACTGCGTAATTGCTGCCGCCGGGAACGTTGCAGACTGCGATGCCGAGGCGTTTCAGCGTGGGTTCGTCGACACGATCCACCCCGGCGCCTGTGACCTGCACCATCTTGACGGTGCTGTTTTCGAAGAGCGCTGCAGGTAGACGGGGGCCGACAGCACCGATGAGCAGCGCGCGCGCGGTGCCCATGAGCGCCGGCAGCTCGGGATCGTCATGCGCGCGGAAGGTAATTTTGAGCGAGGTCGGCGGTTTGACGCCGGCGCGCAGGGAATCGGCCTCGGGCCGCAGGCAAATCACATCGTAGGTCACTCTTTGTTCTCCCTTGGGTAGTTGTTGATTCCGTATTTACTGTGCATGGAGCCCGATATCCTGGATCAGCTTGCCGTACTTCTCGTAATCGCTCTTGATCGTCTGGGCGAAATATTCCGGCGACTCGGTCACGACGGTCAATCCAAGCGAATTGAGCTTTTCCTTGACGTCAGGCAACGCCATCGCTCGATTGATCTCCTGGTTGAGAAGCACCACGATATCGCGCGGGGTACCGGCCGGCCCGAGATAACCGAACCAACCCCAGGATTCGAATCCCGGTATGGTTTCGGAGATTGCGGGTACGTCCGGGAATTGCTGCGCGCGGGTCGGGCCGGTCACGGCGAGCAGGCGCAGCCTGCCCGACTGCACATGTGTTGCCAGACCGGTGATGCCTGCCACCACCGCGTCGATCTCCCCGCCGAGCAGCGCGCTGACTGCCTCATTGGTGCCCTTGTAGGGAACTTGCAGATACGTGAAACCCGCCTTGAAGCGCAACATTTCGACCGTCAGGTGCGGGTGAACGAACTGGCCGCCGGTGCCGAAGCTCAGCTTCCCAGGGTTGGCTTTGGCGTAGGCGATCAGGTCCCGCATCGATTTGAACGGTACGCGCGGATGTATGGCCAGTCCCAGGTAATTCGTCGTCGAGACTGCGATAGGCGCGAAATCCCTGATCGGATCATATGCGACCTTCTTGTAGGTATGGGGGGCGACAACGAGATTGCCTCCCTGCCCACCGACGAGCGTGTAGCCGTCACGCGGTGCGTTCATGGCCAATTCAAGCCCCAGCATTCCGCTGGCCCCTGCGCGGTTGTCGACGATCACGTTCTGCCCGAGCCGTTCGGTCAGTTTCGGGCCTATCAGGCGCGTCATGATGTCGAGGGTATTGCCGGGCGGGAAAGGTATGATGATGCGTATCGGCCGGGACGGATACGATTGACCCAGCGCGGTGAGCGGCATGGTTGCCGCGAGAACCAAGAGCAGAGTTCGAAGCAGATACATAGGTAGCTCCTTCTGGCGCCATGAGAAACGGAGCAAGCTCGACACAGCCATTTATCGTTGTCCTCGGGGTCTGCATGACAATCATGCCTACCGGATGGAAGCGTATACGAATGAACAACCGATTAATTTGGACACAGCCTGCGCGTGAAATCTTTGATCTGGATCAAAGAGTAATCCTCGGTCTGCAGAATCTGGGGATGTTCTATTCGGCGCGGATTCCGGCATCCTTGATCACCTTGCCCAACCGAGCCATGTCGGATTTGATCGCGGCCGCAAAATCCTGCGGCGAACCGCCGACGGTCTCCACTCCGGCGTTGAAAAACCGCTCTTTAGTATCCGGCATGTCAAGGAACCGGTCGGCCTCTCGGTTCAGCCGGTTGATGAGCATCGCGGGAGAGTTGGCCGGCGCATATATCCCATACATCGTTACCGATTCATAACCGGGCACGCCCGACGCCGCCAGGGTCGGCAGACCGGGCGCCAGGGCGGATGGCTGGGCCGACGTAACCGCCAGGGCCCTCAATCGGCCCGACTTCACATGCTGCGCCACCGAGCCCGCGGTGGCGAACATCAACTGCACTTGCCCGCCGATGAGATCGCTGACTGCAAATCCACTGCCTTCGGCATAAATCCTCCCGATAAAAGAAGTTCCGATGCCCGAATAATAGGGCGAATGATAGTGGACACACCACGGTTTCATGGCGTAATCGCCATGAAAGCCGGTTCCGATAGGGGAAGACGCAACGATCGGATAAAATGCGCTTCCACCTTATCTATCCCGCTGCTTCGAACCAAATCCCGATGTCCACCGCACCCGCGTACTCCGAACTCTGCCGCGTCTATGCGCGCCTTTATCGCTACTACCATCTCGGCGCCATCGTCGGCTGGGACCGCAACGCGATGATGCCGCCGAAGGGCAACGCGGCGCGTGCCGCGGCCGAGGCAGAGCTGAACGCATTGATTCATCGTACGCGCACCGATCAGCGTGTGGCCGATTGGTTGCGCGCAGCAGAGGAGGAATCGCTTGACGCTGTCGAGCGCGCCAACCTGCGCGAGATGCGGCGCGACTGGCGCGACGCGAACGCGCTGCCCGAGTCGCTGGTGGAGGCGAAGACGCTGGCAGGCGCCAAGTGCGAGCACGCCTGGCGCAGCCAGCGCCCGGCCAACGACTGGCGCGGATTCCTGGAGAACTTTCGTGTAGTGGTGCGGCTGGCGCGCGAAGAGGCGCAGCTGCTCGCCGATGACACGGGCTTCACGCGCTACGACGCGCTCATGGACCGTTTCGAACCGGGCGTGCGCGCAGCGGACATCGAGCGGATTTTCGGCGACGTCAAGCAGTGGCTTCCGGGCCTGATCGCGCGCGTGCAGGCGAAGCAGCGCGACGAGCAGGTGATTGCCCCTGTCGCCCCGTTTCCGGCCGCGGCCCAGCGCGCGATGAATCTCACTGTCATGAAGCTGCTGGGTTTCGATTTCGAAGCCGGGCGGCTGGACGAGAGCACGCACCCCTTCAGCGGCGGCGTGCCCGAGGATGTGCGCCTGACCACGCGTTACCGCGAGGACGATTTCGTGCAAAGCCTGATGGGAACGATCCACGAGACCGGCCACGCACGCTTCGAGCAGAACCTGCCGCGCGCATGGCTGGGCCAGCCGATCGGCGTGGCGCGTTCGTATGGCATCCACGAGAGCCAGAGCCTGTCTTTCGAGATGCAGCTTGCACGCAGCAGGGGCTTTGTCGGCCTGCTCGCGCCGATGCTGGCTGCGCATTTCGGCCGCCAGCCGGCGTTCGCGGCGGACAACCTGTCCCGGCTGTTGACGCGCGTCAAGCCGGGCTTCATCCGCGTTGAAGCCGACGAGGTGACCTACCCGGCCCACGTGATCCTGCGCTACGAGATCGAGCGCGCGCTGATAGAGGGCGAGATCGAGGCCGAGGACATCCCGGCGTTGTGGGATGAAAAGATGCAAACCCTGCTGGGACTCGACACGCGCGGCGACTTCAGGCGCGGCTGCATGCAGGACGTGCACTGGAGCGAGGGCGCCTTCGGCTATTTTCCCAGCTACACGCTGGGCGCGATGTACGCGGCGCAGTGGTTCGCCGCCATGCGGCGCGCGGCGCCGGATCTCGATGCGCGAATTGCAGCGGGCGATCTTGCGCCGGTGTTCGAGTGGCTGGGCGCCAATATCTGGTCCCAGGCGAGCCGCTGGGACACGCCGGAGCTGGTGCGCCGCGCCAGCGGCGAAGCGCTAAACCCGGCGCACCTCCGCGCCCATCTGGAGGCACGCTATCTGATCAGGCTTTCGTAAGACGCACTCGACGCTCGGCCCGGATATCGTTATATGCACCACAGCCGCTGAACCTGATGCCCATCTATTTTGCATTTGCGTTAACGTTTTTCACATTTGTCCCAATCAATGCGGCACGCGTGTTGCTCTCGCTGTACGCGCTCGAACTCGGCGCGAAGCCGCTTGCCGTCGGCGTTCTGGCCGCGACGTTTTCGGTGTTTCCCATGTTGCTCGCGGTGCTGGCCGGTAAAGTTACCGACCGCTACGGCCCGCGCTGGCCCGTGCTGTTCGGCACGGTTGTTGTGCTCGGCGGCATGTTGGTGCCCTATTTCATTCCCGGACTCCCCGCTCTTTACATAGCCGCGGCGATGAACGGCTTCGCGTTCGCATTTTTCAGCGTATCGCTGCAGAACCTGGTAGGGCTATTGAGCCCATTGCATGACCGCCCGCAGAACTTCAGCTACTTCAGCCTAATGGTATCCACCTCAAATTTTTGCGGTCCGCTGTTTGCCGGGTTTGCGATCGATCATTCGGGACATGCTGTCGCCTGCCTTCAGGTCGCGCTGTTTTCGCTGGCGCCGATGGTGATGCTTGCGGTTTGGGGCGGCGCGTTGCCCCGCGGCACGCGCGATGCCGCGCCTCCGGGCAGTGTTCTGGATACGCTGGCGGAACCCGCGGTGCGGAAAGTGCTTGCCACCAGCAGTCTCATAATGTCAGGTCAAGACCTGTTTCAGACTTATATGCCGGTTTACGGGCATGGCATCGGGCTGTCGGCTTCCGCCATTGGTGTCGTGCTCGGGTTGTTCGCGGGCGCCGCATTCGTCGTGCAGGTCGTCCTGAAGCGCTTGATTGCAAGATTTTCGATGCAAGCGCTGCTTGCCTACACGTTTTATCTCGGGGCGGCGAGCTTCATCCTGATCCCGTTTTTCGAAAACGCCGTGGTGCTCGCGCTGCTCTCGTTTGCATTCGGGCTCGGTATGGGTTGCGGCCAACCGATTATCACCATGCTGATGTTCAGCCACTCCACGGAGGGACGCACCGGGGAAGCGCTCGGGCTGCGCATAACCGTCAATCACCTCACGCGCGTGGCTGGGCCGGTCGTGTTTGGCTCAATCGCTTCGGTGTTGGGGGTGCTTCCCCTTTTCTGGATCAACGCACTCATGCTCGCATCCGGCGGAATGCTTAGTCGCCCCAAAAAATAGTGGTATGGGACCGGAGCGCAAACCTGCCGTACGGAAAAAAAAGCCTCGGAGCAGCCCGGGTGCGGGAAAGCGCTTGCCTCGCTCCGGTGGTTGGAATAGATCGCCCGGTAACTGACCGATAATCCCGCTCAAGACCCGCTCGGATCGCGGTCATCTTCCAGGGAGAAGGAATCAAGCATGAACATAAGGCCCATGATGCNNCCTCGGCTCAGCGAACCGGGATTGCGCCGGGATTGAATTTCCTATCTCTCGGAATGACCGTTGGATATAATCGCTGCCATGATGATCGCCTTCGTGCCTGCGATGGTCGAAACGGTATTCCCCCATGAAAACGCGTAACCTGCGCGCCGAGGCGCGTGTTGCGGCCAGCCAGAGGGCGGAGTTGAATTCCGGGGGTGCCTGGTTTCCGTGCAGGGTCCTGGACATGAGCGACAATGGCTTCTTCCTCGTCTGCAACAAGGCGTTTGCGGTCGGACAGATCCTCGATCTGCGCTGCGAGCTTTATCCGGCGAAACTCCTCGAATGCAAGGTTGAGATCAGGCACGCCGGCGAAACGGGCATCGGCACGAGGATCGTGGAAATCGACAGGAAAAGCATCGGTCTCTGCCAGTTATTCCTGCAGGAACATTATTCGGACAAGTTGAACCAGTCCGGATAGCAAACTTAAACGTGGCGCGTAACGGGTCTCGTGACGCGCGGGTCGGCCGGGTCTTCGTCACTTATCAGCTATTGGGTCGCGTACGAGAAGTTCCGCTCGCCGGAGCTGGGCGGCTTCGCCGTGATCTCGCACTGGGCCCGGCGCTCGGCATCCTTGCGAACGCGCTGATCTACCAGCCGCTCGTGTTGTGGCTGCGGCGGGCGCCCTACGGCCCGCGCTTCCGCAAGGACCATTAAGAACGAGGCGCTATCGGAAGCGCTTCGCAGCCGCATGCTCGCTTGGCGCCACGNNTTGGGATAGATTGCTCGGTAACTGACCGATAATCCCGCTCAAGACCCGCTCGGATTGCGGTCGTCACCCGGGGAGGAGGAAGCAAGCATGAACATAAGGCCCCTGATGCGCATTGTGGATTCCCTTTCGCACCTGCTCCCGGCACTTCGGTTCAGCGAATCGGGATTGCACCAGGTTTGATTTTCCTATCCTTTACTCAAGTCTGCGCGCCGGGAGGCCGTTACAGCCTGTAAGGCGCCCGCAATGGCGCTTCCTTTCGGATGAACCGATGAAGATATGCGTGGTCGGCGCAGGGGCTATCGGCGGATACCTGGCAGTCATGCTGGCCCGCGGCGGCAATGAGGTCACCGTGATCGCGCGCGGCGTGCATCTGGCTGCCATACGGGAACGCGGACTGCGGCTGATCGATGCGGACGGCGCTGACATTGCCCGCGTGGCTGTGAGCGCGACCGCCAACATCGATGAAGCAGGCCGGCACGGCCTCGTCATCCTGACCGTCAAAGCCCATCAAGTGGAGGCGATCGCCCCGCAGTTGGGGGCATTGATGCACGAGGACACCGTGCTGGTGCCGATGCAGAACGGCATTCCCTGGTGGTATTTCCAGCGTCACGGCGGCGAATACGAAGGACTCACCGTCAAGACTGCGGATCCGACGGGCATCATAGCGAGAAGCGTCGATCCTGCACGCATCCTGGGATGCGTCGTTTACCCGGCCGCCACCATGGTCAGCCCGGGGGTCATACAACATATCGAAGGCAACCGCTTCCCACTGGGTGAGCTCGATGGCACCGAGACTGCGCGGGTCGCCGAGATCGCGAACGTATTCATCGCGGCCGGGCTCAAATCTCCGGTGCTGCCGGACATCCGGGCCGAAATCTGGCTCAAGCTCTGGGGCAACCTGAGCTTCAACCCGATCAGCGCTCTGGCGCACTCGACTCTCGTTGACCTGTGCCAGCACCCGCTCGCCCGCGACCTCGCCCGCAACATGATGTTGGAAGCGCAAGTGGTTGCGACGAAGCTCGGGAGAACGCTACGGGTAACGGTCGATCGGCGTATCGAAGGCGCCGAAAGAGTCGGCAAGCACAAGACCTCGATGCTGCAGGATGTGGAAGCCGGACGCGACCCGGAGATCGACGCGCTCGTCGGGTCCGTGATCGAGCTCGGGCGGCTCACCCACACGCCGACGCCGCATATCAGCTCGGTCTATGCGTGTGTGAAGCTGTTGAGCCAGACCATGGCCATGGAGAAGGCGGCGGTGCGTGTTTCACCGCTCGCGCCGCCGACAGCCATGTAGCCGGTTGTAACGAGCAGCGTGGCCACGTAGCTTCGCAAGCGGTGCCGGAATCGATCGTCGTGCCACGTCAGGCCTGCATTGCGAACCAGGCGCAGATGAACTTTTCGTAGATCTCGACTGCGGTCTCGGTGCGCCAAGTCGAACACCCCTCGTCGATCTTGCGCATGGTCGCGAGCTCGCTCGGGCCGAGAATGATCGACGGCGGCGCGCGCTCCGCACTGCCGCCGATGCAGGCGACGAGGGTGGCGCGCGCTTCGGCGAATTCGTAATCGCGTGTGGCGGAGCCGGTCGACTCCAGCAACTTCCCAAAATGTAACGCGCAGGCACGCTCGTCACCCGAGGGATTTACGGTCTTGTAGCGTAGTAGCTTACGCGCGAGTTTGATGACCTATTTCTGGCAAGACACATCGCTCCACGAGGCGCTGACCAACTGCAATCGCACCTGCACAAGCGCGACAAACTTCGACGCAGCACCCTCATTACCTCGAACCGGATCATTGACGACTGGGCCCGGTACCGGGGCGACACCGCCCTCGCCACCACCATCCTGGACCGTCTCATGCACCGCAGCGTGCTCGTCGAGTTCAAGGGTGAACAAACAGTTATGAAGAATATGCGCAAATCGCGCTGCGCTGGGCGCGCGATCTGGGGGGGCTTGCTTAGGTTCGGGGCGCACCGCGCCGGCGGGTGCAGGAAGCGCCTTCAGCAACGCCAAGGCACGTACACAGTAACTTGAAGCCGCTTATCGTCAAATGTGGCGCACATGGTGTTCTGCATCAGTTCCCTCCCGCCTAAGTCTGGAGCCTCCGAATGAAACGATCGAAACTCCGCCTGCTGCTTCTGAGTGTCGGAAGCCTCTCGGAACCTTCCTTGACGCTTACTGACTCGGTCGGCTCATTTCGGGTGAGAGTTTGAAAATATTGATCACCAGCGTCGGCAGTCTGGTCGGGCAAAACATCCTCGATGCGCTGGAAGGGCGACGCGCGCGTGTGCGGGTCATCGGCATCAAAGTCTGGCAGAGGCGGCGCCGAATTTTCGTTGCGATATCTGTTTCATGGCGCCAGTATCCGTCGAGGGGGGGATATCACGCCTGGTTGCTGGAGATTATGGAACGGGAGCTGCCGGACCTGGTATTGGCTGAGCGCGACGACGACGTGATCGCTTTGGCCGCAATCCGTGAACAGCATCCGCGGTTCGCGCCCGACATCGCATGCGGCAGCCTGGGGTTTGACCAGCTTGGCCTCGTCGCGCACCATTTCGCTGGCGCACAGCGTTTGGCGCCGTCGCCTACTCTTGGCGGAATCGGGGTGACTGTTTATAAATCGCTCGGCGATTTTCCTGTAAGGCACGAGGATGCTGCGATGCTGAAGGAACGTGGGGTGTGGCGCAGATTCTCCTAGGCTGAGTCCGGGCGGCATAAGCCCCTCCGTTAAGCCTCCCG
Source organism: Betaproteobacteria bacterium (assembly GCA_003153455.1). GTDB lineage: Bacteria > Pseudomonadota > Gammaproteobacteria > Burkholderiales > SG8-41 > PALSA-1004. Next base: position 6,919 of record PLYS01000484.1, on the reverse strand, counting down.
CTCGAAGATGCACGCTGGATTGAAACCCAACTTCCAGATGATGGGCGCAGCCGCGCGGCCCGGTTTCGTGATACTCAATAGGTCAGGCTCACGTGCACGCCGTCCCAGGCGGACCGCGCCATTGCGTCCGTGAGCTGCACGCTTCGAAGGCCGTCGATGCCGGAAGGGCTGGGAGCACGCCTGTCAAGCAGCGTCTGGCTGAAAGCCGCCACACACGCGGCATGCGCGTTTACGGCAGGAAAATCTGTATGATGAGTCTTACCCTCCCCGGTCAGCACCTGCAGTTCTCCGGAGGCGCGGCTCCTGGTGAGCCCCTTGCCTGTGATGCGGCCCTTGGTGCCATAGATCACGAAGTCGTTGTGAGGATTCGGTGTCTTCTGGTTGACGTTCAATTGAGCCATGACGCCATTCGCAAAGCGGAAGACTGACAGATTGGTCTGCTCCATGACTCCCCGCGGCGTATCGAAGAACGCTGTCACCGTCACTATTTCCGACGACAGCATGTAGCGCAGGATGTCGTAAACGTGGACGCCTATGCTCATGGTGGTGCCCAGCCCCGCAATGGCTGGATCACCCCGCCAACTTGCCCGTGTGCTCGCTGGATTTGCGCCCGGACTCGCTTCGAGCTGGACGAGCAGCACTTCGCCGATCTCGCCGCTGTCGATGATCTGCTTGGTCTCGATGAAGCAGGGCATAAAACGATTGTGAAAATTCACGCCCAGCTTCACGCCGGCTTTGTCGCATTCTTTTACGACGCGTTCGGCATCGGCAACGGTCGTGGCCATCGGCTTATCGCAAAAGACGTGCTTGCCGGCCCGCGCTGCGGCTATCGCCTGCTCGGCATGGAGCGAGTTGGGCGTATGAATCGCCACCACCGTAACCTCCGGGTTGCGCAGCATTTCCTCGTAGCTCGTATAGGCATGTTGCGCGCCAAATTTCCTGGCAAAGGCGCTTGCCCGCGCCTGCTCCCGGCTGACGACGGCGATGAGCTTGTTGCCGGCGAAGGCATTGATCCCGGGCAAAATGCGATCGTCGGCAATCCTGCCAGTCCCGATGAGCGCCCAACCGTTTGTCATAGTCGTCATGCGTTCGAATGTATCAGTACAGGAAACAACTGTAAATCCGTATTGGTTGCCGGGACCTGACACGGCGAACGCGATATCATTCCGGAAGCCGCCTGCGTAGGCGAAACATACATTCAATCGTTACAGGGAGCAAAAGCAAACATGAACGGTGCTGAGAGTCTGGTACGTACCCTGGTTGCCTCCGGCGTCGAGACCTGCTTCGCCAATCCCGGCACTTCCGAGATGCATTTCGTCGCGGCGCTCGATCGCGTCGGCGGATTGCGCTGCGTGCTCAACCTCGCCGAAGTCGTGGTCACGGGCTGCGCCGACGGCTACGCGCGCATGGCGGAAAAACCGGCGGCGACGCTGATGCATTGCGGACCCGGGTTGGCCAACGGCCTCGCCAATATGCACAATGCGCGGCGCGCGTGCTCGCCGATGGTCAACATCGTCGGCGATCACGCAACCTATCACCGTCCGTTCGATGCGCCGCTCACTGCCGACACCGAAGGGCTCGCCCGCGCGGTCTCGCAATGGGTGCGCATCGGCAGCTCGGCGGAAACCGTGGCTGCAGACGGCGCCGCTGCGGTGCAGGCGGCGATGAGCCCGCCCGGTAATATCGCCACGCTTATTCTGCCCGCGGACACCGCGTGGAACGAGTCCGCCGGTCCGGCGGCGGCGCTCGCCGCGCCGGCGCGTGCCGCAGTAGCGCCGGAGACCGTGCACACAGTCGCACTTGCGCTGCGCACGAAGGAACCGGCATTGCTGCTGCTCTCGGGGCCGGCGCTCGGCGAGCGCGGTTTGTATGCGGCGCATCGCGTCGCGGTCGCAACCGGAGCGAAGCTGCGCACGATGACTCAGGTGCCGCGCCTTGCGCGCGGGCGCGGGCGCGTGCCGATCGACAAGATTCCCTATGCGGTCGATCGCGCGCTCGAAGTGTTCGCCGGCATCAAACATGTCGTGCTGTGCGCAGCCAAGCCCCCGGTCGGCTTCTTCGCTTATCCCGGCAAGCCGAGCATGCTGTGGCAGAAGGATGCGCAGCTTCACGTGCTGTCGCGGGCCGAGCAGGACGTGGTCGCTGCGCTCGAAGCGCTCGCCGACGAGCTGGGCGCTCCTGCTAACGTAGCGATACCCGATCCGGGGATGACGCCGGAAACGGCCTCGGGCAGGTTTTCGCAGGAAGGCTTCGGCGCCACGCTCGCCGCGCTGATGCCGGAGAACGCGATCGTCGCGGAGGAGGCCGTGACTTCGGGCCGCGCGCTGTTTCCGCCGACCTACGCGGCGCCTCCGCACGACTGGCTGCAACTCTGCGGCGGCGCCATCTGCGAGGGGTTGCCGCTCGCCACCGGCGCTGCGGTTGCGTGTCCCGATCGCAAAGTGATCTGTCTCGAAGCTGATGGCTCCGGCATGTACTCGCTGCAATCGCTGTGGACGCAGGCGCGCGAGAAGCTCGACGTGGTCAACGTGATCTTCGCCAACCGCAAGTACGCGATCCTGCAGGCCGAACTCGCCGCGGTCGGCGCGACGCCGGGGAAAACAGCGAACGATCTGCTCGACCTCGGCCGCCCGAACCTCGATTGGGTATCGCTCGCGCGCGGCATGGGCGTGGAGGGCTCACGAGTGGAAACACTGGAAGGATTTGCCGATGTGTTCCGCTCGGCGGTGGGGCGGAGAGGACCGTTTTTGATTGAGATGGTGATCTAGCCGAGATCATCGCTGCAGGGTAATGAATGTGATACCCAAGCCATCCAGGCGCGCGCGATCGGCTTGCAACGGCGGGTAATGACGATGAACAGATATAAGTTTGCGGTGTTGGCAGTGCTGGTCGGCGCGGGCGCGCAGCCGTTGCTCGCGCAAAACTACCCGACGCGGCCCGTCAGGCTCGTATCGCCGTCCTCGCCCGGCGGCAGCAGCGACTTCCTCGGCCGCATCCTCGCGCAGAAGCTGGGCGAGCAGATGGGCCAGCAGGTCGTCGTCGATAATCGCGCCGGCGCGGGCGGCACGATCGGCTACGATCTGGTCGCAAAGGCAGCGCCGGACGGCTACACACTGTTGATCGCGCCGGCCTCGATTGCGATCAATACGAGCATGTACAGCAAACTGCCGTACGCGATGCGCGACTTTGCGCCGATTTCGCTGATCGTCGCCGCGCCCAACGTGTTGTGCGTGCACCCATCGGTTCCGGCAACCAGCGTCAAGGCGTTGATTGCGCTTGCCAGGGCCACGCCGGGCAGCCTCGTCGCCGGCTCGGCGGGCATCGGCACGAGTCCGCATTTATCCACCGAGCTCGGAAACCGAAAAGTGGGCGCGGGTCGTCAAGGCCGCAGGCATCAAGCCGGAATGATCGCGTATGCGCGCGCTTTGCTCCGGCTCCCGGCTTGCCCCAAGATTGTTGCGCTGCTGACCACTTTCGACGTGCAGCTCNNAAAGGAATTGAGCGCGTAGTCGGTACGAACGCTCTCTCATTGCGTTGAGCGGTGTCTTGCTCAGACGAGCTTGCCCACCCGCGCTTCAAGCAGCGCCCAGGCCTTGGCTCCGTAATTCTCTTTCCACCGGGCATAGAACGCGCCGAGCGGTTTGCGGAATCCGCTCGTGTCGGCTTCGTTGACGATCATCCCTTTGCTGCGCAGCGCGTCGAGAGCGCCCGCATTCAGCTGCTCGATATCCTTGCGTTGCGCAAGGGCGGCGGCTTCGGCGTGTTTGTTGATGATCGCCTGAATGTCCGGCGGCAGTGCTTTCCATGCCTGCGCGTTGGCAACGAACGTAAAGCCCGACCACCAATGGTTCGTGAGGCTCAAATAGGTCTGCACTTCGTAGAGCTTCATGAGCAGAATGAGCCCCAGCGGGTCGGTCTGCCCGTCGACCGTGCGGTCCTTACATACCTGGTAGAGCTGGCTCAGCGTGAACGTCATCGGCTTGGCGCCGAGCGATTCGAAAAAATCGACGGTCATCTTCTGCACCGGCGTGCGGATCTTCATGCCCACCAGATCGTCGACTGTGCGGATCGGCTTCGTGCTGGTGGTGAGGTGATGGAAGCCGTTGTCGAATCCGAGGCGGAAAGCGTAGAGGCCCTTGGCCATCAGCTCGGCCCGGATATAGTCGCCGAGATCGCCGTCGAGCGCGGCGAACACCTCGGCGGGATTCTTGAACGTGAACGGCAGCCCCGGCATCTCGGTCACCGGCACGAGCGGCCCGAGAACGTTGCCGGCCATGTACAGCTCGAGCTCGTTCTTTTGCAGCATCGCGAGCATGGTATTGTCGGAGCCGAGCTTGCCTTCCGGGTAAAGGTCGATCTGCATCCGCCCGCCGGTCTCGGTGCTTACGTGCTCGGCCATCTCCTTCAGCCGGATGTAATTCGGGCTGTCGAGCGGTTGACTCATGCCGAGCCGATAGCGAGTGTCGGCTGCTCTGGCGCGAGTTCCGGTGCCGGCAATGACCGCAGCGGTGGCCGTGCCGATCATGAAACGGCGGCGGGAGAATGTTTTCGAAACGACGGGCAGTTTGCGCATGGTGTTTCTCCAATCCATTCGTGAATGGCAATCCGATTGCCACAATTAATTATCGCCATCATCGCGATGCGCGTGACTTGACGTGGATCAAGCAGAGAGCGATCAATGGTGCCTCTGTCAATCGCGGCCGCGCCCAATTTCTTTACTCCGCAAGCGGAAGTGTCAGGAAAGGATGTTCGCCCCCTCCCGCCTGACGCCTGAAGGTTTTCAGGGTTCTTTTCGCTCTAACGCTCGCGCGCGCTCACGCCCTTAAGGCAGTTGCGCTCCGCCAGTGTGGCTTGTGGTTTTCCAGAAGCAATATAATCGCCGTAATCCGCAAGTAAAGTTCGATGCCGTTCAGATGGTCCACCAAGGCCCCGAAGATGTTGCGGACGCCGGCGAGCGAGGAGGGAAAGTGAGTTATCGTTTGGTATTGGCCGCGGCAGCGGCTTTGCTGATGTTCATCAACGCGGCGGGCGCGGTTTACCCTGAACGCCCGATCCGCATACTCGTGCCGTTTCCGCCCGGCGGCAACGTCGACATCACCGCGCGCATCGTCGCGCCGGGGATGTCGGGTCAGCTCGGGCAATCGGTGATCATCGACAATCGCGGCGGCGCGCACGGGACGATCGCCGCCGAGATCGTCGCGAAGGCGGCGCGCGACGGTTATACGCTGATGCTGACTTCGAGCGGAATGCTGGCCATCGCGCCGGCGCTGTATCAAAAACTGAGCTACGACATCGTCACGGATTTCACACCGGTCGGTTCGATCAGTACCGTGCCATTGGTGATGCTGGTGCATCCGTCCGCGCCGGCCACCACGGTGCGCGAGTTCATCGCGGCGGCGAAGTCGCGTCCCGGCCGGATTACGATGGCAACCAACGGCAGCGGGTCGACGCCCGATCTCGCCGGAGCGCTGTTTCAAAGCCTGACGGGCACGCAGTTGATCGCTGTCCCTTACAAGGGCAGCGGTCCGGCGGAAATCGACCTGGCCGGCGGGCAGGTCGAGGTTTACTTCGACCAGGTTTCCGCGGCGATCGGTTTCGTGAACAGCGGAAAAACCCGCGCGCTTGCGGTCACGTCGAAAGCGCGCGTGGCCCAGCTTCCCCACGTCCCGACGATGAGCGAAGCGGGCGTGCCCGGCTGCGAAGCGAGTACCTTTACCGGCATCCTGGCGCCGGCGGGCACGCCGCACGAGATCATCCGCCGGCTCAACGCCGCCATGAACACCGCGTTGAGGACGAGCGCGGTCAAGGAGAATTTCGCCAGGTTCGCCGGCCAGACGTTGGAAGGAACGCCGGAAGATCTCGCGCGCCTGATGCGCGACGAGACCACGAAGTGGACCCAGGTCGTGCGCGCAGCCGGCATCAAGGGCGAATAGCCGAGCCGGCACGAATCAGTGGATTGTGTTCGCTCCGATCTTCGTTCGTAAATTTAATTTTTCACCGTCTCCCGAAGCGCCGCCGGCGTCCAGGTGGCGAACCAGTCGCCGAACTCACGCTCCACGAGTGGCTTGGAGTACACGAATCCCTGTATTAGGTCGCAGCCAAGCTTGCGCAGCACTGCGACGGAAGCTTCATCTTCGACGCCCTCCGCCACCACCGTCGATTCCAGATTGTGTGCGAGCTCGATGATCGTGAGCACGATCGCCCGGTCCTTTTGGTCCTGGACGATGTTGCGGATGAAAGACCGGTCGATCTTGATCTCGGTGACTTCGAGCCGCTTCACGTATGCGAGCGAGGAGTATCCCGTGCCAAAATCGTCGATCGCGATATCGATCCCCAGCGCGCGTAACCGCTTCAGCACGCCGATTGCCGTCGCCGGATCCTGCATGACGCCGCTTTCAGTGACCTCCAGTCCAAACAATCTGGTGGGCACCCGGTGCCGTTCCAGCGCGGCGAGGATCGCTTCGGGCATCCGCGGATCGAGCAGGTCCTGCGCCGAGATGTTGACTGCGAGCTTGAGCGGCATGCCGAGCGCGATCCAGCGGCTGCATTGCAGGACCGCCGCTTCGATCACCCAGCGGGTGATCGACTTGATAAATCCGGTCTGCTCGGCGAACGGTATAAAATGCATGGGCGGAACCGCGCCGCGCTCCGGATGCTGCCAACGCACCAGCACCTCGACGCCGGCGACCTCTCCGGTGTGCACGTCGATCTTGGGCTGAAACGCCAGGCGCAGTTCCTCGTGCTCGATGGCGCGGCGCAACTCGCTCAGCAGCGAGAGCTGTTCCTTATGGAAGCCGTCGTGGGCGGGTTCGTATGGCACGAAGCCGAGATTGCCGCGCTTCGCTGCATACATCGCCGAGTCGGCATGGCGTATCAGTGTTTCGGCGTCCTCCCCGTCCGTCGGATAACCGGCGATGCC
>PLYS01000020.1 GCA_003153455.1 Betaproteobacteria bacterium | reverse complement strand
GGCCTTCTCGGTGACATCGGTAAAGTGGCCGTTGCCGTCATTGTGATAGAGAATCGTCTTGCCGTAGCCGGTCACTAGAAGATCGACAAACCCGTCGTTGTCATAGTCCGCCGCCGTCACGGCCACTGAATACATATCCGGGTTGAGCCCGGCCTTATCCGTCACGTCTGTGAAATGCCCACTGCCGTCGTTGCGATAGAGGTGATTGTGTGGGGGCGTGGCTGGTTTGTCCTTCAGCGGGTATGGATGCATCGAGTCGTCGAGCGGTCGTCCATTCACCACATACAAGGAAGGCAAGCCAGAGTTGTTGTAGTCGATCCAGACGCAGCCTGCACCCGTTCCCTCCAGCAGCGAGCCTAACTGTCGTGACCCGAAGCTGTGCGTGAAGTTGATGCCAGCCTTATCGCTGGCGTCTTCAAAGCGAATGACAGGAGCCTGCGTGGAAGCTGGCTTCGCTGGCGTTGCAGTCTGAGCCGGTGGCACAGTCTGCGCGGCGGCAAGCGAAACGGCTGCGAAGAGAAGAAGAAAGCGCATCATCATCTCAGCGGCCTCCCTGTGCGGTTTGCTGCGCGCTACCCGTCTGGGCTTGGTGGAAAATGCTCGCGCCAGTCAAGTCCACGGGCGTTGTGGTGCGCAGAAGTACGGCGGCCACGCGATTTTCTTGCGCGCGCTCAGGTCCCGTGTGGCATCCCACGCAAATGCGCTGCTCGCCGCCGCGGCTCCAGAACCGGCCATGTTCCTGGCGCAGAACCGCTCCCTTCGCGTCCAACACCGCAAACCGGATCGGCTTATTGCCCGGAGCTTTTACAAAAAAAGAACCATCCTGCTCCACCGGTGCCGTTCCCAACGCAACCGCATGCCCTGCTGCGTCCTGTGTCTCCAGCCGCACCGAAGCCGGCGTGCCCCTCAATTCGCCATCGCGCGAAAACCGCGCATCCAACGCGAGCAAATTGGCACAGTCCCACGGGTGAAGGGCAGAAGGATGCTCCTTCGGCCTGGTGCGCGGCGCAAGCAGAACCGGCTCGACGAGATTCTCGCCGCTCTTCGCCAGCACGGTTTCCATCGCCGCAGAACCCGGCTTCCACAACTTGATCTCGTAGAAAGTTCCAGCCGCCGCCCGTGTGCTCACCAGCCATGCGCCGGCGGCAGTCTCAGCCAGGTCCCCTGCGTATTCCGCTTGCGGAGCCGCGATTCGCTCCTCGTGCGCCAGTGTAGTAGTGAACCGCGCCGATGCAACGCCGTGCGTAAACACCACATCGCCCGAGGCCAACTGCTTCCCACCCCAGCGAGCCGCGCCATGATCGCAGCGATACGACTCCACGCCTGATCCATCGGAGTAAACCAAATAAAGCTCAGGCGTCGAGCCAGAGCCGATTGGAAAGCCCGCTTCAAACAGAATGCGCCCATCCATCAGCACATCCACGGGCAGCGCGCTGCCCTGCATGTGCGTGAGAGTTAATCGTTCCGGAATTGCTGTCGGCACCGAGTGCGCGAATACCGGCGGTAGACCACTTTGCGCGGACTCCATTTGGAATCCCTTGGGCGTGCGTTGTGCGAAGACCATCCGCCAGCCAGGGAGATAGAGCGGGCGCACGGCGTCAGTTGCGGTTGCCGTTACTTTGCGGACTGAACGATCTGCGACCGTCAATTCCCAAATCTGCCATGGATCGCCCGCAGCCTGCTTGCCCGCGAACAACACTGTCTTGCCATCAAACGAAACATTGGCGTCTGCACTGGCAGCGAAGCCCGAAACTAGCGGCTCCGCCTCCCCCTCATGCACCAACTGCAATTGGGCGCCTTTAGGGAACCGCTCCTGCCCACGCAATGCCGCCAGCGGCTCGTAGACGGGCGCGACAGTCACGATCAAATCCGCGCCGACTTTCTGTGGCGGATCGGGCGCGAAACCGCACATCGGCAAGAGCATTGCAAAACAGGCCGCAACCCAAAGAACACTGGCCCGGCCCCTCATCCAACAGCCTCCATGGACCGCACGCTCGCCGGCTCACTCAGCGCAAACCCGCGCAGCGCAAAATAAGGTTCCATGAGAGCCATCATCTCGTCGAATTCAGCAAAGTCGAGCGACTGCTCGCCGTCACTCCACGCCTTTTCCGGATTCGGATGCACCTCCACCAGCAAGCCGTCCGCGCCCGCCGCCACTGCAACTCGCGCCAGCGCTGGCACCAGGTCACGATGTCCGGCCGCGTGGCTCGGATCGGCGATCACCGGCAGATGCGTGAGCTCTTTGAGCCGCAGCGCTCCGCCCAGATCGAAGAGATTGCGCGTCTGCGGATCGAAACCGCGCACGCCGCGTTCACACAAGACGACGTTGGGATTGCCTTCGAGCAAAATGTATTCGGCCGCATAGAGCACTTCGTCGAGCGTCGCGAAGGGCGCGCGCTTGAGCAGAACCGGCTTACCGGTGCGAGCCGCCGCCTGCAGCAGCGTGAAGTTCTGCATGTTGCGCGCACCGATCTGAATCATGTCCACGTACCAGTCGAGCACCAGCAGTTGCGTTTCGGCAAGCGCTTCCACGACAGCGGGCAGGCCCGCGGCTTGACATGCAGCTGCGATCAGCTTGACGCCCTCTTCTCCCAGGCCTTGAAACGCATATGGCGACGTGCGAGGTTTGTAGGCGCCGCCGCGCACCATCGCCGCGCCGGCCGAAGCGACGAATTTCGCCGTCAGGTCGATCTGCGCGCGGCTCTCGATCGCGCAGGGACCGGCGATCATCGTAAAACTTCCGTCGCCGAAGCTCGCCGTTCCTACGCGAACGATTGTCGCCCCGGCTCCTTCTTTACTCGCTAACTTATACACGATTGCAGCCCCAAAGAGATGAAAAAGCCGCCCCGGTAAGGGCGGCTTTTGAAGAGTGATTTGACGATCTTCGCTGGCGCGCTTAACTTACCGGCATTTCTGCGGCGAGGTACCACCAATAGGAATAGCGCGCGGACGAGACCTTCATGTGCAGGGCAGTCTATCACGGGCGGCCGCGCGTTGTCAATTTTGGGACTGCAGCCCCAGCGCGTTGCGAACGATCCGCGCGCCGTTTTCGCTGAGGACCGACTCCGGGTGAAATTGCACCGCGGTGATGGGCAGCGAGCGATGCGCGATCGCTTGCACGACGCCGTCGGAGCTGCGCGCGCAGATCTCCAACTCGTCCGGCAGCGTCGCAGGATCGAGGCAGAGCGAATGATAGCGGGTCGCGTGCAGCGGCGAGGCGAGCCCTTCAAAGAGCGTTCCGCCGCGGTGCGTGATCGCGGAAACTTTACCGTGCATCGGCTCGGGCGCGCGCGTCACCTTCGCGCCGAAAGCCTCACCGATCGCCTGCAGTCCGAGGCAGACGCCGAAAACGGGCATCTTGCGCGCGGCGGCGTCGCGAACGAGCTGCACGATCTGGGGCGTTTGGCCCGGATTGCCGGGCCCCGGCCCGATCACGAGCGCATCGTACTCTTCCAAGAGATCGGCGCCGAGCCGCGGATCGTCGTTGTGAACCACATCGGGCTGCGCGCCTTGTTCGGCCAGCAGATGCACGACGTTGTACGTAAACGAATCGAAATTGTCGACGAAGAGCACTTTCATCGCGCGCCCACCTCCACGCCCTTCGACTCGCGCGCTGTCGCGCGCTGCTCAGGGTCCTTCGACGACGCGCCCGCCTTAGCGGCGAGCGGCTGCTCAGGATGACACTGTAAAACGACGCGGGCGATCTCAGTCTTGCCGAGGATTTCGTCGTACTCTGCTTTCGGATCGCTGTCCGCGACGATTCCCGCGGACGCTTGCCAATGAATGTCTCCGTCGTGCACGTGCATGCTTCGCAGCGTGATACACGAATCGAAGTCGCCGCTGAAAGCCCAGCGGCCGATGCTGCCCGCATAGTATCCGCGCGCAACGGGCTCGAGTTCGTCGATCAGCTGCATGGCGCGAATCTTCGGCGTGCCGGTGACGGTGCCGGCCGGGAAGCCGGCGGCAAAAAGATCGAGTGCGTCGCAGCCGGACCGCAGCGTGCCGGTCACGTCGGAGACGATATGCATGACGTGGCTGTAGCGCTCCAACTGCAGCAGCTCCGAAACTTTGACCGACCCGAAATCGCAAACGGCGCCGAGATCGTTGCGCCCCAGATCGACGAGCATGACGTGCTCGG
>PLYS01000141.1 GCA_003153455.1 Betaproteobacteria bacterium | reverse complement strand
CCGCCCCAGGCTTTCAACAATTTTCCGGCGGTGTCGAACACGAGAATGGACGGCGCGGGCATGCAACAACCGTTGATCTGTCCATAGGGCCGCGGGAATCCGAGCGCGCTGATCGGCTTGCCCTTGGCATCCGTGCCCGCTGCGCCCTGCATCCCGCTGTCCTGGGAGCCGACCGAACGGGGACGGTGGTAAACCCAGATCTGGTTGTGTTTATCGACGGCGATTCCGCCGACATCACCGATCACCCAGTGGTTGGGCAACGGTTGAGGCCACGCAGGATCGAGCACAAAGCCCGGCGAGGTCCCTTTGTGTTCAACCGCCATCCCCTCGGCCAGCCGATCCAAAACGTGGGCCTTCTGCAGAGCATCCGTAGCGCTCGTGGCGGACTGCTGTGCGCCCAACGAAGGAACGAAGCTCGACACACTCAACACGCTGGCGAGCATTCCCGCCCAAACAACATACTTGAGAATCTTCGAAGTCATCGTGACGCTCCTNNTCGCATCAACGCCTACAGAGAGGAGCACCCTGATTTACCACTAACCCGCTCAGATCGCTCCGCTTCGGGGGGGGTGCGGAGGCGAGCGAAATTAAGGCATCACATTTTCGAAGTCGATCCTCGTGTGCGTCGACAAGGTGATCGAATGACATCTGCGAACGGCAGCTATGAGATGGATTTGGACCGACGAGCGACAGTCACAAACCGGCCAAAAGCGGAACTCGACCACTAACGCTCACAACAACCAGAACAGGATTTAGCGCGGTGAGGTTTCTGGTGGGGTTCACCGGGCCTCTATAAAGCGTATGATTGCATTTTTCGCGCACTATGCATTGTTCCGGAGGGCATCATGAGGAACCTCGTAATCTGCACCGCAATTGCAATTGCTCTGTCGCTCCCCGTGGCAGGCGTGCATGCGCAGTCGAAATATCCGACCAAGCCGATCCGGCTGCTCACGCCATTTGCCGCCGGTGGCGGCTCCGACCTGCTCGCACGTCTGATCGGACCGCCATTGACCGAGGCACTCGGGCAGCCCATCGTTGTCGATAACCGGCCGGGTGGAGGAGGTACTTTGGGCGCGGGGTTAGCGGTCCGCGCCGACCCCGACGGTTACACCCTGATCGTAGTTTCCGGCAGCTACGGCGCCAACGCCGCGCTCCACGATCTCCCGTACGATTCCGTGACAGGCATCACGCCGATCATCCTGATCGGAACAACGCCCCTGGTCCTGACGATTCACCCCTCGCTGCCAGTCAGGAGCGTCAGCGAATTCATCGCTTATTCCAAAGCGAATCCGAGCAAACTCAACGTCGCATCGGCTGGCGTTGGCGGACTCGATGACCTGGCGGGCGAACTCTTCAGGCTGCAGACTGGAGCAACCTATACCATGGTGCCCTACAAAGGCAGCGGCCCGGCGATGACCGCTCTGCTCAGCGGCGAGGTCGGCGGGAGCCTGACCACCCTGGTGACGAGCATCCCGCACGTGAAGGCCGGACGGCTACGGGCAATCGGAGTAACGACCCCCAAGCGCTCACGCGCTTTGCCGGACGTGCCCACTATCGGCGAAACAGTGCCCGGGTTCGAGGTCGTTCATTGGTACGGCCTGTGGGGACCGAAAGGTCTGCCCAAGGATATCGTGATGCGGTGGAACCGTGAAGTCGCCAAAGTGTTGCACACGGACAAGGTTGAAAAGTGGCTCGAGGAACAAGGACTGGAACCGGCGGGCGGCCCGCCGGAGGAGTATGTGAACAGGCTCAGGATAGACGTTGACAAGTGGAAGAAAGTGGTCAAAGAGGCTCATATCGTCATCAACAAATGATTCTTGCACGCAGTCGCTTTTGTCTACACTATCCCTTTTACCCTTATCTCGTCACCATGATCGAAAAGCCTCCGCAGATGACTCTCCCCCTCGGCATCCTCTGCGCTGCAATCCTGTTTTTCGTATCTCCTGCGCCTGTCGCAGCCGCCGAGGATTATCCGACCAGACCGATCCGTCTCATAGTCCCGTTCGCACCGGGCGGCGGGACCGACATGGTCGCCCGCGTGCTCGCCCCGAAGTTGTCCGAGCGGCTTGGTGGCACGTCAGTCATCGTGGACAACCGGGGCGGAGCGGGAGCCGTCATCGGCACCGCGATGGTGGCCAAGGCGACTCCGGACGGGTACACCCTGCTGATATGCGACACCGCGCACACCATACAGCCGGTGCTGCAGAAACTGGAATACGATCCGGTCAAGTCTTTTTCCCTGATCGCGTCATTGGTGACGGGGGATAACATGCTCGTCTCCCCGGCAAGCATTTCCGCCAAGACTCTCCAGGAGTTCATAGCGCTGGCGAAGCAGAAGCCCGGCCAGCTGGTGGCAGGAACCGCCGGCGCGGGTAGCAGCGGCCATATGGGCCTGGAGTTATTCAGGGTGATGGCCGGCATCGACCTCATCATGGCGCATTACAAGGGCGCCGGGCTCGCGACGATCGATCTGCTTGGAGGAACCGTCCACATCTCCAGCGTAACGATTCAGGCTGCGGTTCCGCACCTCAAGTCCGGAAGGCTGAGACCGCTGGGCGTCGGCGGACTGAAACGAAGCGCTCTCCTGCCCGACGTGCCTACCGTGTCCGAGTCGGGTTTGACGGGGTATTTGTCAATCGGATGGCGGGGGCTGATGGGACCGGCAGGCATGCCCGCGCCGATCACCGACAGATTGACGCGGGAGGTGAAGGCGATCCTCACCTCGGATGACGTGAAGACGCATTTTCTGAACAACGCGATGGAAATCGATTACCGGGATCCGCACGAGTTCGCCGTGTTCATTGCAGACGAGATCAAGCGCTGGTCGGGCGTGGTCCGAACGGCCAATATCAGTCTGGAGACGCAGAAATAAAGCTTACAGCGCGGATCTACCGGAAAACGAAGGATCTTGCCGCTGCACAGGCGCTGTTGGGTCACTCCTGGCTAAGGAGCACGGCACGCTCTTATGACATCGAGTGGTCAGGCGGGCCAAGGGGCTCGGCGTCTCGGTGACAGGCGATTCCCAGCCGAATGCACAGCTGGTGCTGCCGGCCGCTTGCTGTTGCCTGTGAGCGACAATAGGGGACAAGGATGTGCTGGCTCATGCCCAGCCTTGACGCATTTTGCGTGAGTGTGTAGCCTGCAAAACTGCCAAATCAGGCGCGCGCCGACGGGAGGAGAGGATCCTGAACATGAATATTTATAGGGCTATAGTTTGCGCCCTGACACTGCTCGCATCGCTAGCGAGCACCTGTGACGCGGTGGCGCAAACCTACCCGACCAAGCCGGTGCGCATCCTCGTCGGCTTTCCGGCTGGTGGTAACTTTGATATCGTTGCGCGTCTGATGGGGCAATGGTTGTCGGAGCAGCTCCACCAGCCAGTCATTGTCGATAACCGGCCCGGCGCGAGCACCAATATAGCGACCGAAGCGGTAATTCGTGCGCCGGCTGACGGTTACACGCTCCTACTAGGTGGCGCAACGAACGCCATCAATGCGACGCTCTACGAGAAACTTAATTTCAATTTCATAAGGGACATCGCGCCGGTCGCTGGCGTCACTCGATTTCCCAACGTCATGGAGGTAAGCGCATCCTTTCCGGCGAAAACGGTTTCCGAATTCATCGCTTACGCGAATGCCAATCCGGGCAAGATCAACCACGGCTCGTCCGGCAATGGCACCTCACAACATCTCGCCGGCGAACTGTTCAAGATGATGACCGGTGTCAATTTCGTCCACGTCCCGTATCGCGGCTCGCCGCAAGCAATTACTGATCTGCTGAGTGGGCTAGTGCAGGTTTTGTTCGAACCGTTGCCCGCGTCAATCGAATACATCAAATCGGGCAAGCTTCGTGCGTTGGCAGTGACAACCGCTACACGCTCGGCGGCGCTGCCGGACTTGCCCGCCATGGCCGAATTCGTGCCTGGCTACGAGGCCAGCGGATGGAACGGCATATGTGCTCCCAAGAACACGCCCATCGAAATCATCGAGAAGCTCAATAAAGTGATCAATGCGGGCCTTGCCGATCCCAAGATGAAGGCGCGCCTCGCTGACCTGGGCGCCACGACGCTTGCCGGCTCTTCCGCCGACTTCGGAAAGCTCATCACCGACGAGACCGAAAAGTGGGGCAAGGTGATCCGAGCCGCGAACATCAAAGCGGATTAATGCAAAAGCTATGCGCAGTCCGGGATATGTTCCGCACCTGCTCTCAGCGCGTCGGCGCGGTGAACCGAAATTGCGCCGGGATTGATCGTCCTATCGGTAGTTCCAGCACCGCGGCACTGAATCCATCGTTCACGGACACTTGGGGGGACTCTATGAAGCACGCAGCTTGTCTGTTCCTGATTTTGGTTTTGTCATGCGTCGTATCGACTGTCGGCGCCGCGGACGCGGGCTCCAATTATCCTAACCGGCCGATTCGCATCATCGACTCGTTTGTGCCCGGCGGTCCAAGCGACATCCTCTCGCGACTCCTCGGTCAGAAGCTGACGGAGAGCTGGGGCCAACCGGTTATCGTCGAAAACCGTGGCAGCGCCGGCGGCATCGTCGGATTCGAAATCGCGTCCAAGGCGCAGCCGGACGGATACACGCTACTGATGGCTCCCCAGGCCCCGCTCACGATCAACCCGAGCGTGTATATCAAGCTGCCGTATGACCCTCTGCGCGACTTCCAACCCGTCACCCAGATTTCTTCCGCCGCATACATGATGGTGGTCCATCCGTCCGTCCCGGCGAAGTCAGTGCCCGAATTCATTGCACTCGCCAAAGCGAAACCGGGGCAGCTCAATTACGCGAGCACCGGAGCCAACAATCTGCTCGCGATGGAACAGTTCAACTACATGGCCGGCGTCAAGACCGTGAACATCGCCTACAAAGGAACAGGACAGGCGGTCCAGGCGCTTCTTTCCGGGGAAGTGCAGGCGTTCATCATCAGCCCGCTCGTGGGTTTGCCTCAGGTCAAGGCAGGGAAGTTGCGGGTGATCGGCGTGACGGGGTTGAAGCGCAGTCCGACCTTGCCCGATGTGCCGGCGGTCGCGGAGACATTGCCTGGCTTCGAATCGATCGTCTGGCACGGCGTCGTGGTTCCGAGCAAAACACCGCAGCCGATCGTCGCAAAGCTCTCGCAGGAGCTCATGAGAATTGCGAGGCTGCCGGACGTAAGGGAACGCTTGAACAGCCAGGGCCTCGATGTGGTGGGCTCGACACCCGAGGAATTCAGCGCTCTGATCAAGAGCGAAATCGGCGTATTCGCGAAGCTGGTCAAGCAGATCGGATTCCAGCCGCAATAGAAGAGACGATGAACTGCCCCTTGTCCAAGGGGCAGAAACCAACCCGAAGGAACCCGACGGGGCCGGTGACTAACCCAGGAGGGCGCCGCGCGTTCTTGCCGCGCCCGCCTCAGGCGGGCGGCTGGGCGATGACCTCGTCGTACTTGTGGCGCCGGGTAATCAGGCCCGAGTGCTCGAACACGTCCAGCGCGACTTCGAAGGCGGGGCGGGTGATTTCGATGTGCGGCGTCCAGCAGCCGAGTTTCTGGTAGGTGGCGATGGTCAGCGTGAGCACGTCGCGATGGATGTCGGGAAAGAAAGCGGCCTCGGTCTTGGCGACCTCCGCCGCGGGCGTGGCGATCAGCCAGGCGCGCGCCTTGCGGTAGGCGCGGGTGAAGCGCCGCGCCGCGTCGGTGGCGAGCCAGGCGCGCGTCGCCGCAAGGCTGGAAAATGCCAGCGGGCCGATCGCATCGCCCACCTGCGCGACCACGTGGCCGACGCCGTCGTGCTCGAGTTGCTGCGGCGCCGGCCCCTGCTGATGTATGTAGTCGCCGGTGCCGTCGCGGAATGCGCGGTCCATGGTTTCGGCGCCGGCGTCCACCACGACAAGCGCATTCCAGTCGAGGCCTTTCAGGTGGCACGCGTACTTGAACATCGCCAGCGGCTGGCCGCCATGGTCCACCAGGATCTTGCCGGTCGCGAGCTTCGCCCAGGTGAAGTGCGGATCGGGCTTGCGCGCGGTGATGAAGAAGCCGTCGCGCTCGTTGATCTGCGCGAAGTGCAGCGCCGGCGGCTGCTGGCCTTTTTCCAGCGGGCCGAAGCCCTGCGAGGGCGCCGACTGCGCCACCTGCACACTGCCGTCCAGCAGACCGGCAATCGCCGACTTGCCCGCCGCGGCGATCGAATGCGTTGGGGCGAAGCCTTCCTCCTTCAGGAAGCCGCCCGCAAAGGTGGCGATCAGCGGCGAATAGAAGGCGGAGAAACGCGTGAACTGGATGTGGATGGGTTCGGACATGGCGGGTTCCTGGGTTGAGGTCGAAATGGGTGACGTGCGGCGAGCTCGGGTCGGAGCGATGTTGCGTACCGGTATTGTAGGCCGGATTGCGCCCGGCTAGCGCCACGCCCACACCGGCTGCTCCAGGTGCGCAACGCGCGTGTCGCGGCCGTGCACGGCGACTTCCATGAACTGGTACATCACCGCCGCGGTCGGCGCGTAGATCCTGGTGTCGAGCATCGGGTAGCGGATGACCGGCCGGTCGCTTTCGGGGATGGAGACGAATTCGGGCGAGCCCGGCTTGACGAACTCGGACAGGTGGACGCGGTAGAGCCGGGCGACCTCGGCGGGGTTCGCGCTCATCTCGGCCCCCTGCGGCGCCCAGGCGACGAGCGGCGTGATGACGTAACCCGAGCGCGTCGGAAAATCGTCCAACCGGCCGAGGATGGCCTCGGGCGCGAGTTCGAGGTTGATCTCCTCGCGCGCCTCGCGCAGCGCCGCGTCGATGGCGCTCTCGCCCGCGTCGACGCGCCCGCCGGGCAGGGCGAACTGGCCGGCGTGCGTATTCAGATGGGAGGCGCGGCGCGTGATGAGCAGCGCGCAATCGCCGGCGCCGTCGTCGGCAAGGATCAGGCAGACCGCGGCGTGCATGAGCGAGGCATCGTCGATGCGCCGGGCGTCGAAGCGCTCGAGATTGCGCGTGACGGCGGCGCGCCCGGCGGCGTTGTAGCTCAGGGATT
>PLYS01000416.1 GCA_003153455.1 Betaproteobacteria bacterium | reverse complement strand
TGGTAAACCCAGATCTGGTTGTGCTTGTCGACGGCGATTCCGCCGACATCACCGATCACCCAGTGATGAGGCAGAGGCTGTGGCCAGGCAGGATCGAGCACGAAGCCGGGCGATGCCCCTTTTTTTTCAACTGCCATTCCCTCGGAGAGCCGCTCCATCACGCGGGCCTTTTGCAGAGCATCGGCAGCACTCTGCTGTGCGCCCACCGGAGAAACCAGGCATGACACGCTCAACACGCCGGCGAGCATTCCCGCCCAAACAATATTCTTGAGAATCTTCGAAGTCATAGCGTCTCCCCCTTGGCAATGTTCCGTGATTCTACTAGAAGCCGCGGTATGAACAACCTAGCCTTTCTTCGGCGACCAGCCATACGACTTGGCGCAGGCCCCGCCCATCAGCATCGCCCGTTCACTGTCGCTCAGACGGTCGGTCAGGCGGAAGGGCTCGACGGCCTGTTCGTAATTAACGACCGCGAAGGCGCGGGTCCAGTCGGTGCCCCACAGACAGCGCTCGAATCCCCACGCGTCGAACACGCGGGCGAGCGGGTCCCAGATGTCCGGGAAGGGATACGGTTCCCGCGACAGCGTGCAGGCGCCGCTGATCTTTATCACCGCGTTCGGGCGCTTGGCAAGTTCCAGCACTTTCGGCAGGTCGGCCCAGGGCTGCGGCGGGGCGGGCGGCGTGCGGGGCTGCATGAGGCCCAGATGGTCGATGATGAACCGCGTGCCGGGGTGACGGTCGATCAGCACCGGAACCGTGTCCAGGTTGCCCGCACACGACAGGTTAACCGGGAAGTCATGCCGAACGGCTGCGCGCAGTATCCGGTCGACGCCCGGGCCCTTCGGGTCGCGCCCCACTTCCTTCTTCATCATGATGCGGATGCCGACCGTGCCCGGCGTCTTCTTCCAGTCGGCGATGACATCGGCCACCGCCGGATTATCCGGGTCGACCGGCTTGACCAGGGCGAACCGGCCGGGATGGGCCCGTNNGACGTGATCGGGCCAATTCGGCACATTGTGCCAGGGTCGTTTCGGCGTGTTCGCCTCATAGACGTGGACCTGCGAATCGATGATCGCCATCGGGGAAGCTCCTCTCTAAGTGGTTTCTCGGTATTGCAACAGATCGCGTCTGCCGTGTCCAGAAAGGGCCAGGCGCGTGCGGCTGACTTCTCGGTTCGACGCACGGCTGTCCCGCCGCGGAAACGTTACAATTACTCTGTTTAGTTGGAGTATCGTGTTGGGCACATTAAAGGGAGGACGGAATATGCGTACGCTCGCAAAGCTTAAATGGGTAATGTTCACCGCGGCACTCATCGGCATGCCGCTTCTGGTCATCGAAACGCCGTCTGTCGGCGCGCAAAGCAATCCGCCGGCGCAGATTCAGGCGGTTAAATTAACGGTGCTCTCCACGATGCTCGTCGGCAGCGCTCAGGGCATCGGCGAGTGGGGATTCTCGGGGCTGCTCGAAGCGGACGGGCGGCGTATTTTGATCGATACGGGCAGCCATCCGGAAACGGTGCTGCAGAACGCGCGTGATTTCAAAATCGATCTCTCGAATGTCAAAGAACTCATCATCACGCACAATCACTGGGACCATGTGCGCGGCATCATGACGCTGCGCAAGGCGATGATGCAGAAGAACCCCGACGCGCTGTCGGTCATGCATGTTTCGCGCGGAGTTTTTTACAGCCGGCCGACCGACCGCGGCGAGAACAACGAAATGATCGCGATCCGCAAAGAGTACGAAGCGACAGGCGGCAAAATCATCGAGCACGCGCAGGGTGCGGAGATTTTCCCGGGCGCGTGGCTGACGGGACCGGTGCCGCGCAAGTATCCCGAGCGCAACTGGACGACGAGCGGCAAGGTGCAGATGCCTGAAGGTCTGGTCGAAGACAATATTCCGGAGGACCAGTCGCTGGTGTTGAACACGCCAAGAGGTTTGGTAATCGTCACCGGTTGCGGGCATGCGGGCGTCGTGAATATCCTCACGTACGCGCACGAGCATTTTCCGACGCAGCCGGTGGAGGCGGTGATCGGCGGCCTGCATCTCTTTCCCGCGAGCGATGAAACACTGAACTGGACGGGCGACAAACTCAAAGAGTTCAAGGTGGCAAATCTCGTCGGCGCACATTGCACCGGCATCGAAGCGCTGTACAAGCTGCGCGAGCGCATCGGACTCACGCGGAAAACGGCGCTCGTCGGCAGTGTCGGCGGCAGTTATGTGCTGACGAGCGGAATAATGCCTGCTGGCCTCGAACGCTGACGGTAGCTAAAAGAATTTGCAGCCGGACCAGCTGTTGCCGGACGGAAACGCAATCGGGCTGTCCCCACACACATTGCAAAGTTTTGGAGTCGTCGAGCGAGAGATTGATGCGCCTCTCGTTCCTACCGAATCCCTTGCGCCTATCCGATTCGCTCGCGCAGACCATCAATGTCCTTGCGCTCGCCACGCACGCTGAAGTGCGCTCCCTCCGTGTCGGCGCGCTCCTCCAGCACCTGGCAAACCGCGAACAACTCGCCGCGCAGCTGCTGCGCCGACCATGGCAGGAACAACTCGGCCTTGACCAGGCGCCGGCCAAAAAACGCACGAATCGCCTTCTGCAGTTTGGCAACGTCATCTTTGTCAACAGCGCTCATCACCAAGCACTTGGGGAATTGTGCGCGCAATGCCTTCGCGCGTTCTTTTTGTGCCTTGGCATCCCCGACCTGATCGATCTTGTTGAACACGCGCAAGCGCGGCACCTTGCCTGCCTCGATTTCCTCAAGCACTTTCTCCGTCACCTCGATCTGGCGTTCAAATCCGGGGTCACTGGCGTCGATCATATGGAGCAGCAACGATGCCTCGGCTGCTTCTTCGAGCGTTGATTTGAACGAGGCGACAAGATCGTGCGGCAGGTTCTTGATGAAGCCCACCGTGTCGCTCACCAGCACACGCGGCACCCCCTCGGGCACCAGCGCACGCACGGTGGTGTCGAGCGTCGCGAACAACTTGTTGGCGACCAGCACCTCGCTCCCCGTCAGCGCGCGCATCACGGTGGACTTGCCCGCGTTGGTGTAACCGATCAGCGCCACGCGCGCCAGGCCCTGGCTCCCCTGGCGCCGCGCACGCTGCGTCTGGCGCTCGAGGTCGAGCGCAATGATCTCCTGCTTCAACTCCGCGATGCGGTCGCGGATCTTGGCGCGGTCTGCCTCGCCGGCGGCTTCACCAGCACCGCGGCCGCCGACACCGCTGCGTTGCCGCCCTTGCGGCCCGGCCAGCTTGGCCGCCTCTCGCAAGCGTGGCGCAAGGTAACGCAGGCGCGCGATCTCGACCTGCGCGCGCGCCGCGTTGGAGCGCGCGTGGCGGTGAAAGATTTCGAGAATCACCATGGTGCGGTCCATGACGTCGCAGCCGATCTCGTTTTCAAGGTTGCGCGCCTGCGACGGCGAAATCTCGTGGTCCACCAGCACGAAGGCGGCCCGGCGTTTGTCGATCCCGGCCAGGGCTTTTGCCGCTTCACGCGCTGCGACCGCGCCGTGGCGCGCGATGCGCCGTTCGGCGCTTTTCCCGGCGTCCGTCGCTGCGACGTGTGCCTCCTGCGGCGCATCGTCAGATGGTTCCGCCTCCGTCTCACCCTGCACAAAGCGGCGCATCTCCTCGCGCTTGCCGGCCCCCAGATAGGCCGCCGAATCAAAACTGGCGCGCTTTTGCGTGAACGTGGCCACCACCTCGAAGCCCAGTGTCTTGGCCAATTCACGCAGCTCGTCCAGCGAAGCTTCAAGCTCCGCGTCGCTTACTCCAGGCAGTTGTACGGCCGCGACGACAGCGCGCTGCGGGGTGACTTTGACTTCTTTGGACATTCGGAGCGGATTCTTCTTGGGTGATCGGACGCGAATAGTACGCCAATGCAGCCGATCAGTCCTCAGTAGGTTCGTGGTTTCGTAGCGTGGGCACCTTTCGTGCCCACAGGTTGTTCCGGCCACTGACGAACGCCCCGTGGGCAACAAGTTGCCCACCCCACCGGGCTAATCGGCGGTGATCCCGGCGTCCTGAATGACCTTGCGCATTTTTGCTGTGATCTGACGTATCCGGTCGGCAAGTTCGGCGGGTGTGCTTGGCTGAGGATTTCCACCCATCGACTGCATTCTTGCGCGTAAGTCCGGATCGTTGAGCGCGTTGACAACTTCTGCGGCAAGTCGCTCAACCAGTGGTTTCGGTGTGCCGCGGGGGGCGAACAGGCCGGTCCAGGTCGAGAATGCAAAGCCCGCAACGCCGGATTCGGCGATAGTGGGTATCCCCGGCAACAATGGGGTGCGGCTCTCGCTGGCAACGCCGATTACACGCAGGCGCCCGGCCTGGATCGGGCCGAACACCACGGACAGCGCCGAGAACATCACGGGCACGTGCCCGGCTTGCACGTCAACCGCAGCCTGCGTCGCGCCACGGTAAGGCACGTGGTTCAACTTGATGCCAGTGGCGGCGTTGAACATTTCCATCGCCAAATGGTGCGATCCGCCAACGCCGGCGGAGGCATAGTCGATGCGTCGAGACTGCCCTTTCGCCAACGTCACGAACTCGCGCACGTTGCGCACTGGCAACGAGGGGTGCGCAACCAGCACCCAGGTGCTCACCGAGAGCAGGCTGATCGGTTCGAACAAGCTGAGTGCGTCGAAGTCGCTGCGCTTTTGCAGGATGGGCACGTACGTCACCGTGCTGTCACTTATGCCGCCGATGGTGTAGCCGTCGGGCACGGCCCGCGCAAGGCGCTGTGCGCCGATGATGCCCGCCGCGCCGGTGGTGTTTTCCACCAGCAATTGCTGCCCCATATTGCGCGACATCGCTTGCGTCACCAGCCGCAGGGTCGTATCGCCGGCGCTGCCGGCCTGCACCGGTGAAATAACGAGTATGGATTTGAGCGGATAGTTTTGCGCCGCCACCGGCGGGGCAATGCCTGCGGCAAACAGCAGGCCGGCAAAAATCAGTTTCATCACACGCGCGCGCTCAGGGCTTGGCATCCGCCAGCTGCATGGCACGCACGCCGATTTGCACGGTGAGCGCACCGGTCATCGGCAACACACAGGAAATGGCTTCGAGCACTTGCAGACGGCCCATTCCGCAGCGGTAGGCGCGCCGTATATGCTGTGCGGCGAATTCGACTTCGCCGCGCGCGCAGAGTGCCGCCACGGCAATCAATTCGCGCGGCCCCGGGCCCAGCAATTCACCGGCTGCGCCATCCGGCAGCAGGCAGTGATCGACCCAGCGCGCGGCGCGCCGCGCAAGCTCGGCGTCGAGCGCGGCGACGTATTGCCACTCCGGCGTATTCAGCAGGCCGGCGTCGGCGTTGCCGGCCGCATCGCGCCCAAACTGCAATTCCGGGAAGGGTGTCAATGTTTTGGGCGCGCCGTCCGGCGGCCGATTGCCGAAGGGGTAGGCCGGATCGTTCGCGGTCAAGATCGCCAGCGTGACATGCGCAATGGTGCTCCAGCCGACAATGGGCGCAATGGCCGTCGCCGCCTCGATCATCACCTTGTTGGTCACGCCGCGCTGCCACAGGCGCCGGACGTGATTGGCGGCAAAACGGTCGTCCCCCTTCGCGCAAAGCTGGCACAGCGCGATCAACTCGCGCATGGTGCCGGAAAGATTTTGTCCGGCGCCCTCTTCGCCGGCGTAGTGGTGCATATAACCGGCGGTTTTCGATATCAGGTCATAGGTGCGCGGCGATTCCTGCGCGAGCAGCCGGAATTCATCGAAAATTTCGCCGCGCCTGGCAATGGCCCGCGCGATAACGGCTTCGGCGCTCATGTCTTCGTGGGCGTCGTCATCGTGGCGGCTGTTTTGCGCTGTCATTGCATGCTCTCCACCGTTATCGCCCGCATGACGGGCTAACGAGGGATTCTAGCGCATGCGGTCGAGGGAATATTTGGGGACCACGGCTAATCCGGTTAGAAACCGCGGTCTGTCCCCTTGTAATTAGAATTATTGAATATCAGCGCATCAATGTGATTGTCTGCGCGTTGACTGGTTTTTCTGGTAACAGGCAACTCGATCAGTACGCTCTTTGTCCGCAACGCGTTTGCGGTTGCCCGGATGTAGAAGTGGCTGACCATTCGTTCAGGGTAATTGCCATTGGTAGGATCAATTGAATCCAAAGCGCGTGCGAAGTCAGCATTAGCTGCTTGCACAAACTTATTCACTCTCGCCGTCAGTTCCAATTAATTTGTCCTCTACGCAAAATCAATGTGGCGGGGCCGGGTCAATCCGCACGCAATCAATGCGAGCCCAGCCGTCTCATCCAAATGGCTTCAGTTACTCCAAGCCCCCCGCACCGGCTGCCCCACCAACAACGCCGGATCCGCCCCGGGCCGCGGCACAAACTTCTGCGGCCGCCCGCCCCACACTTCCGCGGTGTAGAGATTGTTGTTCTGGTCCACGCCGAACTGGTGCGTGCCCCACAGTCCGCCGGCCTCGGGCATCATCGTGCCCCATGAGAAGAGGCGCTTGCCGTTGAGGTCGTACTTGTAGAACTTGAAGTTGCCGTGGCCGTCGGACATCCACAGGTGCTGATCGGCGGACATCCAGATGTGGTACGTCGCGGTGGGGCCGTCGCCGAGGTACCACTGGCTCAAGAACTTGCCGTTCTCGTCGAAGACCTGGATGCGCCGGTTGCCGCGGTCGTTGACGTAGATGCGGCGCTGGTCGTCGATCGCAATGCCGTGCACGGTATTGAAGTAGTTGGGCCGCGTCTCCTTGCCGCCGGCCACGCCGCGCTCGCCCCACGCCATCAGGAACTTGCCGTCCTTGTCGAATTTGACGACGCGCGTTTCCTCGTAACCGTCGGTGACGAAGAAGGTGCCGTCGGGCAGCCACGCGATGTCGGTCTGGCGGCCGAAGGTCAGGTTGGCCGGACCACTCTTCTTGGTCAGCGAGGGCTTGCCGGTGTTGCCGGTCAGCTTGGCGTTGCGCTCTGTGGTGGTGTCGAGCGTGCCGATGGTTTGCAGCAGTTTCTTGCCGTCGTTGCTGAAAATGCGGATGACCTGGTGGCCGTCGTCGATGGCCCACACGCGTTTTTCCGGATCATAGGGGCTGATCAGAATTTTATGCACGCGGCCCTGCGACAGCACTTTCGGATTCGCCGGTCTGAACAGATCGTCCCACTGCGTCCACGCCTCTTTCACATTGCCCTTGCTGTCGTAGACGGTGATGATGTGTTTCCAGCGGTAGTCCTTATTTTCCTCGCCCATGTAGGCGTCGGTGGCTTCGCCGGGGCTTGAGTAGGCGCCGACCGAGGCGTTGCGCGCGTACATGCCGCGCCCCGGAACTTCGACGCGCGCCGTCGTGCCGTGCGCGGTTTCGATCTCGACGACTTTTTTCTTCGCGTTCGTCAAATCGGGCAGCTCGCCGCGCATCACCACGAAGATGCGGTCCGGGTTCTGCACGAACACACCCTGCACGGCGCCCCACGTCCAGCCCTTTTCTTCCGGAAACGATTCGGCCAGCGGTTTGGGCCAGGCCGGGTCAACCCGATACGGGCCGTTGATCAGCTGGTCGCTCGGGTTGGCCGGATCGACCCACTGGCCCGCCTGCGCGTTTTGCGCCGGCGCGCCGTCTTTGCCGGTGCTTGTGCAGCTGATCAACGACATCACACCCACCACGGCGCACAGCGTTGCGCCGACACCAATCACTCGACGAATCGATTTCATTGGCCTTCCTCCTCTGTTTTGCCTTTCGGGCTTCTTGTCCTCGTGCTGTTCTAACCCAATAACACGTTGGAACCGCACGCACAACGGGGTCTTGCAATCCAACATTTTGCGGGCGGGGATTCCTGCGTGGCTTGATTGGGGGGTGGATAACCTAGCCTTTCTTCGGCGACCAGCCATAGGCCTTCGCGCAGGCACCGCCCATCAGCATCGCCCGTTCACTGTCGCTCAGGCGGTCGGTCAGGCGGAAGGGCTCGACGCCCTGTTCGTAGTTGACGACCGCGAAGGCGCGAGTCCAGTCGGTGCCCCACAGGCAGCGCTCGAAACCCCAGGCGTCGAACACGCGGGCGAGCGGGTCCCAGATGTCCGGGTAGGGATACGGTTTTTGGGACAGCGTGCAGGCGCCGCTGATCTTGATCACCGCGTTCGGGCGCTTGGCGAGGTCCAGCACCTTCGGCAGGTCGGCCCAGGGCTGCGGCGGGGCGGGCGGCGTGCGGGGCTGCATGAGGCCCAGATGGTCGATGATGAATCGAACGTCGGGATAGCGGTCGATCAGCGCCGTGCCCGCG
>PLYS01000134.1:11998-12366 GCA_003153455.1 Betaproteobacteria bacterium | reverse complement strand
GCGCGCACGGTGATATCGACCGATTCGCTTCCCAATTGCGCAAGCGTGGTGGTGTCGGTGTAGTTCAGCGTGCTCTTTCCGGTTATGTGATTCGTCAGCATGGTCGGCGAAGTCACCATCAGGTAATGTCCGTTTCCGGCGTGCTGACTGAGATAGGTCAATCCGATCGTACCACCGCCACCCGGCTTGTTCACGACCGCGGCCGAGACTTCGATCAGCTTGTGTTCGATCAGCATCCTGTGTATCAGGCGCGCCGTCGCGTCGCTGCCGGTTCCGGGCGAAGTGTTGGCGATGATTTCGACGCTTCGGTCCGGCCGCCAGCTTGTCGCCGCGGCCTGGCAAGCGAGTGGCGCCGCCAGCACCAGCGC
>PLYS01000134.1:0-11936 GCA_003153455.1 Betaproteobacteria bacterium | reverse complement strand
CGCGCCGCCGCGGATGGCCGACCGGATACTCGATCTCCACCTTAGGCGTGCTCGAGCCGTCCTTGAATCGGACCTGCACCGCATTGGCGCTGGAGCGCTTGTGCGGATCGTAGAAATCCTGGCTATAGCGCGNNGTCATGTCGCGCAGCTTGTCGATGCGCGGATCGGCGGCGAATTGAGCCTCGAAGTCGCGCGGGTTGAGCCGCCCGTGGATCAGGCCGACCGCAACAATGTATTGCACGCAATGATCGCGGTCCGCGGGATTGTAGAGCGGGCCGGTCTTGTTCATGATTCCCATCAGCGCGCGCTGGCTGTTGATCTCGATACGCTCGATGGCATCAAGGCGGTCCTTCACCAGCGGGTGCAGCCGGAACGCGCATTCCACCGCGGACTGGCTGTGCATTCCGGCGGCGACGAATTTGAACATCGAGTGCTGGATCACGTATTCCTCATAGGGCCGCTGGAATTTGAACGGTCGGCCCTGGCAGCGCGCGTCGTAGAACCCGTAGCGCTGCGCGGTCAGCACGTACGGATAGCCCATCTCTCCCTTGACTGCCATCAGCGCCAGACGCACCGCCTGCAGGCTCGCGTCGGCAGCGGCCCAGCTCTTGCGCCAGCCGGTATTCGGGGCGTGGCGCACGGCCGCGAGACTGCAGTCCACCCAGGCATTCGAGACCGCGTTGATTACCTGCTCGCGCGAGCCGCCGAGCATCCGCGTGAGGACGGCGGTGCTCGCCACCCGTGTTAGCAGCGGATGGTCTATGCCCACTGCCTGGAAGTCGTTCTCGATCGCGATGCAGCCCTGTATCTCGTAAGCCTTGATCAATCCCTCGAGCACGTCGCTTATCAGCAGCGGCTCGCGTCCTGACGCCGCGCGCTGGCGGCTCAGATGATCGGCGAGCATCAGGATGCCCGCGAGATTGTCGGACGGATGGCTGCCCTGCGCGGCGGTGAACGTATCGTTGAGGTCGAGCCAGCGTATCATGCAGCCCAGGCTGAACGCCGCGGTTGCCGGATCCAGCTCGTGGCGCGTCCCCGGCACGCGCGAGCCGTTCGGCACGACGGTACCCGGCACCACCGGACCCACCAGTTTGGTGCATTCCGGGAAATCCAGCGCATCGAGCGCACAGGCGATGGCGTCGGTCATGCACAGTCGCGCGGCGTCGATCGCGTGCTTGCCGCGGATCTGATAGTTCAAAACGTAATCCGCGATGTCGAGCAGAACCTGGTCAGGGGCGGGTCGGGAATTCGAGGTTGTGGATATCATTGGCAAATGTTTTCCTTAGCGTCCTTGGCGTCCTTTGCGGTGAAAAGTTTTCCTAAGAAACACGCCGCACCGCTAGTTTCTAGGCATATGGGGCGCGGGCACCCCGCGTGGGCGGTTTTCTAGGACGAATTGCGCCTAATGCAGCTGCAGCCCGGCATCGTTTACCAGCTTGCGCCACTTGGCGATTTCGGACTTGATGTCCGCGCCGATCGCACCCGCCGCGCCGCTGCGGTTATCCGCGACGACCTGCTGCCCCCACGTTTCCGCGAGTTTCTTTGCAATGATTCGCGTGGTAATGTCAGTGCCGGCGCCCGGCACGAAAGGCACGATAAACCGCACCGGCCGGTTCGGGTAGTCACGGGCTGGATCAGCCTGTGCTGCGAACAACGGCTGCGCGAGGCAGACGCTCATCACAAGCGCCGCCGTCGCAATACGCAAGGTCCTTTGCATCGGATTTCCAGTTAATCGGCCGTGATGTTTGCCGCCCGCACGACAGCGCCCCACTTCGCAATCTCGGCTTTCATGTACGCGCCGAAATGCTCGGGGCTGTCGCCTACCGGAACGGCGCCCTGCACGGTCAGGCCTTCGGCGACTTGCTTCACCCTGAGAATCTCGACGATTTCGCGATTCAACCGCGCGATGATTTCCTTCGGCGTACGCGCCGGAGCGATGATGCCGACCCAGGAATAGGCTTCATATCCTGGAACTCCGCTTTCCGCGACGGTCGGAATATCGGGCAGCGACGCGAGACGCTCGGCGTTGCCGACAGCAAGCGCGATGAGCCGGCCTTCATGCACGAAGGGCAACGCAGAAGGGATGCTGCTGAACAGGATTATTGGTACTTGCCCGGCAACGACTTCGGTTATGGCCGCCGCCTGTCCCTTGTACGGCACATGGACGATCTTCAAGCCGGCCATGCGGTTGAACAACTCGCCGGCAAGATGTCCGGAATTGCCGCTGCCGGGAGAGGCATAGTTGATTTTGTCGGGCTGCGCTTTGGCGAGCTCGATCAGTTCCCGCACCGTTTTCACCTTGAGCGACGGAGGCGCCACCAGCAACAAGGGGAAGCTCGCGGCATTGGTGATCGGCGCGAAATCGCGCAGGATGTCATGCGGGAGCTTCGGGTACAAGCTCGGATTGACCGCCAGCGGTCCGGCGGACGCGGCCGAAATGGTGTAGCCGTCAGGCGGCGACTGCTTCAGGATCTCAAGACCGACGATTCCATTCGCGCCGGCTCGGTTGTCGACCAACACTTGCTGGCCCACGCGTTCGGCCAGCCGCTGCCCGATGATCCGACCGATGAAGTCCACGCCACCGCCAGGCGGGAACGGAACGATCATGCGTATCGGTTTACTTGGCCAGGCTTGGGCAAGCGTCACGGCTGGGCACGCACCCAATGTGGCGATCGCCAAAATAAACGTTCCGAGTGTAGTCATTTTTCCTCTTTCCTAGCTCATAGCCCGCGCCGCGGACTCCATAACTCCGGCATCGGCCCAGTACAGCCGCGTCGGATTATCGACCAGGACTTTCCGGCGCAAAGCCTCGTCGCTGCAGAATGCCGCGAACAAGTCCACCAGTTCCCCGTCATTGGGCATCGCTCTTACGTTAGGGTGCGGGAAGTCGGTGCCCCACAGCACGCGCTCCGGCGCGGCTTCGATCAGCGTGCGCGCGAACGGGACCGCATCATGATAAGGTCTGCCGCTTGACGAGACCCGGTCGCCTCCACTTACCTTTACCCAGGCGAGTTCGTTCCTCATCAGTTCGAGCAGCAGTTTGAACGGTTGCTGGTCGAGCCCGTGCCTGGCTTCCACGCGCCCCATGTGGTCGATGACGAACGGAATGGTAAGAGCGTTCAGAAATTCCCGGTAGGTCAGGATATCGCCCGCGTCGAGATGAAGCACCACGTGCCAGCCGAGCGGCGCGATGCGCGCGCGCACGCTGTCGACCGCCTTGAGGTCGGGCGCGCCGCCGAGGTGCGCCACGAAATTGAACCGTGCGCCGCGGATGCCGCCCAAATGCAGCTGTTCGAGTTCGCGCTCGGTGATATTTTTGCCGACCATGCCCACACCGCGCCAAGCGCCTTTCGACCAGGCAATCGCGTCGAGCACCGCGCTGTTGTCGGTGCCGTGGCAGCTCGCCTGCACCAGCACCGCGCGGCCCAGCCCGAGATGTTTATGCAGCGAGGCGAGTTTTTCCTTCGGCGCGTCAGGCGGCGTGTAGGTACGGTTGGGGGCGTACGGGAATCGGTCGCCGGGGCCGAATACGTGGCAGTGCGCATCGCACGCTCCGGGCGGCGGCGCGTATTTCGGTTTGACCGGGTTCGGATCGGGGGCGAGGATGGATTTCATTGTCGTTGTATCTTCGCTTTATCGATCAATGCATTCCACTTCGCGATTTCGTCGACCAGCAGCTTGCGCATTCCCTCGGGTGTGCTCAGGTTCGGACTCACGCCGAGTTCCTGGAAGCGTTGCGCAACCTGCGGTGAATTGACGGCCGCGCGGATTTCGCGGTTCAGACGATCGACGATCGCCGCCGGCGTTTTCGCCGCGACTGCGACGCCGTTCCATGAATTGACTTCATAGGCGGGCAGGCCGCTTTCCGCGAGCGTCGGCACGTTGGGCAGCATTGGCGAGCGCGAGAGCGAAGTCACCGCCAGCGCACGCAGCGTGTTGGCGCGGATCTGGCCCAGCACCGGCGGCAGGAATTCCATCGCCACCTGAATGGTGTTGCCGCGCAGCGCGGTGAGCACGCTCGCCGTGTTGTTGAACGGAACGGTGGCCGCGTCGAGCGTCGCCATCGATTTGAGCAGCTCCGCCGACAGATGCTGGGTGGTGCCGATATTGATTGAGCCGATGTTGAACTTGCCTGGATCCGCTTTGGCCTGCGCGATGAGCTCCTTGACCGTTTTCGCGGGCGACTCGGGGCTGACCAGCACCACGAGGCTGAATGCGCCGATGGTCGAGACCATCGCGAAATCCTTGACGGTGTCGTAGGGCAGCTTCCTGAACATCGCCGCGCTCACCGCATTGGTGTTGTTCAGCAGCATCAGCGTGTAGCCGTCGGGATCGGACTTTGCGACCAGTTCGGTGGCGACGATGCCGCCCGCGCTCGGGCGGTTGTCGATGATGATCTGCTGGCCCATTGCTTCGCTCATTTTCTGCATGACGGCGCGCGAGGTGATGTCGCCCACGCCGCCCGGCCCGAAGGGAACTAACAGCCGGATCGGTTTCGATGGATACGGCTGAGCGTGGGCGCTGGCAAGCAACGCTGTCACCAGGCAGCCCGCAATTATTTTCAGCCACGCAGTCTTCATCGTTTCCCCTCCCTTTCTGTTCTCTGCTCAGTTCACCGTGATCGCGGCGGCCTTGACGAGCGCGGCATTGGTGCCGATCTCGGTCTTGATATGCGCGTCGAATTCTGCCGGAGCCATGAGCATCGGCTCGGCGCCGAGTTTCGCCATGCGCTCTTTCATTTCCGGCGTCTGCAGCGCCTTCAGCGTGTTCTGGTAAAGCTTATTTACGATGTCGCGCGAGGTTTTCGCCGGGACGAACATGCCGACCCAGAAGTTGTAGTCCGGGTTCGGAATTCCCGCTTCGAGCGTGGTGGCTACATCGGGCAGCGCTGACGAGCGCCGGGTGCTGCCGGCCGCGAGCGCAAGCAGCTTGCCGTCCTTGATGAACTGCAGCACCGAGATCACCGGACAAAAATAGTAATCCACGCGCCCCGTCAGTATTTCCGTCAGCGCTTCGGGTGTTCCTTTGAACGGCACGTGCACCGCCTCGAACCCGGCGCCGAGTCGGAAGCGTTCGGCGTTGAGTTGCGTTGCGCTGCCGGCTCCCGCGGAGGCGTAGGTCAGCGCGCGCGGCTTCGCCTTGGCGGCGGCAACCAGTTCTTTTACCGAGCGCAATCCTCTGGACGGCGAGATCACCAGGATGTTGGGCAGATTAGCGAGCGGCGTGATGCCGGAAAAATCACGCAAGGTGTCGTAGGGCAGATTGGGGTAAGTGGATGGCGTCACGGTGAACGAGGAGGAATGCACGAGTATGGTGTAGCCGTCGGACTCCGCCTTGGCGACTGCGCCAATGCCAATGGTGCCGCCGGCGCCGGGGCGATTCTCCACTACAAGGTTCTGACCGAGCTGTGCGGAAACACGCTCGGAAACCATGCGCGCGATGGTGTCCGTGGCGCTCGCGGCGGTAAACGGCACGATGACCCGCATCGGCTTCGCCGGCCACGCCTGGGCCAGCGCGCTTGCTGACACGACTGTCAGCGCCAGCACGCAAGCGCAAAGCCGCAAGAGCAAATGCAACATGGTCAACTCCTGCACCAGCAATCGGGTCGTACCCGGAACACGCTTTGCGCGGTGGTGCTGAGCATGTCATTCTTCTGCGCGTCGGTGAAGTTCGCGTTCGCTATGACTTTCCGCGGCTCCGGATCGCCGATCGGGAACGGCGCGTCGGAGCCCAGCATCACGCGCTCAACGCCGGCTTTTTGGGCGAGGTATTCGAGCGAGTCGACATCGAACACGACGGAGTCGAAGTACATAGTCGCGAAGCCCTTGCGCGGATCGGCGTACTTGCCCTGCGATGCCTGGTAGCTGCGCGCAAGCCGCCCGAGCGCGTACGGCAGCGCCGCGCCGCCGTGCGACAGGATGAACTTCATTCCCGTGAATTTGAGCAAATGCCCTGAGTACAGCAACCGTGACACGGCAATCGACGTATCCACGAGGCGCCCGATTGCGTTCACGAGGTCATAGTCGCCAAGCCGCGGTTCGCCGCAGACGAACATCGGGTGCAGATAAACCGCGGCGCCGAGCTTGGACGCCGTTTCCCAGAACGGATCGAGCGACGGATCGTCGAGATTGCCGCCGTCGTTGCCTTTCGGCAGCGTGCCTATCATCACGCCGCCAAAGCCCTTGGACATCGCCTCGCCCAGCACTTCGGCGGCAAGCTTGCCGTCCTGCAGCGGCACGGTCGCGAGCGGCGTGAAGCGCGGCTCGTCGCGCAACTGGTCCCACATGCAATCGTTGATAAAACGGCTCCACGCGAGCCCTTCCTTTGCCGGCAGCTCGTAGCCGAAGCTGTCAAGCCAGCCACCGACCAGCTGATGGTCGATGCCATTCTTATCCATCCACGCACGGCGGTCGTCAAGGTCGGAGAGCTTAGGCATGATCGGGCGCGTGGGCTCGATGCCCGGGAATGCAATGCGCACGCCCTTGTCGCCGCGCAGCAGCTTCACGCCGGGGAACTGAGCGGCATGCGAGTCGTAACGCTCGACCAAGTACTTGGGGGTGAAATGCGCGTGAATGTCGATAACGATGGTTTTCATGGGGACCGGTATAGGTTGTTGTGAAGTATTACGTATTGTCGCGTACTACCAAGCGGTGTGGCCGGCTCAGCGCCAAGGTTTACCAGCCCCCAATCCTGAATCCCGCCAGGAAAGCCAATATTCATGCGGCTTTCCGGCGTTATTGCGACGGGACATGGTAGTATCGCTCCGACCCAGATTGTAGCGAGGAGAGCCGTGGCAATTCGATACGGAGTGAATTCGGCAGCGCACGCAATGGCCGCCGCACTGCTGGTGACGGGCGGCGCGCAGGCGCAACAGGATTATCCGGCGAAGCCGATACGTATTGTCGTGCCTTCGTCGCCGGGCGGCGGCACGGACATACTCGCCCGGCAGATTGCGCAGAAGCTTACCGAACGCTGGGGCCAGCAGGTCGTCGTCGATAACCGGCCCGGCGCCGGCCAGATGATAGGCATAGAACTCGTCGCCAGGGCAGCGCCCGACGGTTACACGCTGGTATTGACCGCAAGCCCGCTCGCTCTCAATACCGTGCTCTATAAGAAAGTGCCCTACGATCCGGTGCGTGACTTCGCGCCGATCTCGCAGGTTGCCGCCATGGTCATGGTCGTGGTCACGCATCCGTCGCTGCCCGCGCGCACCATCAGGGAACTTATCGCACTGGCGAAGGCACGTCCCGGGGAACTCGTCTATGCCTCCTCCGGCATCGGCACCGGTCCGCACCTCGCGATGGAACTCTTCCTCAGCATGGCCGGAGTAAAGATGGGGCACGTTCCTTACAAGGGCACCAACCCCGGCATGATCGATACGATGGCCGGGCAGGTGCAGGTGTTGATGTCCACTCTGCTGCCGCCGCTGCCGCACATCAGGACGGGCCGGCTGCGTCCGCTTGGCGTTACGGGCGCCAAACGGGTAGTGAGCCTGCCTGATGTCCCGACGATCGCCGAAGCCGGAGTTCCGGGTTACGAAGTCATCCAGTGGTACGGGATCGTGGCGCCCGCCAACACGCCGCGCGAAGTGATCACCAAGCTGCACGGCGAAATTGCGAACATCCTTAAGAGCCCGGACGTGCGTGAGAAACTCGCGGCCGATGGCGCCGAGCCCGTGGGTTCGACGCCCGAGCAGTTTGCGGCTTTCATCCAGTCGGAAATCGACAAATGGGGCAAGGTCGTCAAATCTGCCGGCATACGGGTTGAGTAGAATACAACGATACAGGGGACGAAACGTGGCGAGACTATCCATGGTGCAACGGGAACAGCTCCCGGAAGACCAGAGGCGTTTCTATGATGCCGTCAAAGCGATCCGTCGCAGGCCGATCAGCGGTCCGTTCATCACCCTCATGAACAGCAGTCCCGATCTTACCGCGAGGTATGCCCATCTCGGGCACTACTTCCACGCGCGCGGTCAGGCCGATGAATCCATCCTGTCCGTTAGAGTGCGCACGTTGATAGCCCTGATCCTGTCCCGCGCCCTGGATTGCGTGTATGAGTGGAGCGGATGGGTCAACTGGGCACTGGAAGCGGGCGTGCCCCAGGAAACGGTAGACGCCATACGCGAGCGCAGGACGCCCCCAAACCCGACTCCCGAAGACGCACTGGTCATGGACTTTTGCGCGCAGTTAATGACGGGCAGCCACCGCCTGAATGACGCGACCTACCAGGCGGCGCTAGACCATTTTGGCGTGCAGGGAGTGGTCGAGCTCGCGACTACCCTTGGCTACTTCGCAATGATCGCGTATCCCCTGAACGCGTTTGAGATAACGCTTTCCGCCGAGCAGGTACGCATGCGCAAGCCCATCGACCTTAGCCTGCCTATTTGACCGGAAATTCAAAACATCAGGGAGGCCGAGTTTTGTCGCGCATACCACTCATCACCAAGCATGAAGACCTACCCGCCGAACGGCAGCATTTTTTCGACCGTATCATCCGCACCCGCGGACGGGTCACTGAGCCTTTCCAGGTGCTCCTCAACAGTCCCGAGGTCGCCGACCGGCTCGCCAGCGTGGGAGATTTTCTGCTCTACGACACGGTGCTCTCGCCGGCGGTCAAAACGCTCACGTGGCTGATCGCGGCCCGCGAGTACGATTGCGAGTATGCATGGGCCGCCAGCGCGCCCCATGCGCGTAAGGCAGGCGTGCGGGACGAACTCATCAACGCAATCTGGAATCGCAAGCCGCTGGCGGGCGTGACCGAAGAGCAGGAATTGCTGATCGGGTTTTGCCACCAGCTGCTGCGCGGCAACCATCATGTCAGCGACCCGGCATACCGCGCGGCGATCGAGCATTTTGGGACCGCGGCCACCGTGCAAATTGCCGCGACCATCGGCTACTTCGTGATGATGGCCTGCGTGCTGAACGCCTTCGAGGTCGCCCCGAAAACCGTAGGACCCGAACCGCAGCTGTAAGCCGCTGCCGGTATCAGTCGCGAATGCCGGCGTCCCTGAGCAGCTTGCCGGTTCTGGCCATGTCGGATTTCACCAGCGTCGCCAGCGCTTCGGCCGTGCTGCCGACGGTTTCTATTCCAGTATTGAAAAGTCTTTCTTTGACCTCCGCGCTGTGAAGCACGCGAACGGTCTCCCGGTTCAGGCGATTGATCAACGCCGCGGGAGTTTTGGCCGGCGCAAAAAAACCTATGTATGCACCCGATTCAAAGCCGGGCACGGATGCCGCCACCGTCGGCAAACCGGGAGCCAGCGCGGACGGCTGAGCGCTCGTTACTGCCAAGGCTTTTAATCTGCCCGACCTGACGTGCTGCATCACCGAACCCGGAACGCCGAACATCAGGTGAACCTGGCCTCCGATCAAATCGTTGAGTGCCGGCGCGGCGCCTTTATAGTTGATGCGCACGATATTGGCGCGGGTCATGTTCCTGAACATTTCCCCCGCGATGTGAACTGAATTGCCCGCGCCGGACGTAGCGAAATTGAGCTCGCCCGGTCGCGCTTTGGCGAGCGCGATCAACTCTTTGACCGATTTCACCGGCAGCGAGGGATGCACGACGAGAATGTTAGGCGTCCGGGTTGCCAAAGTGATCGCTGAAAAATCTCCCACCGGATCGTATGGCACATGGTCTCGCAAAAAAGGCAACACCCAAAGCGTGGCGCCACTGAATAGCAGGGTATAACCATCAGGCAGCGCTTTAGCCACAAGTTCCGCTGCGATGATCCCGCGATTGTCTACGATAACCTGCTGCCCCAGGTTGCTTGCAAGCCCTGGTGTAATCGTACGCAAGGCGACATCGCTGCCTCCGCCGGCCTCAGCAGTGACGACTCGAATGGGCCGGTTCGGATAATTCTCGCCAGACACCGCTTTTGGAAATTCCTGTCCATGGCTCTCGTGCACCANNCGCGCCACAGCGCGTCCTGCGTGATCGGCAAGGTCTCGACGTTGACGCCGAGCGGCGCGAGCGCGTCGTTGACGGCATTGGCGACCGCGGCGGGCGCGCCGAGATAGCCGGCCTCGCCCGAACCCTTTTGGCCGAAGGTCGTGAGCGGCGAGGGCGTGCAGTGATCGACGATGGCGATCGCCGGTATTTCCATGGCGCTCGGAATCAGGTAGTCCATGAACGTGCCGCTCTCGAGCTGGCCATCGTCAGTGTAGGCGAACTTCTCGTAAAGCGCCGCGCCGATGCCGTGGGCGATGCCGCCGTAAGTCATGCCGTGCACGATATCCGGATTGATCATGACTCCGCAATCGTGCCCGCACACGTACCTGCGCAGCGATGGCTTGGCCGTCTCCGGATCGATTTCGACGTACACCACGTGCGCTTCGAACGCGTAGCACGGATACATCTGGATCGTGCCGTCGGCGGCGGGCAGCGCGCCGCCGGTNNCTCGGCCGTGCAGCCGAGGTTGTGCGCGGCGATTTCGATCAGCGCCTCCTTGATCTTGCGTGCGGCGCCCGCTGCCGCGCCGCCGAGCATGATCGCCATGCGGCTGCCGACCGGGCTGTTGGAAGGCAGCGCCGACAGCGAATCGGCGCGCACGACGCGTATGCCCTCTGGATCGCGTTCGAGCACTTCGCCGATCACGGTGGAAACGAGGGTCTCGTGGCCCTGGCCGGACGAAGATGTGTTCATCACACCGGTAATCGCGCCGGAGAGATCGATGCGCACCAGGCACGAATCCATCCAGGTGGTGGTGTCGTTTTTCGGATTGAACAACGGCTCGAACGCCGAATTGCCGCCGCTTGGCTCGAGACAGGTCGAAATCCCGATGCCGGCGAGCCGTCCGGCGCGGCGTGCCTGGTCGCGCTCGGCCGCCAGCGCCGGGTAGTCAATTGCAGCGAGCGCCTTGTCGAGCACGGCGTGGTAATCGCCAGAATCGTAGGTTGAGCCGCTCGGAATACGATACGGAAACTCTTCCTTGCGGATCAGATTTTTGCGGCGCAGCTCGATGCGGTCCATGCCGAGGCAGCGCGCGACGTGGTCCAGCGTGCGCTCGAGCGCGAAATTGGTGGGCGACTGGCCGAACCCGCGCACCGCTTCCTGCGGCGTCTTGTTCGTCATCACCGAGGTCGGCTCGTATTCGATGGCGGCGATGCGGTAAGGCCCGCAGATCGCGCTGATGGGCTTGCCGAGCTGCAGCGGCGAGCGGCCCGCGTAGGCGCCGACGTCGTCGAGCGCGCGGATCTTGAGAGCGCGAATGATGCCGTCGCGTTCGAACGCAACCTGCACGTCGAATATGCGGTCAGGGCCGTGCGCGTCCCCGCCGCGCATGTTCTCGAGCCGGTCCTCGATGAGCCGCACCGGCATGTCCAGGCGTTTTGCGAGATAGCCGACGAGCACCGTGTGCTTGATGCCGCGCTTGCCGCCATAGCTGCCCCCGACGTCCACATCGTAATGCACGCGCACCGCATTGCCGGGCAGCCGCAGCGCGCGCGCCGTCTGGTCCGGATACTTGGGCATCTGGATCGACGCCCACACGTCGAGCATTTGCTGGCCCGGGTCCCATTGCGCCGCGACGCCGAATGTTTCGATCGGCACCGTTGAGCTGCGTTCCCATACGGCGCGCAGCGCAAGCTTATGCTCGGCCTTTGCGAATGCCTGCTCGACCGGTCCCCATACAAAGCGCCGGTGAAACAGGATATTGGAGCCGTGCGCAGGATGCACGAGCGGGCTGTCGGCTTTTACCGCCTGCTCGGGGTCGATCGCGTGCGGTGTCGGCTCGTAATCGACTTCGACCAGTTCCGCGGCGTCTTCGGCGATGGCGCGCGTGTCGGCCACCACTGCTGCGACCCACTCGCCGGTATAGCGAACGACGTCGTTTGCCAGCGCATAGCGCGTTACTTTGGGCGTATCTACGCCGATCGCGAGCGACTCGGTGGCGGCGCAGAATTCTTCGCCGGTCAGCACATAATGCACGCCCG
>PLYS01000423.1 GCA_003153455.1 Betaproteobacteria bacterium | reverse complement strand
CAGCGTGATGCCGAGCCGGTCGAGCACGCGCGCCGTCGCGGCATTGGTGTTCGGCGACAGACTCGGTTGCACGCAGCCGTCGAGCACCAGCATCCTGCGAGCATGCGAGTTTGTTGGCCACGGCGTGGCGTTTGCCGATAGCGGCACTTTGCGCTTCACTGCGCCGGGCAGCAGCGGCTGGGTGAACTGACCGAGCCTGAGCAGTCGTGAGAATAGCGATGGATTGGGAACCACGGCACGCAGCGCTTTGCGCATCACGGTTTCAACCGCGCCGCGGCCGACTTGCTGGTCGACGATAGGTCGGCCGATATCGACGAGGCGACCGTAGCTGACCCCGGAGGGGCAGGTGGTCTCGCATGAGCGGCAGGTCAGGCAGCGGTCAAGGTGGAGTTGCGTCCTGGCGGTTGCGGCTGCGCCTTCGAGCACCTGCTTGATCAGGTAGATGCGGCCGCGCGGTCCATCGAGCTCGTCGCCGAGCAGTTGGTAGGTCGGGCACGTCGCATTGCAGAAGCCGCAGTGCACGCACTTGCGCAGGATGGCTTCAGCCTCCCGGCCTTGCGGCGTGTTCCTGATAAATTCGGCGAGATTAGTTTGCATAAGAATCAAAAATCATCCGTGGTTCCACATTGCTTTGGTGTATTCAGCGCAGCGTATCGAACACTTTCTTGCGGTATTCCACAACGAACTGCAGCGTGCGCAGGATCGGATGGTGTTCGGGGACCGCCGCGGACGCGATTTTCTTGTCGCTCAGGTCTTCCATGATCTCGCGCATCAGGTCCGACACCAGCAGCACTTTGCGGCCGGCGAGCGTTGGGTGATTGACGCGGCTCGCGAACGCGAAAATCGCGATCTGTTCGATTTCCTCCGGCAAATCGAGGCCGGGAAACAGGCCGGGAATGTATTTGATGCCCGCGTCGAATTTTTTTCTGAAGCTCCGCTCGCGTTTCTCCCAGCTTTCGGCATCCATGGACGGCTCGATATGTACCATGTGCCGCTCGACCGGGTCAAATGCAACGATGTCGAGTTCGCATTCGTATCCGCCCCGGGTGCGCCTGCCGACCGGTACGTTGCGCCGCACGAAATAACCCTGGTATTCGTACCACTCGGCGACCAGTTGTTCGAGGAAGTTGTTTGCCATGGCCTCACATCCAATCGTACATGCGGCCGGGATTGAGAATCCCGGCGGGATCAAAGGTTCGCTTGAGATTGCGATGTATCGTCATCAACGCCGGCGGCAGCGGCTGAAACACGTCGGGGGACTTGTTGCTGCAGCGGAACAATGTCGCGTGGCCGCCGCCGAGCGCCGCAGCAGCGCGCACCGTCTGGGCGTCGGCATCGGTCACCAGCCAGCGCAAGGCACCACCCCATTCAATCAGTTGCGCGCCCGGCAGGTTGATCGGCGGGGTCGTGGATTTGAGCGACATCCGCCACAGCGATTGGCCGGTCTTGAAGAATGGGTCGGTGTGCTCGCGGATGCCATGCCAGAAGCGCGTCGCCGGCTCCGGGTCGATGCGCTTGCCGCCGAGTTTTTTCGCCGCCGCATCGACTGCCGCTGCCGCGCCTGACAGGCGCGCGCTCAGATCGCCGCCAACCCAGGTGGTGGCGCTGACCGGCAGCGGTTGGCCGGCCCATTCATTCACGAGAGCGATCGCTTCAGCCGCGGTTTTTTCGAAGCGCAGCGTGGTTTCCGCGGCCGGCAACGGCAGCACTTTGAGTGAGATTTCGAGGATCACACCGAGCGTACCGAGCGATCCAACCATCAGCCGAGAGACGTCGAAGCCCGCGACGTTCTTCATGACCTGGCCGCCGAAACGCAGATCGTTACCTGTGCCGTCGAGCATGCGCACGCCGAGCACGAAATCGCGTACGGCGCCGGCGTAAGCGCGGCGCGGGCCGGATAATCCGGCTGCAACGCAGCCGCCCAGTGTGGCTATCCTATCCGTCGGCGAAGCGGACTCGACGTTCCCCTCTCCCGCGCGCGGGAGAGGGGCTAGGGGTGAGGGCGACTGTGAGGAATTTTCAGGCGAAGCCGGCACGACGTTCCCCTCTCTCGCGTGCGGGAGAGGGGAGAGGGGAGAGGGCAGGCGTGAGGGCAGCAGGCCGAAATGCGGCGGCTCGAACGCGAGCATCTGGCCTTTTCCGCGCAACGCGGCTTCGATCTCGGCGAGTGGCGTGCCGGCGCGCGCGGTGATCACGAGCTCGGTCGGCTCGTAGTCGACGATACCGCAATAAGCGTTGACAGTGAAGGCCGCACCGCGCAGCGGCCCGCCGTAGAAATCCTTGCTGCCGCCGCCGCGGATGCACAACGGCAGCTTGTTGGCAGCCGCAGCACGTATCGTGTCTGTTAATTGGTTAATGATTTCTTGCATGGATTTAAGCAGGCTGAGTGTTCAGCGTTGAGAGTAAAAAGCCGGGCGCGAGTCGTCGCAATAATGCTGAGATGTTAACTCTGAACTCTCAACTCTTAACTAAAACCGCGGCAGGTCTGGAAACTTTTCCTGGCCGGCATGCACGTGCATGCGGCCGAACTCGGCGCAGCGTGCGAGCGTGGGCACTGCTTTGCCGGGATTGAGCAGCGTGTGCCCGTCGAATGCGGTTTTCACGCCGTGGAAGGCTGCGAGTTCCGCCGGCCGGAACTGCAGGCACATGTAGTTGATCTTCTCGATGCCCACGCCGTGCTCGCCGGTAATGGTGCCGCCAACTTTGATCGAAAGCTCGAGGATCTCGCCGCCGAACGCTTCCGTGCGTTCGAGTTCGCCGGGCGCGTTGGAGTCGTAGAGGATCAGCGGGTGCAGATTGCCGTCGCCGGCGTGAAACACATTGGCGCAGCGCAGCCCGTATTTCTTTTCCATTTCGGCGATGCCGCGCAGCACCTCGCCGACGCGCTTGCGCGGAATCGTGCCGTCCATGCAGTAATAGTCGGGCGAGATGCGTCCGACCGCGGGAAACGCAGCCTTGCGTCCGGCCCAGAATCTGAGCCGTTCGGCCTCATCGCGCGAGGCGCGGATCAGGATGGCGCCGCTCGCTTCCATCACGTCCTGGATGCGGCGGATCTCGTCGGCGACTTCCTCGCGGGTGCCGTCGGATTCGCACAGCAGAATGCCGGCGACGTCGGTCGGGTAGCCGGCGTGGACGAACTCTTCGACTGCGCGGGTGGCGGGCTGGTCCATCATTTCGAGGCCGGCCGGGACGATGCCTGCGGCGATCACGTTGGCGACCGCGGCAGCGGCTTTTTCGATATCGTCGAATGCGGCCAGTACCACTTGCGCGCACTCCGGCTTCGGCAGCAGCTTGACCGTGATGCCGGTGATTACCGCCAGCATGCCTTCGGAGCCGGTCATCAGTGCGAGCAGGTCATAGCCCGCGGTGTCGAGCCCGTCGCCGCCGATTTCGAGCAGTTCGCCCTCGATCGTGAACGCGCGCAGCTTGACGATATTGTGCACCGTGAGCCCGTACTTGAGGCAATGCACGCCGCCCGAGTTCTCGGCGACATTGCCGCCGATGGTGCATGCGATCTGGCTCGACGGATCGGGCGCGTAGTAAAGCCCGTACGGCGCGGCAGCTTCGGAAATCGCGAGGTTGCGCACTCCGGTCTGCAGCTCCGCCGTGCGCGAGA
This sequence comes from Betaproteobacteria bacterium, assembly GCA_003153455.1. Lineage (GTDB taxonomy): Bacteria > Pseudomonadota > Gammaproteobacteria > Burkholderiales > SG8-41 > PALSA-1004. Next base: position 29,701 of record PLYS01000423.1, on the reverse strand, counting down.
CCGGGTCGATTTCGAGGATGCGCATGAAGCGCGCGAGCGACAGCAGCACGCCGTCGCCGAGCGGCAGCGCACCGCCCGACAGCCCGGTGCCGGCGCCACGCGCGACTACCGGCACGCGCAGCGCGTGGCAGGTCTTAAGGATGCGTTGAATTTGCTCTTCGGTCTGCGGCAGCGTGACCACCATCGGCATCTGACGGTAGGCGGACAGGCCGTCGCACTCGTACGGCTGGGCGTCTTCGCGCTCATAAAGCAGCGCGTGCTCCGGCAGAAACGCCGCCAGCGCACGCACCACTTCGTGCTGCCGTTTTCGATCGATGGCGTGTTCGACGACCAGAGCCATGCGAACAGTGTACGCCAGAGCCGGGGTGTTGCGCGAGTAGATATGATTCGTTGCAGGAACCCGTCACTCGAATCCGATGCTGACGTGCAGCTCAGCGCGGGCCGCAAGGCGTTCGCCGGGAAGAGCAAGCCTGAATTCTCACGGGTGGTGAATAGCAGGTAAAATCCGTCCTACCGATTGAAAAATCTGCTTTCCCTCAGAGGGGGAAGAAGCGAGTTCTGATTCCACTTTAGGTTAAAACAGCCATGTCAAACACTTCGACTCGTCGCGGACCATTGTCCCGTTTCACTCTCGTTGACTTGACGCGCGTGCGCTCCGGCCCGACCTGCGTGCGCCAGCTCGCCGACTGGGGCGCCGACGTGATCAAGATCGAAACTCCGGCGGGGCTGGAGGTCAGCGATGGCTGGGGCGGCAACCGCCACGGCCCCGACTTTCAGAACCTGCATCGCAACAAGCGCTGCATGACGCTCAACTTGAAGGATCCCGACGGTCTTGCCATTTTCCGCAAGCTCACCGAGCGCGCCGACGTCGTGGTGGAAAATTTCCGGCCGGATGTAAAGTTCCGCCTCGGCATCGATTACGAAACGCTGAAGCAAACCAACCCACGGCTGATATACGCGAGCATTTCCGGGTTCGGGCAGGACGGGCCGTATGCCAAGCGCCCGGGTTTCGATCAGATCGCGCAGGGTATGGGCGGGTTGATGGCGATCACCGGCATTCCGGGCCAGGGGCCGGTGCGCGCCGGCATCGCGGTTTCCGATTCGAGCGCCGGCAACTATTGCGCGATGGGGATCCTGACCGCGCTGCTCGAGCGCGAGGTCTCGGGCGAAGGGCAGTGGGTGCAGGTGTCGCTGTTGCAGGCGATGATCGCGATGCTCGACTTTCAGGCCGCGCGCTGGCTCGTGGCTAAGGAAGTGCCGCCGCAGGCCGGCAACGATCACCCGACCGGGATTCCGACCGGCGTGTTTCCGACCGCTGATGGCTACATCAACATCGCCGCCAGCGCGCAGACGATGTGGGAGCGGCTGTGCAAGGCGCTGGGCGCGCAGGAGCTGCTTGCCAAGCCCGAATATGCGACCCCTCCGCTGCGTTCCAGGAATCGCGCCGAATGCAACAAGGACATTGCGGAGTTCACGCGTCGCAAGACCAGCCGCGAGTGGCTCGATGCGTTCGAGAAAGCCAGCGTTGCCAGCGGCCCGATCTACAAGATGAACGAAGTGTTCGCCGATCCGCAGGTCGAGCACCTCGGCATGGCGGTGCCGGTCAAGCATCCCGTGCTCGGCGACATCGAGCTCGTTGGCCAGCCGTTTAGCCTTTCGCGCACACCCAGCGAAATCCGCAGCGCGACGCCGGAACTCGGCGAGCATACCGACGAGGTCATGCACGAGTTAGGTTACAGCGACACGCAGATCGCCGATCTGCGGCGGCGTATCGTTATTTGAAACCGGTGAAGTAAGGATACCGAGGAGCCACACGTTCATCCTCGTATCACCTTGCCCGGATTGAGTATGTTGTCCGGATCCAGCGTCTGCTTGATCGCGCGCATCCTTGCTGTCCCCACACACCAACACGTCGCAATCGAGCAAACCATCAGATTGGAGCAAATTCGCAGCAACGTTCTGAAATGCCGAGACCACTCTCACGCCAGTCCCTACCAGATTCTGTGCGATGCGAGCTGCAGATCCGGCTGGCGGTAATTGCACACGTGCCACCTTCGGAGGGACCAGCGGTACTGTCGTATCAATAAGGATCTTTCCTTGTAGAGCGTGTCTAGTCTCGTTGAGAACTGCAACTTGATGATTAAATGGAACAATGAGCGCAACGATGTCGGCACGTTCTGCGGCCGATACATTATCGGTTCCGCTTATCCCGGGATTTGACCGGCCTTGAGCGCCGACGATTCGCAAGAGTTCAGCAGCGACAGCGGCAGCTTTCTCGGCGCTGCGTGAACCGATGATGATGTTTTCTCCGCCGAGAGCCCAGCGGCGCGCCTAACTGTAGCCTAAACTACCGGTTCCACCTAGGACCGCCAACATGACGTATTTTCCCTCTCTCGCGACCTAAATTATCCCCGAGTTGCGATTATCCCTACGCAAGACGAAACATTCTTGCAGAAAAGGCGGGGCATTTCAGCAGAAAGTTTTGATGCGCGGTGAAATGGCGAATAAAAGCCACTTGTGAAATCTTAAAATGTTGGTTCCGGGAAATTGAGAACCCACGTCGCCGTGTGATCCGCAGCAGCGACGGCCGGCAAAAGGCATCAACACCCTAAGGAGTTCTAGTCATGGGAAAAGCAATAGGATCGGCCGAGTCTGTATTGTCTTTGGCGCGTGACTCCACCGCCGTCAGGGCAGTCTCCGCTCAAGGAGAACACGAGACGCTTCGGCGTCTTCGCAATGCCATGAAAGAGGGTGGTTATGACGCACTAGTCGCGCTGTCGCAGGACAACGTTACCTACGCCGCTGGTTTCCTCGTACCGAGCCACCTGACGAATCGGTTTCGCCGGACCATCGTAATCCTGGCGGGTGACACTTTTGCGACGCAGATCGTGGTAAACGTAGAAGAGCTTCAAGCCAGAGCACGGTCGCGGTTCAAGGATATACGCACATACAACCAGTTCGTCGACGACCCGGCGAACGTGCTGGCCGATGCGCTAATCGAAGCCGGCGTCGAAAAAGGCCGCATTGCGATCGAGCTCGACTTCATGCCGGCAAAGGATTTCATTCAGCTCAGGAAGCGCTTGCATTTGGCCACGTTCGAAGGATGTGCGGACCTTTTCTTTCGCGTCCGCATGATCAAGAGCGACGAGGAGGTAAGTACGCTGCGTCGCGTAGGCACGTTGAGCGAGCGGGTTATACACGATGTCCTAAAGAAGATCCGCGTTGGAATGACCGAGATTGATGTTGCGCGTCAGCTCGTCGATCAGATGATCGCGGGCGGATCGTCGAACTTCAAGTACCGGGTGGGTTCGGGTGTCAATAGCTCCATTACGAACTGCGGCACCACGTCTAAGAAGATAGAGGCTGGCGATCTTATTCGTATCGAAATCCTTGGGGATCTTGATAACTATCGCTCGAACGTGACCCGTACTGCAGTTGTCGGGAAACCCTCCGATCGCCAGAGAAGTATTTGGGCAGTGCTTATCCGGGCGAGAGAGGTCTGCAAAACGATGCTGAAGCCCGGTATAGCGGTCGCCGACGTCTATAGGGCCTACGTCAGGATATGTCAGGAAAACAATATCGATCCGACACTCAAATTCCTCGGCCATGGCATAGGTCAGACCATTCACGAAGAACCCTACCTGACCGAGACGAAGGACATCATCTTCGTGCCGAATATCACATTCACGATGGAGCCACTGTATATGATTCCCGGAGAAATGGGTTTCCACGTCGAGGATATGTACGTGATCACGAAGGACGGCTTCGATGCAATTACGGGGAACATCTGTAGCAACGACGAATTGATACAGGTCGGCTGACCATGGCGGATGCGCTGCGGCTGGAGAAACTCGAAACGTTTCTAATTGCGCTGCCTGCGCGGCGTGTTCATCGCTGGGTCGGGCTCGACTCTCCCATCGGCGCGGGTTACGTCGTCACCCGCGCACAGCTGATTGACGGGAGCGTCGGCTGGGGCGAAGCCCAGCCGATCAAGACGTGGGGTGGCGACGATGCGGGGCGATATGGTGAAACCCCTAAGACCACGATCACCGTCATTCACGAATACCTCGCTGCAGCTTTAATAGATGTTGATGTTCGCCAATTCGAGGCTGTGCATGTGGCGATGAATCGGACTATCCGCGGGTATCCGTACGCCAAAGCTGCCGTCGAGGTAGCGATCATCGATGCGGTGGCGCGCAGTATGGGCCTTCCCGTCTATCAACTGCTGGGCGGGCGTTTCCGCGATAAGGTTGCGGTTGCGCACAGCATCGGTCTCATGGAAATCGATGAGGCCGTTGCGGAATCGGTGCAGGTGGTGGCGGAAGGAATAACTACGATCAAGATCAAGATCGGGGTCGAGGTTGAGCGCGATGTGGCCATCGTGCGCGAAATCCGGCGCGCCATTGGGAATGCACCGAAGATCCGCGTCGACGCCAATCAGGGGTATAAAACCTGGCGTGAGGCGGTGACCGCAATCCGTCGGATGACCGAGTTTGGAATCTCCTATGCCGAGCAGCCCGTCGATGGAATCCGTGCGATGGCTGAAGTCAGCTCCCGCTGCGATGTGCCTATCATGGCCGATGAGAGCGCGTGGACGGAACGCGACGTAACAGCTATCGCCGCGGCCGGAGCAGCACAGTACCTATCGGTCTACTACACCAAGCCAGGCGGGCTCTGGAAAGCTAAGAGACTGCTTACCGTGGCGGGTGCGTTCGGCATGCAATGTGATATTAACGGATCGGCCGAAATGGGAATTGGCAACGCGGCCAATCTGCACCTCGCTGCAGCGGCCCCTGAGATTACGCTCGCGGGCACCATCCCGGTTACCTCTACCGCGGAGATCGAGCGAACCCGGATTGCCGGCCGCAAATATATGGACGACATCATCAAGACGCCCTTCGAATACGTAGATGGATGTCTGATCGTTCCCGGCGGTCCCGGTCTCGGTATCGAAGTGGACGAGGACAAACTGCGTCGATACGGCGTCACCAAATAGACAGATCGTCATACTGACGTACGCGGAATTGCAGGGTTACGTTCTTTGCGGAAGAGGTGAACATGTTTCGCGGATTTGTATTTGCCGTTCAAGCGACTGTCCTATCTTTTGCCGCTGGTTCCGCCGTTGCTAGCTATCCTGACCGGCCGCTCAAGATGGTTGCGCCTTGGCCGCCCGGTTCAACGACTGATGGATCCGCGCGCATCATCGCTGAAGAGTTATCGAAAAGGTTGAAGCAACGTGTGATCGTGGAGAACAGACCCGGTGCAAATGGAACGATAGGGTCGACATATGTGGCCAGAGCCCCAGCCGACGGATACACATTGCTGATGGCGAACGGAGATACACATTCCATCAGTCCACATATTTACAAATCGCTGCAATACGACGCGATTAAGAACTTCGATCCAATCGCGCTTGTCGCAACGGCTTCATTCGTGCTGATCTCCCGACCAACACTTCCCGAAAACACCTTGCAGGAGTTGATCGCTGCAGCGAAGCGTAATCCAAAGAAGATGACGTATGGAACGTGGGGCGTCGGGAGCGCTGGACACGTCGCGTTCGCCCTGCTCGAGTCCGCGATGGGCATTCAACTCGTCCACGTGCCGTTTCAGGGCGCAGCCCCTGCGCTGTTCGCGCTCATGGGCGGTCATGTGGACCTCATGATCGGCAGCCCGCTTGCCGCGTACACGAACCTACCCGCGGGAAAAGTGAAGGTGCTCGGTGTCGCAGCCTCCCAACGTGCGCTGCCATGGCTACCCGACACGAAGACCTTTGCTGAGCAGGGCGTTATGGGGGCGGATTCCGGATCTTGGTACGGCGTTGTAGGACCTGCAAGCATGCCCCCGGAGATAAGAAAGCGCCTGAGTACGGAAGTCGCCAGCGCACTGCGGGACCCTGCGGTGGCAAAACAGATCGCCGCGTTCGGCTGGCAAGTAGCGGCGGGAGCCAATCCGGAAGAGTTCGGCGCGTTCCTGAAAAGGGAGTTCGATCGTTTTGGGGCGATTGTAAAGGCGAAGGGCATCGAGAGAGAAGCTGAATGAAGCACGTCGAGCGCGTCGCGATCATGGGTGCCGGCAACGGCGGTTGCGCAGCCGCTGTCGATCTTGTATTGCGAGGATACGATGTGCGCCTCTGGGGCCGCAGCCCTTCGACCATAGATCCGATCAAGGCAGGCGGCGGCCTCGGTTACGAAGGCGTATTGGGCGAAGGGTTTGTTCGAATCGGGCTGATTACGAATGACGCTGCTGAAGCTGTCAGTGGCGCTGACGCTGTCCTGATCATGGCCCCCGCGCAAGCACACGAGAACATCACAGCGCTGGTCGCGCCTTATCTCACGCCCGAACAGGTCTTCGTGGCGGCACCTGGCCAGACGCTGACGCTGTTGCCACACACCTTGCGTCGTCTCGGGCATTCCCATCCCGTCACTTGCGTATCCTCCACGCTACCTTACATCTGTCGCAAGATCGATCCGGCTCGCGTCAAGATCTCGAGGGTTTCGGCCAAATTGAGGTTCGCCGCTTTCCCCGGCAAGAATACGGAAGTACTCGCTGAACGCGTGAGGCCGCTTTTTCCCGCGATCCATCCCGTGCCGACGGTGCTGGATACCTTATTCCTTTACACCAACGCTATTCATCATCCGCCGGCGTTCCTATGCAATATAGGCCGTATGGAGTCGACAGGCGGCGATTACTGCCACTACTACGATGGCATCACCCCCTCTGTGGGGAAGCTGATCGATCAACTCGACATTGAGCGTCTGGCTATTGCCACCGCATACGAGTGTAGAATCGATAGGCTTTCAGAGCATTTCTTCCAGATGGGGTACACCGATGAGAAGGGTCGCGCCGGTGGAACGGCCTATGACGTCTTCCATAACAGCGAACCCAACCGATGGATCAAGGCGCCGACTTCGATTGATCACCGCTTCTTCAACGAAGACATTCCGTTCGGCTTAGTGCCGTTCTCGGAGTTGGCGCGCGTGGCCCAAGTTCCAACACCAGTTACAGACGCTGTCATCACGCTAGCAAGTTCGATTGCCGGCAAGGCGTATCGAGATACTGGTTTGAACCTTGAGAAGATGGGCGTTAAAGACTTGACTGCACGAGAAGTTCGCCGCCTCGTCGAAGAAGGATATTTGTGATGACCAGATTCGGCATCAGCTTTGATGGCTTCGCCCCGGTTCAGGAAGCAGTGGCAATGGCTCAGCGAGCGGAGGCTGCGGGAGCGGCTTCGATTTGGATCTCAGACCATGTTGGTTATAGGGAAACGATCGTCACCGCGACTGCAATCGCGGCTAAGACAGAGAAGGTACGGATCATACCCACCGCGCTCAGCCCGTATTTGCGCCATCCGACACCAACAGCAATGGCGCTTGCTTCGATCGCCGAGATGGCGCCGAAACGACTGGAGGTAGCGATCGGGATCGGAAATCCACTGTTTCTCAAAGAATCGGGTCAAGAGGTTGTGAAGCCGGTGGCCGCGATTCGCGACTATGTCGCTGCACTTAAGGCGCTATGGGCTGAAACCGCAGTTTATCTTCAAGGGTCCACCTTTGCGCTTGCGGGCGCTAAGTTGGCTTTTGCACCAGACTATCCGATCCCAGTGTATCTGGCACCAATGAAGGAGCAGATGCTGAAGCTCTCTGGAGCCATTGCTGATGGTCTAGTGTTATCTGCCGGGCTTACCGTGAATCATGTCAAGAAGTCAATTGAGGTGGCGACTACAGGTGCCTTGGACAAGCAGCGTAATCCGGCGAGCATGAATCGAGCGGCTTACATAATTTTTATTTTTGCCGAAGGCGCAGAGGCAGATGCACGCCTCAGGGCTCGGCAGAAATTAGCGTTCTTGCTTCGCAATAAGTTTCTTGATGACAACGTCAAGGCTTCCGGTTTGCCCATTGATCAAGCTCGAATCATCGATGCAATCTCCCGGCGCGATTTTGATGCAGCAACCGCGCTTATACCCGAGGACGCCGTCGATGCATTCACCGTCACTGGTAACGTCGAGACGTGTGCCAAGAGGCTGAGGGAGTACTTCGACGCGGGCGTCACGGAACCAGTGCTGGTGACCACAGGAGACATTGCGGATCGGAATCGCAGCTTGGCCGCGGCTCAACGGGTCATGCGGCTACTGTAACAGCAGATATAGATTTACAAAGTTAACTTTGCGTAGGAGCAGTCTGAACATGACTAACGCGCTGACTGAGGCACTGGCGGCAGCAGGCGTAAATTTTGTTGCCTCTTTCCCTTCAAGCGGTATGTCTGCAACTCAAAAGCAGATAGATGAAGATCCGCGGTTTGATTCTGTCTTTCCAAGCAATGAAGGCGAAGGGGTGGCCATTTGCGCGGGCGCGTGGCTCGGCGGCAAACGTCCTGCGCTGCTCATGGAAAATTCGGGTCTCTTGCTTTCGGCATATCAACTCATGCGCCTGAACGCGGCCAACGAGGTGCCGTTGCTAATGGTGTTGGATTATCGCGGCGACATCGGAGAAGGAAACTGGTGGGCGGTTCCGCTCGGCTGGTCAACGGAATCAGTGCTAACAGCACTTCGCGTTCCGTATGCCATTGCCGACAACGCGGCCGACGTCACCACACACGTGCCGCGCCTCGTGCTGTCCATGCTTCATACGAAGTGTCCGGTCTGCCTCATTCTGCGTCGTGGCATAGTTTTGGAGTAGAACATGCGTCGATTCGACTATCTGAAGCGTCTTGCAACCCTGATTCCCGATACCACGCTTGCGGTATGCAACTTACAGGATACGACGTATGAATGGCAGCATCTAAGGCCTAGCGATGGGAACCTGCTGCGCCAAGGAATGGGATGCGTAAGCTCTACCGCGTTTGGCGTTGCGCGGGCTTTGCCAAAGCAAAAGGTTATCGCCCTGGACGGTGACGGAAGCATGCTTTTGGGACTCGGCATGCTGACTACGTTAGGGCGGTATGCACCCCCGAATTTGATAGTCTTTATTTTCGACAATGCGTGCTACTTCTCAACGACGCGGGCATTCAGTCCCGGAGGTGTGCAGCCGACGGCCACGGCTTTCGGAACCGATTTAGAGGCGATGGCCCGAGGTGCTGCTGTTAAGAACGCAATTACCGTCGCTGACATGAAGGCATTTGAAGAGGCCGTGAATACCTCGCTCAAATCCGGTGAAATGTGGCTCATCGTTGTAAAGGTCGATGATCATCTCCCGGAAAAGGTGCCAATGCCGACGATTGACGGTAAAGAAAACAAATACCGATTTTTGCGTTTTGTCGAAAAAATTGAGGGTCGCAACATTCTGCCAACTGAAGAAGAAAAATCGTTCCGCACGTCGTAGCACATGAACGAAATTCCAAGGACGCCGAGAGCATGACTCACTCGATAGGTGTGGTGTTAACTGCAGTTTTGTCTCTAATGTCCACTCGGGGGTGGGCGCAAGCGGACTATCCATCGAGACCCGTCCGCTTTGTCGTACCCTTTGCGCCAGGCGGTACTACTGACGTCGTCGCCCGGGTTATTGCTGAGGAGCTGCGGCAGGCGTTCAAGCAATCATTTATCGTTGACAACCGTGGCGGCGCCGGCGGAAATGTTGGCGCTGAGATCGTTGCGAAAAGCGCTCCGGACGGCCATACGATCCTCCTGACCTCACCAGGCCCACAGGTAATCAATCGGTTTCTTTACGCGCGGCTGCCGTACAACCCCGAGAAGGACTTCGCGCCGGTTGTCTTAGTTACCCGTCAAGGGAACGTTCTGACGGTGCATCCGTCATTGCCGGTGCAAACCCTCGTTCAATTCATCGGGCGCGCACGTTCGAAGCCCGGTTCCATTAATTACGCAACCGGCGGAAGTGGTACGAGTGCCCACCTTGCGATAGTTCTCTTTGCGTCCCTTACGAAGACCGATTTGGCCCACATTCCGTATAAGGGAACCGGTCCGGCACTTCAGGCATTGCTCGCTGGGCAGGTGGAGATGATGTTAAACACATTGCCAGCCATGATCCCTCACATTCGGGCGGGCAAGTTGGTAGCGCTGGGAGTCTCAACCGCACAAAGCTCCTCTATATTGCCTGACGTTCCTACCATCGGAAGCGTGGTGCCTGGATACGAAGCAAGCTCCTGGTTGGCCATCATGGCGCCGGCGGGAACACCTCCGGGCATCGTAGCGAAGCTGAATGCAGAAGCAAATCGCATCTTAGAAAAACGCGAAATCCGCGACCGATTTGAGGGGATTGGTGCGGACCCGGCCGGGGGTTCTTCGCAGGATCTGGCTAAACATCTTGCGGTTGAGACCGCCAAGTGGGGAAAGGTCGTGCAGTTGTCTGGGGCAAAAGCCGACTAACCGGGACTTGCCGGCCAATATCTTCGCAATCCCTCGAGATAAATTACAAGCCCGGAACTGTGCAGTCATGGGCTGATGCCTTCAGACAGCCAAATAATTAAAGGAGATGTTCGCTTGCATTACTTAGTCCCTCGAGATCTGGCCGAGGCGATCCGATTTCGCCATACGACCGGTTTTCCCGTTCTCGCCGGAGGTACGGATTTGTATCCCGCGATAGAACATGGTCTCCGCCTCGATGGATTCATCGATATTTCGGCGGTGACTGAACTTCGGGGACCGATTCGTTGCATCGGCAATTCTTGGGTGATCCCAGCGCTCACGACATGGAGCGCCGTTATTAGCGCCAAACTGCCCCCCCAGTTTGACGCGCTAAAACAAGCAGCAGCGCAGGTAGGCGGTAGACAAATTCAGAATACCGGGACGGTAGGCGGCAACATCTGCAACGCTTCGCCCGCGGCCGACGGTGCCGCCGTGCTCCTGGCACTGGACGCCAGCGTGTTGATTGCAGGGATATCTGGAAAGCGCGAGTTGCCGCTGGCAACTTTTATTTGCGGAAATCGACGGACGGCTCTGAAGGCAGGTGAACTCGTTGAAGCGATTCGAGTGCCTGCGCGCAAGCGCCGGCACGCCTCCACTTTCAAAAAACTAGGGGCGCGGCGCTATTTGGTCATATCCATTGTCATGGTGTGCGCGGTCATCGAGATCGATGAGGACGGGTGCATCCAATGGGCTGCCATATCAGTTGGCGCTTGCGCTGATCGTCCGCTGCGACTTGAGGCTGTCGAGCGCCGGATGTTGGGAGCAAAACTCGGTGCAATCTCCCAACTCATACTGACGGACGCAGAGCTCGCACTGCTAGCTCCAATCGATGACATTCGCGGAAGTGGTCTGTTTCGCCGAGCTGCGGCAAAGGCGCTTGTCGAAGAAGCATTGCAGGAAATATCAGAGGCGTTGATGACATGAACGATGTGATCGCGGGTTCTCTAAAAGTCAACGGCCTGTCGCGAGACGTAAATGCTCCTGCATCGAAACGGCTATCTGAGGTCCTGCGCGGCGATCTCGGCCTCACGGGCACCAAAGTCGGCTGCAATGCCGGCGACTGTGGGGCGTGCACTGTGCTTCTGGACGGCCAGCAGGTCTGCAGTTGCCTTGTGTCGTTCGGTCAAGCGAGCGGCAAGTCCGTGCTGACTGTTGAGGGATTGCATGGCGACGAGCGTTTCAAAGGTTTACAGCAAGCGTTCGTTGCCGCAGGTGCAATCCAATGTGGCATATGCACACCGGGCATGCTGATGGCGGCGGCCGATTTGGCATTGGAGCGAGAAGCGCCCACGCGACAGCAAATACTTGATCGCCTGGGGGGGGTGCTGTGCCGCTGTACCGGGTATACCAAGATTGTGGAAGCAGTGGAGGCGTTCCTCCACCGCACGGATTTGAAATCTATTCCTGCCGCCGGATCGGTTGGAGTTGTCGGCACCCGGTTTCTCAAAGTAGACGGTTGGTCCCGCGTGACGGGAACGGCGAAATTCGCTGCCGATGAAGTGCCGCATGATGCCCTATACCTGCGAGTAATCCGGTCGCCTGTTTCTCATGCGCGCTTCCGCCTCGGAGACACGACCGAGATCTTACGCCGTTACCCGGGAATCCATCGAATTTTTACTGCCCGAGATGTACCGGGACGTAACGAATTCAGTGTTTTTCCACGATTGCGAGATCAGCCTGTGCTGGCTGACGGCTACGTTCGTTACTTGGGAGAAGGGATTGCCGCCATTGTCGGCGAGCGTAGCGCAGTCGAGCAGTTTCCCACGGCTGAGTTTCCGGTGGCATGGGAGGAACTTCCCGCGGTGAGTGGCCTCGTCGAGGCATGCAAACCCGATGCCGCGACGCTTCATGCACGCCGTCGAGCGAATATCCTCATGGAGGGTATTCAGGTCACCGGGGACGTTGTCGCCCAGAGGGGAAGCCGATTTGTGGCAGGGGCCTTCGACACATCTTTTGTGGAGCACGCCTACATTGAACCTGAGGCGGGAGTTGCACGACGGGTAGGAGACCGGATGGAGATGTTTGTTTCGACTCAGACGCCGTATATGAATCGAGACGAGATCGCTTCCGTTCTGGGCATCGATCCGAAGGCTGTGCGGATCGTTCCGTCGGCCGTTGGGGGAGGCTTTGGTGGGAAGATCGACATGTCCGTGCAACCTTTGATCGCAGTCGCGGCATGGCATCTATCCAGACCTGTCGTTTGCGTCTACTCCCGGAGCGAGAGCATGCGCGTAACCACCAAGCGCCACCCAGCGGCAATGACGGCCAAGCTGAGCTGTGATGAGAGTGGCCGCATCGCCTCGTATGAGTTTCACGCGGACTTCAACACGGGCCCATACGCCTCCTGTGGCCCGATAGTCGCAAGCCGAGTTCCCATACATGCGATGGGACCGTATCGTGTCCCGGCGGTTCGCTGCACGACCCGCGCAATTCATACGACAGACGCGATCGGAGGCGCTTTTCGCGGATTTGGGGTGCCGCAATGCGCAATCGTTCACGAGTCGCTGATGGACGAGCTTGCGAATGCGATGGGCATCGATAGGCTCGAATTTCGTTTGCTTAATGTTCTTGAGGCGGGCGATAGGACATCGACCGGGCAAAAGCTTGAGCAAAGCATCGGCATGCGTGCGTGCCTTGAAAAGCTGCACCCCATTTGGCGAGAGCAACTGGCTAACGTCAATGCTTTTAATGCTAAGGGTGGAAGCAAGCGCCGTGGTATCGGAATCGGCTGCATGTGGTATGGGATCGGCAATACTTCACAGCCCAACCCCTCATCGATTCGGGTTGGAATTGGCGCGCATGGGCGTATTACGCTGTTCAGTGGAGCGGTTGACATTGGACAGGGAGTTACCACGGTGCTTGCCCAAATATGTGCGGACACGCTCAAGGTGCCACCGAACATTATCGACTTAGTGGTTGGAGACACTGACAAGACACTTGATGCTGGGAAGAGCTCTGCTTCGCGCCAAACGTTCGTTTCTGGAAATGCCGTGAAGCTCGCGGCGGAAAATCTGAAAGTCGCGCTACGCAAACACGGAAAGACTACTTCAAACGCAGAAATCGAATTCGACAACGGCAGGATTTATGCGGACGATGGGAAAAGACGTATCGAAATAAATCTCGGATCATTGAGGCCATGTGATGATGGGATGTTGATCACCGCTACCGGATTCTATGATCCGCCAACGACAGATCTTGATGCTCAATATCAAGGTGTTCCCTACGCAAGCTACGCGTTTGGCGCGCAGCTGGCATTAGTCGAGGTCGATACCGTAGTCGCCACTGTCCATGTCAAAAACATATGGGCCGCACACGACGTCGGACGCGCGATCAATTTGACGCAGGTCGAAGGGCAGATCCATGGGGGAATTGCCCAAGGGCTAGGTCTCGCGTTAATCGAGGAATATATCCCTGGGAAGACCGACAACTTGCACGATTATCTCATTCCCACAGTAGGCGACATGCCCGAGATCGAGATTTTCATAATTGAGGCCGAAGAGCCGCTTGGGCCATTCGGCGCCAAGGGTGTTGGCGAGCCTGCATTGATTCCAACGGCTCCTGCCATATTGAACGCTATAGCACATGCAATCGGTGTTCGGCCGCGAAGGACGCCTATGACGCCTACTCAGCTTTGGCAATTACTGAGGATGAATCGGATCAATGAACATCTTGTTGGAGGCCTGTAATGAAAGGGTCGTTTGTATCGCTGACTATGATCCTCGCCGCAGCACTACCTTTATCGGCGCAGGCGCAGACCTATCCTGCGAAGCCGATCCGGATGATCCTATCGTACCCTCCAGGCGGCGCGACTGACGCTCTCGGGCGCGTGGTGGCCAGAGCATTGGCGGAAGCCTGGGGAGTGACGGTGGTTGCGGACAATCGCCCCGGCGCATCCGGCAATATCGGTACGACAATGTGCGTAAAGTCCCCTCCTGATGGCTACACCATGTGCATGGTGGCACCCGCACAGTCGATGGCTTCCAGAATTTCCACCAACGCTACATTCGATTCGCTCAAGGATTTCTCGCACGTGACGCAGGTAGCGTCCATGCCGATGTTGCTGCTCGTGCATCCTGCGCTGCCGGTAAAGAACGTCTCGGAGCTTATCGCCTTGGCCAAGAAGAAACCCGGTGCAATGAACTACGCTTCGAGTGGCGGAGGCGCCAGCCATCATCTGGCAATGGAAATGTTCAAACAGCAGGCGGGGGTCGACATCGTGCTGATCACGTACAAGGGTGGAGGCGCTCAGCTTGTAGACCAGCTGGCAGGACGGATCGAAGTTGCATTCAATCTTGCGGTGGGGGTCGTGCCACACGTGAAGGCCGGCAAGTTACGCGCGATTGCGGTTTCGACCAAGGAGCGCTTCCCGACGCTGCCTGATGTGCCAACCGTCAGCGAGTCGGGGTTAAAAGGCTACGAGGCCAGCTCGTGGCAAGGCCTTTCAATGCCAGCGGGTGTTCCGCACGAGATTGTACGCCACATCTACGCTGACGTCTCGAAAGCCTTAAAGACGCCGGAGATCCGGGAAAACCTGCTAGGCATGGGCGGCATCGCAGTAGGAAGCACACCGGAGGAATTCACTGCCTTTTTCAACGCCGAGTCCGACAAGTGGTTCAAAGTCGCTAAAGCGGCGAATGTCAAAGTCGAATGAAAAGGATTCTTGAATGCGAGTAATCACGCTGGAAGAACATTTCACATCGCCGCTGCAGACGGATAAGATCAAGAACCAGCCGAGAGCGGTTTTTAAAGACCGCAGCGCGCATCTGGGGCACGATATCGAAGCTGAACTATCTGATATCGGTGAGCGGCGGCTGGCTGCAATGGATGCAGCCGGGATCGACATGCAGGTGCTGTCGTTGACGCAGCCCGGGTGTGAGACGTTCGATGCAGACGTGGCCATTTCCATGGCTCGCGACGCCAACGACCTCATGTACCAAGCGGTCAAGGCGCATCCGACACGATTTGCTGCTTTCGCCGCTTTGCCGACACCTGATCCCGAAGCGGCCGTGAAAGAATTCGAGCGCACGATCATGAAGCTAGGTTTCCGAGGGGCCATGATCAATGGCCACACGCGGGGCAGCTTCCTCGACGACAGGAAATACTGGGGTATCTTCGACTGCGCGCAGGCGCACGATCTCCCGATCTATCTGCATCCGGCTGTGCCTCACTCGGGATTAATGCAGGCGTATTTTCAGGGCTTCGAAGACCTATCTCGCGCTGCATGGGGTTTTGCTATAGACGCGAGCGTTCATTTCTTGCGGATACTGTTCTCAGGCGCCTTTGATGAATTTCCGAAACTGAAGATCATCCTCGGCCATATGGGCGAGGGACTGCCGTTCGGCATGCATCGGCTGGGTGACCATACGGGCTACGTCGCGAAACGGCGTGGTCTAAAGCGTCAGCCGCTCGAATACATGCGCGATAACCTCGTTATCACGACGGCCGGCGCCTTTTCCATTCCGGCGCTGCTTTGCAGTTTGCTCGAGGTTGGTGCGGACAATGTTCTGTTCTCGGTGGATTGGCCTTACGAATCAAATAAAGTGGGCGCTGAATTTCTAAAAGCGCTTCCAATTAGCGAGCACGACCGGGAGAAAATCGCCCATAAAAATGCGGAGCGGATATTGCGACTGACCGTTCATAGTAACGACGATTGCGAAAGAAGGGGGCGCCGATGCCCGAAGTGAAGACACCCGCGCCGCGCAGGGGGCTCTCTGTAAGCATCTCTTCTGACGGGCGCGACGACCCACCTGACATATTCCGTGCAAAAGTTGCGGCTGGCGAAGCCGGAGGCGCGTCGAGAATCTGGCTGGCGAACCATCTGTTCCAGCGAGATCCCGTCACCCGGGCCTCGCACGCGCTCGGTGTAACGGTCCGCTTGGGCGCTGCGCTGATGGCAGTGAACCCGTTCACGGTGCATCCCGTACAGGCAGCGATGTCCGCCGCGACGCTGGATGAGTTTTATCCGGGACGCGTTACGCTGTGCTTGGGGTCCGGCGGGCCCGTCGACTTGGAATCACTGAGCATATCGTCCGCGAAGCCCTTGAGACCGATGCGTGAGGCGTTGGAGATCATCCGCGCTCTCTTATCGGGCGAGAAGGTGCGCATAGAAGGAGAAACCTTTCGCGTGCGTGATCGCTCTCTCGCCACTGGGCAGCGCCGCGTGCCGATTTTCCTGGCCGCTTCGAGCCCGAAGATGCTCGAACTTGCAGGTGCGCATGCCGATGGTGTGCTTATTAGCGGCGGTTCATCGGTCGCGTTCGTGCGCTGGTGTATGGAGCACGTACGCCGCGGGACCGCGGGGCGCACGGTGCGCTCCGCCGGGCT
This sequence comes from Betaproteobacteria bacterium, assembly GCA_003153455.1. GTDB lineage: Bacteria > Pseudomonadota > Gammaproteobacteria > Burkholderiales > SG8-41 > PALSA-1004. Next base: position 13,020 of record PLYS01000423.1, on the reverse strand, counting down.
CGTGTACGCCGCAGCGGGGGTTGAGGAAGCTTCAACCACGCGTCTGCGCCGCCTGCTCGCGATACTTCTGCGCAATCATCACCATAGCAAGAATATGGAAGTCGCTGGGACACAGATCGATCAGGAGATTCTCCGTGCTGCCGTCGCGCGTAGCGATTGGTCCGCCGCCGAGGCGCTGATCACAAACGACGTCATGCGTCGACACGCGGTTTTCGGCAGTCCCGAGGAAGTGCGTTCAGGTCTTGCCGAGTACAACGCAGCGGGCCTTGACGAAGTCGTGTTCGCCGCCACGCGCGACGACGCGCAGATCTCCGCGCTGCTCGCGGCAGCGCAACCAATGGTAAAATGATGTTGATAGTCGACGGCAAACTGCTTTGGGCGCACCAAAATCAAGGAGTCGATTATCAGGGCCTCCAAGAATAGGCAAGCCAGTGGATAACCTCTCACCCACAGATCTCAAGATCCTCGAGATCCTCCAGCAGGAGGGGGATATTAGCAATGTGCAGCTCGCTGAGAGGGTCTTTCTGTCGGCGAGCTCGTGCCTGCAGCGGGTTCGCAAGCTGCGTGCGCAAGGCTACATTTCCGGTGTCGCCGCCATAGTTAATCTGAGGAAAATTGCCAAGCATGTCTTTGTCCACTGCCGCATCAGGTTATCAGAACAGACGGCGAAACAGTATGCGAACTTCGAGGCGGCGATTCAGAAGATTCCCGAGATCATCGAATGCAGCGTGATCAGCGGCGAGTACGATTACCTTCTGAAGTTTGCGGTGCGAGACATGCAGAACTTTAGCGAGAGTCTTAACATGATGTTGGAGATGGACATCGGCATCAAGAATCACTCTTCCATCGTAGAAGTGAAGAACGTTAAACGCTCGCTCGCGATGCCATTGAGAACTTTGTTGGCCATCTCAAACAAATAATATTATGCACTCGCAAGAGGGAAGATGCAGAAGTGATGGGTCTTGGAGACGTGCTCTATGAAGCTGCCGGCGTTTGACTATGCGGCTCCGAGCACGCTCACAGAAGCCCTCACGTTGCTCTCGATGCACGCGGGCGATGCGAGGCCTATTGCCGGCGGTCAAAGCCTTATTCCCATTCTAGCCTTCCGACTTGCCCAGCCGTCCTTGCTAGTTGACCTGCGCAAGTTACCGGGTCTCGGGGATATCTCGATTACTAAGCTGGGTAGGAGCCTAGCAGCCTGTCGGACTTGAATTGATGATTTCAGCAATGGTGGCGATGAAAACGAAATTTGGTGGTGAAATGGAGGCTATGAGGACAAGGGTAAGGGAAATCACCCCCTCAGGTACCCATGCCGCACACGTAGCGGTCGATCCCCGAACCGGTCATCTGCAAGTGCTCGATTATGTTGCAGTCGAGGATGTCGGGCGCATCATCAATCCGATGACGCTTCACGGACAGGTTTTAGGCGCGATCGTCCAGGGGCTCGGTGGGAGCATCCTCGAACATTTAGTCTACGATGACGAAGGGCAGTTGCTGACGGGAACCTTGGCACACTATCTCATGCCGACGGCCGAGGATTTCCCGAACATCAGAGCGATCACCCTCGAGCTCTATCCGTCGCCAAACAATCCCTTGGGCGCCAAAGGGGCGGGAGAAGGAGGAATTATTCCTGTAGGGGGAGTCATCTCGAATGCCTTGGCATCCGGACTGAGCTCTCTGGGAGTCCAACCCTATGAGCTTCCGCTGTCACCACCTCGGATCTGGCAGATGATCGAGAATGCGCGCACGTCCACGGAAGCAACGTTGAAATAATCGGCCTTACTTCTCTTGAGAGCAGACATGAAACTCATTAATGGTTGGTTTGCAATCGCAATTTCCTTTCTTGTACCACTCGCGTCTGCGCAGGACTACCCCGCAAGACCGATCCGTCTCGTCGTTTCCTACCCGGCTGGTGGTAGCACCGACATCGTGGCACGCACTGTCGGTCAGAAACTCAGCGAATCGCTCGGCGTGAGCGTTGTAGCTGACAATCGACCGGGTGCCGGCGGCACCATCGGCGCGAATATTGCAGCCAAAGCGCCTGCGGATGGCTACACGTTGCTAATGTTGGCAGGCTCCCACGCTATGGCGCCGAGCCTTTATCTCAAACTGCCGTACGAAATCACCAGGGACTTCGCGCCAATAAGCATCTCCGGAAAAAGCACCTATTTGCTTGTCACGCATCCGTCGGTACCCGCTAACTCCGTCAAGGAATTGATCGCGCTTGCCCGTTCCAAACCCGGATACCTCAACTACGCATCGACGGGCATCGGCGCAGGACCGCATCTGGCCGGCGAAATGTTCAATACGCTTGCCAAGGTGCAGATCACGAATATCATATACAAGGGCGACGCGCCCGCCATTGCCGATTTGCTCGGAGGACATGTCCATCTGGCGTTTCTCGCCGTAGGCGTAACTTCGCCGTACATCAGGACTGGAAAGCTAAAAGCGCTAGGGATTGCCAGCGCACAGCGCACGCCGCTAATGCCCGAACTGCCGACGATCGCCGAAGCTGGTGGCTTGAAAGATTTCGACATCAGCACTTGGTGGGGCCTGGTCGCGCCTGCGGACACTTCCCCCAACGCTATCGCCATACTGTCGACAGCCATGGCAAAGATCGCTGCTATGCCGGACATCAAAGCGCGCTTCGGCGAGCTTGGCGTCGAACCGGCGTCGAGCACGCCGGATCAGTTCGGCGCCTTCATAAGATCGGAAGTCCAGAAATATTCAGAACTCGCCAAGGCAGCTGGCATCAAGCCGGAGTAGCCGGGGTCACCACTCATTGGGCAACTCCGCGCTTGCGCGAGTTCTTTAGATCCCGCTGCCCCCGAAAGCTCAAGTTGCAAAGTGTAATCCTTCGGGTACGGCCCCCGTTCGGGTAGAGCGGGCAAGCGACAGGTGATTTTCCGATGGTTAACCAGTGGGGATGAATAGTGGAAATGACGGGGCAAGAATCGGTGGAAAACGCGCGGTTGCCGGGCCGCAGTTGCCGGCACGCAGGGTAGGCATCGTGGCGCGCCTGCCACAAGCGCGTGCGGTCTTCCTGTCTGGTCGCCCATTCGAAATCCAGGCCGCCCAGTTCCTTCGCGATCTCCTGCACGGAGCGCGCCTGCTCGGCAACGCTGGCGGGCGTGCCGTGGAATTCGCAGAACAGCATCCCATCACGTTCTCGCGCATCGTGCCGTAACGCACTGCGTTGGTGCCCGAGGCGCGCGTCGCGGCCATGCCGCCGATCGTCGCGTCGGCCCCTGGGTCGATCGGGAAGAAAATGCCGGTGCCGCTCAAGTGACTGTTGAGCTGCTTGCGTGTGACACCAGGCTCGACCGTGACGTCGAGATCGTCGACATTGACCGCAAGGATTCGGTTCATGCGCGTGAAGTCGATGCTCAAGCCACCGTGTATGGCCAGCACCTGGCCTTCGATTGAACTGCCGGCGCCGTACGCGATCAGCGGCGCGCGGTATTGGCGGCACAGCTTGACGACGTGCGCGACTTCGTCGGCCGTCTGCACAAATGCCACCGCGTCGGGCCAGGCGTGCGGGTGCGCCGATTCGTCCTTGCCGTGATGCTCACGCATCGCGTCGGTCGTGCTGAGACGGTCGCCCAGCAGCGTGCGCAGCGCGTCCAGCAGCGCTGATGGCAGCGGCTCGCGCAGAGCCGAAGGGAGGTGGGCGGGGTCGTTCATCGCTTATCCGGGATGATTGCGCCAATATTACACCTGGGCAAAATGCCGCGCCCGTACTGCCAATAACATCAGAATATTCACCGCCGACGAAGGCGGCAGCGAGCACGTGCAGGGCGACAATCGGTCCCACGCCGCCAATTACGTCGCCGACTGGGCCGCCGACAACTTCTGATTACGATAAGGCGATCAGTCCACGAGCGCCACGCACTCGATCTCGCAGCCGTTTCCGAACCGAAGCTGCATCGACCACGCAGTGCGCGCCGGTGGATTGACGGGGAAGAATTCGCGATAGACCCGGTCCATCTCGTCCATGTGCGAGATATCCGCCAGCACCACATGCACTCTCACGACTCGCTCCAGCGACGAGCCAGCGAATTCCAGTATGTGCTTTATATTGTTCAGGGTCGTGCGGATCTGCTCGGCTATCGGCCCATGATTGCGCCCGCCCGTGCGCGGATCGATCGGGCCCATTCCTGAGAGAAATAGGTAGTCGCCGACGCGGATGCCGGGTACGTGTGGCAGGTTAGCGCTGCGGGAGACATTGAGCAGCGGGTTCTTCGGCTGGATGGCCGAACGTGCAAGCTTCTCTGTCATCATTTCACGCCAATGCGGTGCATTCGATCATGACCCTCACGCCGTCGGGCAGGCGCGCACCGCATACGGTGCGTGCGGGGGGCGGTTCGGGGAAGCAGCGGGAAAATACCTCGTTTATATTCGGCGCCTCCAGCATGCTGTGCAGCAGCACGTTTACCTTCACGACCTTGTCGAGTGAGGAACCCGCTGCCTCCAGCATCAGCTTGAGATTTGCGAGGATCTGGTGGGTCTCGCTCATCGTGGTGCCTAGCATTCGCTCACCGGTCTTCGGATCGACGGCGGTCAGGCCGGAAACGAACAGAAACTCGCCGCCCCGCACCACCATCGACACCTGCTGATCGAAGCTGCGCCCCGCATCCAGCCCTGGCAGAGGCGGAGCAATCACTTCACGCTGCAAGCTCATGGCATATCCTGCGGGCACATCATGCGGCGGCCACCACATCGAGCTGCACCTTGAACCCAGCTTCGATCTGCGCGGTCCATACGGTGCGCGCGGGCGGGCCGTTCGCCACGTACTGCCGGTAGACACGGTTGAGCACATCGTACTCGATGCTGTCATAGATCAGCGCATGCACCTGCACCAGCCGGTCGAGCGACGACCCGGCCGACTCGAGCAGAAGCTTCAGGTTCCCAAAGATGACATGCGCCTCGCTGGTCAGCGTGCCGTGCTGCCGCTCACCGGTTTGTGGGTCCACCGGGATCATGCCGGAGCAGAAGATGAGCCCGCCGGCGCGGATCGCCGGCGACTGGTAATGTCCGTAGTGCTGCCGCAGATCGAGCCCGGGCAGCGGTGCCGTGATGACTTCGCGCATCGAATCTCCCGGTATCGCTTCGTTTTTCGGTTTCGGACATGATACCATTTGAAATAACGCAACATCGTTCCGTCATCAGCTCGGCACGAGCATCGACCGAAAGGTAAACGGCAATGCGATTGGAAATGGCCAGTTTTCGGGTCACGCAGATATCTTTCGGAGAGACGACGGCTCTGCGCAATGGAGTTCTCACTGTCGACCGGGCTGCCGTTACGGCCATGGTTCTGGGGGACAGCAATCTAACCGGCGTCTCGGTGGAGTTAGCAGGCTCAGGGGAGTCCACCCGGATCATTCACGTGATCGACGCTATCGAGCCCAGATACAAGCCGGCGGGTTCCACCTTTCCGTGGTTCATCTCGCCGCCCGACCAGGTTGGCAGCGGTGTGACCCATCGGCTTGAAGGCGTGGCGGTAATCGCCACCGGTGACATTCCCGGCGCTGCGGACAGCCAGGGCCTGAAAGAAGCGATCATCGACATGTCGGGGCCGGGTGCGCCCTATAGTCCTTTCTCAGACATGTGCAACGTTGTGTTGCAATTCTCGTTCGCTCCCGGCGTGCACATACCGGACGCCACTGCGTCTTGCCGCAAAGCCACCATGCGAGTGGCCAAGTACCTGGCCGAGGCGACCCGCGACCTGCAGCCCGACGCGGTGGTTAACTATGAACTGGGTAAGGTGGACGCTAGCCTTCCCCGCGTGGTCTACATCATGCCCACCATGAGCGAAGGTGAACTGCATACCACCTTCCTGTACGGAATGAGTGTCACCAGCACACCGGCATTGGTCCATCCCAACGAAGTGCTCGACAGTGCCCTCATCAGCGCCGACTATTGGATCGCCTGCCACCGGAGCCCGACGCATCACTACCAGAACGAGCCGGTCATTCAGGCCCTTTACCGGCGACACGGCCAGGATATCAACTTTGTGGGCGTAATCCTGGGCCGGTCCCTGATCCCAAGCGCGATTGAAAAGCACCGGCAGGCGGCCCAGATGGCCAAGCTCGCGAAAATGCTTGACGCACAGGGGGCCGTGATCACCATGTCCAACGGCGGCCACGCGTACGCCGATCAAATGCTCATTTGCCAGCACGTAGAGCAGGCAGGTATCGCTACTGTCTTAGGGGTGGACGAGTACTCCGATACCGACGGCAGTGATTTCCCGCTAGTGACCTATGTACCCCAGGCTACCGCAATCGTCTCGGTCGGCAACCAGGAGGAAATCATCCAAATGCCGGCCGTATCCCGGGTCTTGGGCGGCGATCGGTTCCTGGCCGGCAACGATTATGAAATCGGCTTTCAGAAGCAGCCCAACGAAGCCTTCCCGGTGGGGTTGCGGCAACTCTACGCTGCCACCTGTCAGCTTGGTTACACCACGCATCGCGGACGGGCCTATTAGCACGAAACCAGAGGGGATTCGAGTGGCGACCCAATTGCGAGTGATCCATTACCTGAACCAGTTTTTTGGCGGTATCGGCGGAGAAGACAAGGCCGATGCGCGCCCGACGGTGAAGACCGGCCCCGTGGGTCCCGGAGTGCTCCTGCAAAAGTGCCTGGGAGAAAGCGCCGACGTGGTGGCGACGGTAATTTGCGGTGATTCTTATTTCAACGAGCACACTGACGACGCGTTGGCGGAAGTGCTGAAACTGATCGCCGCCCAGAAGCCCGACCTGGTGGTGGCAGGGCCTGCCTTTGCAGCCGGGCGCTATGGCGTTGCCTGCGGCGCCGTGTGCAGCGCGGTCAAAGAGCGGCTGAATCTGCCCGCGGTGACTGCAATGTTTCCGGAGAATCCGGGTGTGGATCTCTACCGGCGTCGCACCTACATCCTGCCCGCCGGCAATACTGCGATGGACATGGGGGGCGTGATGGCGCGCCTGGCGCCTTTTGCGCTGAAGCTTGGCCGCGGCGAACCCGCCGGTCCGGCCGACGTCGACGGTTACCTGCCCACGGGCATGCGCCGCAACGAATTCGACGCCAAGAGCGGCGCCGAGCGCATGGTGGAAATGCTGCTTGACCGCCTGCAGCAGCGGCCGTTTACGAGCGAGGTGCAGTTGCCGCAATACGATCAGGTGAGCCCGGCGGCGGCGCTCTCCGGACTGGAGAACGCGACCATCGCGCTGGTGACAACCTCCGGCGTGGTGCCGCAGGGCAATCCGGATCGGATCGAGTCCTGGCGGGCCACCAAGTGGATGAAATACCCCATCGGCCACCTGCAGGAAATGAGCCCGGCGGAATGGACTTGCGTTCATGGCGGCTACGACAACGGCTACGTCCGGCAGGACCCGCAACGCGCGGTGCCACTGGATATCCTGCGCGAGCTAGAGCAACAGGGCAAAGTGGGCCGCGTGCTCCCGTACCTATACACCACCGTGGGCAATGTGCAACCGGTAGAGCGGGCACGCCGCTTCGGCCGTGAAATGGCCCTCGCCCTGAAGCAGGACGGGGTCCACGCCGTTCTCCTCACCGCTACCTGAGGGACCTGCAATCGTTGCGGCGCAACGATAGCAAAGGAAATCGAACGGATTGGTATCGCGGTGGCTTTCTTCAGCGCGATCCCGGCCATCCCACTGAACGTCGGCGCCTATCGCGTTATTTTAGGCAGGGCGGTGCCGTATGTTCTGGGCGACCCGCACCTCACCCCCGAACATGAACGCGCGTTGCGGCGCCAGCAAGTGCTCCTCGGACTGCAGTCGCTCTGCACCGCAGTGACTACTCCAACCCTGCTCGAGGTCCAGGCGGCCTGAGGCCGGAAGGCGGGGCGTTGTGATAATGGGGGTTTGGTACTGGCTCGAACGTGCGGTCAGCTATTGAGCTCTACGTGAATCCATGTACCTTAGGCAGGCGGGCAGTTATCGAATATATTGGTGACTGGAAGCTAACGACCCTGTGCGGTCACACAGCTAGGACCTCGTGAGTGGCCGCTTCTCGGCCACAGCGGCCACTGGGGGCCTGTGATTGTTGAAATCAGGATTGTCGATTTGAGCGTCTGCTGTCCGAAAACGCCAGGGGCAGTCCGTCGACCCACTCCGGACATAGCGCGTTCTCCGAAGCGGCCGTTCAACGCCCGCGTTCGACCGCGCTTCTCCGAGGGATTAGCGAATCAATTCGAAGCGCCGCAATGGCGTGCTTGAAGCCGCCCCATTGTCGCGCATAATGCACCTTTGTTAATTTCGCTCCGCTAGCTAGAGTTGCTTTTCTAGAACGGCTGAAAGTCTGCAAGGCAACTCTTGAGTTGGAAATGATTCCAGCACTTTCGCGGACAAGTTGCACCGAGCCAGGCTCAAGCATCGTTGCAGTTACAGCGTTTGAACTAAGTGCGAACATTCATATGCGGCTTTAGATCAGGGCGAAAAGGTTGCAACAATTAAGCCAAAGGTCCTCGGAGTCGTATTTACTATGATTCAGGAGTACGGTGGGGAACCGATGGCCGCTCAAAGAGCGTTCATGACGCAACATAAGACGGCGGGGGTCGCCGTTTACAATGCATACATCAAGAGAAACGACACTCTATTCGCAGACGCGCCCCAGTATGGGGTCCCAGTCGTGCTTAACCGATATACTTCGGGAAGCCATCAAAGCGTAGTCGATGATCTGGAAGAGGTGGCGACTGAATTCGGGCAACAAATGAACTGGTGGAGATAGCAAGATGGCAATAACCAGGCAAAAGAGAAGCGAGCTTTCTAATTTGCTACGCAAACTTGCGGACTATGTCGACAATCGCTCCGACGCAGAGCTCGCGCCATTGTTTGAACTAGCTCAACGTCTAAAGCCAGACGCACCCGTTCGAGAGCGAGATTCATCTTTTGGAAAGCTCAAGAAAGACATTGGTTTCTATCAAGCAATTTCCAAACGCCTGAGCGTTCTGCAGTCTAGGGAGGAAGGTGAGACTTTGCTGATCGACTCTGTTCCAAGAAGGGGGGAATTAGAAGCCCTCGCTAGAACTTTACAATTACCGGTTCAACGTGATGACACTGTCGAACGTCTTCGAGCAAAGATTGTCGAGAACGTAATAGGATCTCGGCTCCGCTCCCAAGCAATTCAGGGAAGCCACGGCGGTGACGAATTGAAAAACACGGATAGCGAGTCCGCCTGAACTCCTACTCCAGACTGACCGGCTAGCGTCAGCTATGGAGCAAACACGTGGGCGTCCGGGGCCGGTCCTGGCCGGGAGCGGCGGTTAGCCATAGTCGCCCGTAAGCGGACCTTGAAAATATGGGGGATTTTCCCAGTGGCTGGTTACGGGCTGAGTGGGGAATAGACCCTATCGGCCAGGAGCGGTCCATGGAGGCGCTACGAAATCAGGCTGCTGATCGTCCGGTTCCAGCCCGAAAGGAGACGCTTGCGGATACCCAACGCGGCAAGCCATTTTAGTGATCACTTCTGGGAAGTATCTTCCTCTGCACTTGATGAAAATCAATCTATTCGCAACAACTAAGCGAACCGTGTGGCTAAGTCCCGTCATCGACGACAAAAACCCGCATGAACTGGAATAGCTTTCAGCGGCGGTCGCTCGAGTCAAGGGACCTAATTGCATATCCCGCAAGTCAGAGTTTGCGCAGACGCTTGGCTGCTTCCGCACCGAAGATGCAAACTATTCCCGCCGTGATGGCAATCAGGATATCGTCGGCGTGCAGATAGCCGAAATGGAACAATTCGCGCAGCGGCGGCACATACAGCACCACGCCCAGGAAGGTGAGCGCGCCTCCCAGCACCCACCACAGGGCCCGGTTGCTCGTGCCTAACGTGGCAAACACGTTGCGCGCGCGCGAGCGGTTGCTCAAGATCAAGCCGAGATCGGCGATGACCATGGCGGTGAATGTGAGCGCGCGCGCCACCTCCGCATCCTGACCGCGGTACAAGGCGATGGTGAACACTGCAAACACGATCGCGAGGATGCCGCCGCCCTGAAGCAGGCCGAAGACGACAGTGCCGCGGTCGAAGAGAGAAGCATCGGGCGGGCGCGGTGCGCGGCGCATCACGTCGGCTTCTTCAGGCTCCGCTTCGAACACGACCGAGCAGGCCGGATCTATGATCAACTGCAAGAACAGGATGTGAACCGGCAACAGCACCAATGGCCAGCCCATCGCCACCGGGATCAAAGACATGCCGACGATGGGTACGTGCGCCGCCATGACGAAGGCGATGGCCTTTCTCAGATTGTCGAAAATGCGACGGCCCAGCCTGACTGCCGCCACGATGGAAGTGAAATCGTCATCGAGCAGCACCAGCGCGGCGGATTCGCGCGCCACGTCGGTGCCGCGCGCTCCCATGGCGATGCCGATGTGCGCCGCCTTCAGCGCTGGCGCGTCGTTCACCCCGTCGCCGGTCATGGCGACGATCGCGCCGTTGGCCTTGAGCGCGTTCACCAGGCGCAGTTTGTGTTCGGGCGCGGCGCGGCAGAAAACGTTGACATCCCGTACGTCGCGCGCGAGTTCCGCGTCGGAGAGCACATCCAGCTCCGCGCCGGTGATGATGCGCTCCGGCGATTTGAGCCCGATTCTCTGCGCGATGCTGATGGCTGTCGCCGGATAATCGCCGGTGATCATAATGACGCGCATGCCGGCGGCGTGGCTCTCGCCGATCGCGGCCGGCACCGAATCGCGCACCGGGTCGGCAAGGCCAATCAGCCCGAGGAGCTCGAAGTTGAAGTCGTGCTGGATCGCGGGCAGATCAGCCTGCCTGAATGAAGCCTTGGCTACTCCCAGCACCCGCAGGCCCTGCGCGGCCATTGCCGTCACCGAGCGCTCGAGTGCTCCCGCATCCGCCTTGCCGAGATGGCATAAATCGGCTATGGCTTCAGGTGCGCCCTTGGCAGCAATGACATAGTGCTCGCGGTCTGGCGACTGCCACACGTGCGAAACCGCCAGGAGCTCTCTGGACAGCGCGTATTCTTCGATCAGCGTCCAGTCGCCATGAATGTGCTCCGTGCCCGCGAGCGCCTTCTGTGCCGACTCGGCGATGGCTTTTTCCATCGGATCGAAGGGATCGCGGTGGCTGGCGAGCATGCTGAATTCCAGCAGTTCGTGAAACTGTTCGGGCAGTTCGGACCCCTTCAGGGCGGCGAGATCGAGGACATGGTCCTGCGCGCACAGCTGCGCCAGGGCCATGCGGTTCTGCGTCAGCGTCCCGGTCTTGTCCACGCACAGCACGGTGGCGGATCCCAGCATCTCGACTGCGGGAATGTGCCGCGTCAACACCCGCTGTTGCGCGATGCGCCATGCGCCCAGCCCCAGGAAGATGGTCATCACCACCGGCAGTTCCTCCGGCAGGATCGCCATCGCCAGCGTGATTCCGACCAGGAATCCGTTGAGCCAGTCACCTCGCAGCAGCGCGTAGGCGATCGCCACCGCCAGGCTCAAGGCGAAGCCCAGCCATGCCAAGCGCTTTACGATTCTCGCGGTCTCGAGCTGGATGCGCGTCGGCTCCTGTTCCACCGCGGCGAGCGCCTTGCCGATGTTGCCGATTGCGGTGTGCTGCCCTGTAGCCAAGGTCTGCGCCAGGCCCTTGCCCTGGACCACCAGGGTGCCCGAGTACAGGAAAGGCAAGTCGTCTCCGCCTGGCTTGCCCATCGCGCCTGCGGCGCCAACGTCTGGAACGCTTGCGGCGCCCGCCTTGCGCACCGGGACCGATTCGCCGGTGAGCAGCGATTCATCCGCAGATACGTTCACACCGGAGATCAGCACCGCGTCGGCCGGAACCCGGTCCCCCTCGGCAAGCACCAGCAGGTCGCCGCGCACGACCTCGCGGCCGGCGATGCGCCGTTGTTCGCCATCGCGTATGACCAGCGCCCTCGGGCTGGACAAATCGCGCAAGGCCTCGAGCGCGCGCTCGGTCTTGCGTTCCTGGAGGAAACTGATGCTGACCACCACCAGAACGAAGCCGAGCAGCATCAACGCTTCGGTACGATCGCCGAGCAGCAGGTAGATCGCGCCGCAGGCGATCAAGAGCAGGAACATCGGTTCGCACACCACCTTGGCCGCAATGGCAAAGAGGCTGCGCGGCTTGGCCGAGGGCAGTTCGTTGAAACCGTCCCGCGCGAGGCGCAAGGCCGCCTCTTCCTGTGACAGTCCGTGAAGCGCTTCATTTGTCGTCATTGGGGCGGTCCGGGAAAGGAGACGAATTTGCATAGCACATGGTGTCAGCTGCCGTCGTTCAAGTCTGACCGCCAGCGCACACTTGGGGCTTGATTAATGTCAAAGTGCGGTGGCCTCGGATATCATCGACTAGGAATTGCGCGAGCGTGCCGGGCCAAAGTACGGGAATTGAGCTTCAAGGCCGACGCGGTGGAAGATATGTATGAAGCGGTGGCACGGCTGGCGCAGACAGCCAGCGAGACATCGAAGTCTTCCTAATTCGATTCAATTCCGATGGTGCGGATGCGTGAATGTCGGCTGCCGGCGTAAGCGGACGCTCGATCTACGTCGGACTGTGTGACCGCATCGGGTCGAAAGCGTCATCTGAAATTTTTCGGAATCGGACGCTCAAATTCGAAGCTCCGACTACCTCTTGGGCAAATCGCCAGCGGCCGCTGTGGCCGAGGAGCAGTCATTGCCCGAGGCGACCTTGACCGTCCGGAGTTGGCCGAAGCACTTCGCGAGTGGAGAAGGTGCGACCGGCGTCTAAATCGGCGATGCCCTCGTCGACCACTTTCAGGAACCACTCCTCGGAGCAGCCGGGGCGCGGGAAAGAGCTTGCTTCGCTTTGGTGCTTGGAATAGATTGCTCGGTGATTGACCACTGATCCCGCTCACGACCCGCCCGGATCGCGGTCACCTTCCGGGGAGGAGGAAGCAAGCATGAACATAAGGCCCATTATCTCCACGGACGGAGGCAAGCTGATGAGGACGAGTGTCGTATTAGCCGCGCTGCTTGCGGCGTGCATCGCGCCCGCGTGGGCGCAAGTACCGTACCCGGCAAAACCCGTGCGCATCGTTGT